>NZ_JBIISY010000407.1:0-3318 GCF_044340795.1 Tardiphaga sp.
GATCGGGTTTTGGTGGCGCTCGGCGATATCGAACAATGACTGCGCGGGCACGGGCAGCGTATCAATCGCCGGCATCGCCGGAACGCGCGCGACGCGCGGCCAGGGCGCCTGTTCAGGCCGTGGCGTCGTACCGCGTGGCCGGCGGACGTGATCGAATGTCTCCGTCAGCGACAGCACCTGATCGGACGGCGTGATCTCCGGCACCGGCAGCATGTCGATACGGGCAAAGGCGAAACGCGGCACCTTGTGCCAATGGGTGATGGCCACTGTCTCCGAGACCGGGTGCAGATCCCAATCCTGCGGCGCTGTCGGCGTCTTCGGTTTGTTTGCGGTTGCCGCTTCCACATGCACGATGCGATAGCCGCCGGCCTTGAGGTCGCGGAGAATGCCGGGCAGGGCAGCGACCGTGCGCGGCTGGATGTCGTGCAGCAACAGGATGCCCTTGCCCTTGGCCTTCAGGCGCGACAGCGCGAGATCGTGCACGGTCTGCGGCGAGACATGGCGCCAGTCGTCGGCCGGGAAATCGGCGCTCCAGGTCTGGATGCCGCGTGACGCGAGATAATCCTCCATGGCGCCGGCGCGCCGCAGGCCGGGGACGCGGAAGAATGGCGACAGCAATGCGGGGTCGCCAAGCGCAGCCTCGGTATGGGCGATGCCGTCGTCGATTTCCTTCTGCGCCTGTTCGATGGGCATCCGGTTCATGCCGAGCGGATGGTTCTCGCTATGGGTGCCCACGGTGTGGCCGAGCCTGACCAGCTTGCGCACGCCTTCGGGGAATTCCTTGGCCATGCGGCCGACCACGAAGAAGGTCGCCTTCACGCATTCGGCAGCCAGGATGTCGAGAATCTGGTTCGAATATTTCGGGATCGGGCCGTCGTCGAAGGTCAGCACGACTTCCTTGTCGCGCAGCGGCAGCGTCTTCGCATATTGCATCGTGCCGATGCGCGGATATTCGCGCGGATCGACCACGATGGTACGCGAGGTGCCGAGCGCGTCGGGATTGCTACAGGTGTCGGCGAATGCAGGGGCTGCGGAGAGCAGCGCCAGACCAGCGAGCAAGCCGATAACCTGCACCCGTCGTGCCTGCCTGCCAGTGGTTATGACTTCCATCACGTATTCCGTCTTCCGGTCTGCTTCGTCCGGAAAACTACCGGCGCGGCCGTAAAGGCATTGTTAACCAAGTCCAGCCGCCTGCCGGATCGCATGATCGGCGTCTATTGGGAGACGGGGCGGGGGCTCGCGGTCGGCGGCACGATATGCACGACCTTGTAATTATTGTCCCTGAGATAGCGCAGGAAATCGGGCAGCATCGCGGCGGTCTGGCCTTTGGTATCATGAAACAGGATGATGCCTCGGCCCGTGGCCTTGACGCGGCTGGTGATCAGCTCGAGCTGCTGTTGCGGCGTCATCGGGTTCCAGTCGCTGGCCCAGAAATCGGCGCCGAAGACCGCGATCCGACGCGATTGCAGCAGGTCGAGCAGGGCCGGCGTCGACGAGAAATAGGGGAAACGAAAGAACGGTGTCGTCGGCACGGTGGTCGCCCGGCCGTTGAGCGCCTGCTCATCCGCGGAAATGCCGAAGTCGATCTGCTCGACGGCCTTCTCATGGCTGACCTTCTTCAGGTCCGCATGCGCAAAGCTATGGTGCGCGATCGTATGCCCTTCGGCGGCCATCCGCTTTACCAGCTGCGGATGCGCTGTTGCGCTCTGGCCGATCATGAAAAAGGTGGCGCGGACGCATTCCCTGGCGAGGGCGGCGAGGATTCTTGATGTCGTCGGCGGGTTGGGGCCGTCGTCGAAAGTCAGCACGACTTCGCGATCCGCAAGCGGCAGTGTATCGGGAAAGCTCTGGGTGCCGACACGTGGGTATGCCTTGGGATCGACTGTCAGCACACGCGCGGTGCCAAGCGTATCGGGGCGGGGGCAGCTATCGGCACGGGCCACCATGGTCGAGGCGATCAGCACAGCGAGGGCAAGCTTCAACACGATCAATTCACTTTCCTGCCAGCGATCTCGCGGGCCCGATATTTCCGATTGCATCCGGTCGCCGGCACTGGCACTTGCCAGATAAGGGGACATGCTTTCGGTTGGAATAGCGCATTTCCACCGAAACTGCGTCATCCGCATTCCACATGGGTCAGGCGAGGTCCGACATGACTGACGACGTCGAGCTCGCCGTGACATCTGCTCCTGAAAGCACCTCGATCCTCGACCGCATGCCGATGCGTGACGCCGAGGGGAACATCCGTCCCGATTTCGTCGAGGCGATCGCCAGGGCCGTTCATGCGGCTGATGCGCCGTTCCTGTGCGAGATCGTGGGCGAGTTGCACGAGGCCGATCTCGGCGATCTCGTCGAGGCGCTGCAGCCCGATGAACGCGTCCGGCTGATCGAGCTGACCAAGGCGGATTTCGACTTCTCTGCGCTGAACGAAGTCGATGACGCCGTTCGCGAGGAGTTGCTCGAGGAACTGGAGCCGGCGACCGTCGCCGAGGGCGTCCGCGAGCTCGATTCCGACGATGCCGTGGAGTTGCTCGAGGGCGTCGATGAAGACGTCCAGGACGAGATCCTCGAAAAGCTGCCGCTGTCCGAGCGCGTCGCCATCGAGCGCAGCCTGACCTATCCGGAAGACACCGCCGGCCGGCGGATGCAGACGGAATTCATCGCCGTTCCGCCGGACTGGAATGTCGGCCAGGCCATCGACTATATGCGCGAGACGCCGGACCTGCCGGACCGCTTCTACGAGATCTATTCGGTGGACAGCGATCAGCGCTGGCAGGGCGCTGTGTCGCTCGACACGCTGCTGCGTGCACGTCGTCCGGTGCCGCTCGCCGACCTGATCGACGAGGACCGTCGCCGCGTCTCGGTGCTCGACGACCAGAGCGATGTCGCTCGCATGTTCGGCAAATATAATCTGGTGTCGGCACCGGTGGTCGATCCCGAGAACCGCCTTGTCGGCGTCATCACCATCGACGACGTCGTTGACGTCATCGAGGAAGAGGCCGACGAGGAGGTCAAGGCGCTCGGCGGCGTCACCTCCGACGAAGAACTGTCGGACAACTTCCTCACCATCGCCCGCGGCCGCTTCATGTGGCTGCTGATCAATCTCGCCACCGCGTTCCTGGCCTCGTCGGTGCTGGGCCTGTTCGAGGGACAGCTCGAACAGATGGTCGCGCTCGCGGTGCTGGCGCCGATCGTCGCCAGCCAGGGGGGCAATGCCGCGACCCAGACCATGACGGTGGCCGTGCGCGCGCTGGCGACACGACAGCTCAATCCCAACAATGCGCTCCGCATCATCATCCGCGAGGCCATGGTCGGCCT
>NZ_JBIISY010000408.1:0-3314 GCF_044340795.1 Tardiphaga sp.
CGCCGACAGCAGCACGCGATCGATCTTGTGCCCGGTCAGGAAATTGCCGAACACCTCGTTCATCAGCCGCGGGCAGGCGCGGCTGTCCAGCGCTGACACTGGCTGGATCAGCGGCCGGCACATGCTGGCGCTGGCCTGCAGCAGATTGACGTCGGGCAGTGCCTTGGCAAGGCCGGACCACAGATGTGCGGCATGGCTGTCGCCGAGCAGGAGATAGTTCGGCTTGTTGGCGTCCATCTTCAGGCAGGTCTCGCTGTCGAAGCGCTGACGATTGGCGCCGAGATAGCAGGTGCCGGTGCGGAAGGTCGGCGCGGGATCATAGCCGAGATAAGCGCCGATGGCGACGATCTGCGGCGAGAAGCGGAATGCCGCGCCGCCGCCGATGATGACGAGCAGCGATGCCGCCAGAATGCCGGCGATGGCGCCGCCGCTGCCGACGAACACCGTGCGCGTCGACAGATCACGCGCATGACTGCGGAACGGCCGTTCGACGAAGCGCCAGGAGAGATAGGCGAGGACGAACATCGTGCCGAGCAGGATGCCGTTCACGACGACGGCGGACGTGCTGTTGGACAGCAGCGCGTCCGATTTCTGGAACACGATCAGCGGCCAGTGCCACAGATAGAGCGAGTAGGAGAGCAGCCCGATAAAGACGAGGGGCCGCCATGACAGCAGGCGGCCGGCCGTGGAGAGCGCGTGGCCGTTGGAGGCGATGAACAGGACCGCGCCGATACAGGCAATGGCTGAGACAAGCGGCAGCGGATGCGTGGGCGCCGCAAGGTGATAGACCCCGACGAGCAGCACCAGACCGACGGCGCCGCACGTCTCGCGCAGCATCTTTCCACGCGGCGTGGGAATGATGCCGATGGCGAGCAAGGCGCCAAGGGCAAGTTCCCAGGCGCGGAACGGCGTCAGATAGAAGGCGAAGCTCGGATTGCGCAGCGTCATGGCGATGCAGGCCAGGAACGACAGCACCGTCGCTGCAGCGAGCACGAGGCCGACCCGTTTCGGCAGGAAGCGGTACACCGCCGTCATGAACAGCGGCACGAACAGATAGAACTGTTCCTCGACACTCAGCGACCATGTGTGCAGCAGCGGCTTGGTCTCGGCGGGCGCGTCGAAATAGCCGGCGGTGGCAGCGAAATAGCCATTGGAAATCGATGCGACGGCGCTGGCGAGGCTCGCGGCATACTCCTTCAGCTCCACCGGAAGGTTATAGCGGAAGGCGAGCAGGGAGGTCGCGATCAGCACCACCACCAGCGCGGGCAGGATGCGCAGCGCACGGCGCTTGTAGAAATCGACCAGCGAAAAGCGATTTTTGCGGATGTCCTTGTCGACCATGCCGCAGATCAGGAAGCCGGAGATCACGAAGAACACGTCGACCCCGAGGAAGCCGCCGCTGATCCCCGGAATATTCATGTGATAGAGGACGACCGGCAGCACCGCGAGCGCGCGGAGGCCGTCGATATCGCTCCGATAGGATGTGGTGGTCGCCGTCATCCGTCCGATCGCACGATCATCGTCTTGTCCAGCACGGCCGGTGTGGCCGGAGCAGGCAGGCCGGGAGATGATTGCAACGCACGCAGGCCCTTGCGTGCCTGGTGTCGCACCGCACGCGCGGCGACAAAGGCGTTGTGAATGACCCATGCGCAGGCGTCGCACAGCATCAGGACGAGTCCGATCATCGCAATCGCGAGCGCTGCCTTTGTCGGGCGTGGTCGTGACGCAGCCATGTCAGTCTTCGATGCGCCCCATGCCGGCAGGCCATCCCAGCGATGCCGGGAGATCAGTGATTGATTGCCATCGACATCCATGACGACGAAGCCGCCGGGGACGATCTTCAGGAATTCAACCGGCACGCCGTCCATGTCGCGCAAACCCGAGATCGTTGGCAAGGGAGGCTCCCGCTTTGCAAATGACTGAAGTTGAAGTGGTGGATGAGTATGAGCCGGATGGTAGTTATCTGCGCAGAGGCACGCAATCGACAGCTGAAATAGCGGTTAATTGAATCAAGCTGCCATCTGCGATGTTGACGCACCTTGGGTGCAAAGCGTCGCATTTGAATAAAATTGTAATTGTTGCCGCGACTTTCAGAACGCTGCGCACATCATCATTCACCATGAACGGCGGTCGCGGTTGTTATCTACCTTCTGCGGTCGTATTGGCGGATCATGCAGGAAACAGCATTGCCGCGTACCAGCTCGACCTATGTCTCGATCCAGTATCTGAGAGCGATCGCCGCATTGGGCGTCGTGATCGTGCATGCCAGCCCGATCGGTCAGACGATCCTCATCGGCAATGCGGGCGTTGACATCTTTTTCGTCATCAGCGGCTTCCTGATGTGGACGATCACCGATATCCGTCCGCAGTCGCCTTTCAATTTCATCCTTCACCGGCTGGTGCGTATCGCGCCGCTGTACTGGTTCGTGACGTCGCTGCTCCTCGTCGGCGCCATGGTGATGCCGTCGGCCTTCCCGAATTTGAAGTTCGATCTGAGCTACGCTTTTGGCTCCTATCTGTTCGTGCCGATGCGGCCGCCGGGATCATCGGAAACCGATCCGATCTGGCCGGTGCTCGTGCAGGGCTGGACGCTGAACTATGAAGTGCTGTTCTACGCGCTGTTCGCGCTGTGCCTGCCGTTGCGTCCGCGCGAACGGCTGCTCGCGCTCGGCGTCGGCCTGATCGGCGCGGTCATCAACGGTCTCTCCTATGCCGGGTCGAATCCAATCCTGATGTCGTGGTCCGATCCGCTGATGCTGGAATTCTTCGCCGGCGTCCTCATTGCCATCGCCGTGCGCCATGGCGTGGGCGTGGGCGTGGGCGTGTCGCGTGCGACGGGCTGGCTGCTGGTGAGCGCGTCGCTGGTGCTTCTGGTCGGTTTCGAGCTGTCGGATATCGCCACGGCGCGGGTCATTGTCTGGGGATTGCCAGCGGCCTTGCTGGTCTGGGGCGCCGTCGTGCTCGAGCGCACCGGTCCCGTCATCGACTGGGGCTGGCTGCGGCTGATCGGCGATTCATCCTATTCGCTCTATCTCACCCACGGGCTTGCGCTGTCGGTGCTGGGCAAATTGATGCACCGCTCGTGGCTGTTCTTCTGTGTCGGCATCGTCGCGTCGGTGATCGCCGGGCTCGTCTTCTATTATCTGGCCGAGCGCCCGCTCACGAAGCTCGCGCAGCGGCTGGTGACGCGGAAGCGGGGCGGGGACGGCGCAGGCACAGTCCGTGCTGCGCTGGAAACCAAGACAGGCTAGCGCCGATCGGTAGGATGGGTTGAGCGTAGCGATACCCATCACCGCCAGCGCCCGGCTGTGATG
>NZ_JBIISY010000409.1:0-3309 GCF_044340795.1 Tardiphaga sp.
GAACGCGCGGCGCGCCTTGACCCAGGCGAGGGTGATGTCGATTGCCACCTGAGCGCTTCCGACCGCCATGGCGGCGAGCACAAGGCGTTCGTTTTGCAGGTTGCGCATCATGGAATAGAAGCCACAGCCCTCGGTGCCGAGTACGTTCTCGGCAGGAATGCGACAGCCGTCGAAAACGAGCTCCGCGGTATCGGATGAACGCCAGCCGTGCTTATCCAACTCGCGCGCAACGCTGAATCCCGGCGTGCCTTTCTCGACAAGGAACATCGTGATTCCATTGCTTCCGGCCGAAGCATCGGTCATCGCGGCTACGCAGTAGAGATCAGCATGGACGCCGTTCGTGATGTAGAGCTTGCTGCCGTCGAGGACGTAGCTATTGTTTTCCCGGATCGCGCGCGTCCGGATGGCCTTGATGTCTGAGCCCGCATCGGGTTCGGTGATGGCGATCGCGACGATGACCTCGCCGCTGACTATGCCTGGCATCCAGCGATCCCGCTGGGCCTTGGTCCCGTCATGAAAAACATAGCCGGACGCCATCTCGCTCTGGACCAGCAATGCATCGGCAACGCCGCCATAGGTCGAGCGGCCGAGCTCTTCGGCAAACACCACTGAAGCGACGGCGTCCATCTCCGCGCCACCATACTCGGCCGGGTAGCGGATGCCGAAGAAGCCCAGTTCGCCCACACGGCGCAGGATTGTGCGGGGAATGAATCCGTCGTTTTCCCAGCGGTCGGCGGCCGGCCTTATCTCCTTCTCGACGAACCGGCGGACCTGATCCCGTAAGGACTCGTAGTCGCCCGATGCCCAAGGCAGGCCCGATCCTGGCGCGGGGGTCCAAGCTTTGTTCATCATTGGCATCCTCTTCCACGAGTCCAATGCAAAAAGCTTCCGCCCGGATAGGGGCGCACGGCAGCAGCAGTCAGGAAGACTAGAGTTCGATTTCTTCTCGCGGTCCGTCCGAGAATAAAGGATCTCGTGAATCGGCCACCCAGCGCATTCCGTCGATCACTTCCGCCAGTTCGGCCACCGTCGGACGTTCGAAAAGGTTGCGAAGCTGCACGTCGATGCCGAAGGTCTTTCGCATCTGCGCCACCGCCCGCATCACGAGAAGAGAGTGCCCACCCAGGCTGAAAAAATTGTCATGACGTCCGATCGAACCGCACTTCAGGAGATCACACCACAGGGCGGCGAGCGTCTTCTCGGTCTCGGTCGACGGAGCGGCGAAGTCTTGTGTCGTTTGGCTCGTTTCTGCCGTCGGCGCGGGCAGCGAGGAGCGGTCGACCTTGCCATTGGGCGTGAGCGGCATCCTTTCGAGGCGGACATAGTGCGCTGGAATCATGGCTTCCAGGAGCTCTTCGGCGAGGTGGGCGCGCAGGTCCGCCACGCTGAGCGGCTTCGACGAGACGTAATAGGCGACAAGTCGTGAGATGTTATGTTCAGTCCCCGACTGATCTCTATGGGAGGATTGGGCCTTTCCTGCCGCTATCGGTCGAGCATCGGTAGCGACCGCGCATTCCAGCACGTACGGGTGCTTCAGCAGCCGCGCTTCGATCTCGCCCAGTTCGACACGCGTGCCGCCAACTTTCACCTGATGATCGGCGCGGCCGAGAAATTCGACGCGTCCTTCCCGGTGCCAACGGGCAAGATCGCCCGTCTTGTACAGCCGCAGCGTCGAAACCTCGTCTCGGGGATCCTGAATGGTGAGGAAGCGCTCTTCGGTCAGATCGGGGCGCCCGAAATAGCCTGTCGCGAGTCCGTCACCGGCGATGTACATCTCGCCGATGATGCCAGGGGCGGTCGGCCGAAGTGCCTCGTCCAGGACATAGATGCCCGCATTGGCGGCTGGAACGCCAATCGGCACCGAGGCCGATCGATCCCGGTCAATATCGAAACGGTGGACCATGCAGCCCACCGTCGCTTCGGTCGGACCGTATTCGTTGTAGATTTCGGTATGATGAGGAATCGCTTCTGTGATTTCGCGAGCCAGTTCGGTTTTGAAATCCTCGCCGCCGACGATGAATTTGCGCAGCCTTGTGGTCCGGAGATCGCGATCGCGGATCATCGCGAGATGTGCGGGCGTCAGCTTCATAACATCGACGGCATTGTCGTCGACGACCTTGAGCACCACCATGCTTTGGATACCGGGATCGCCGAGATAAACCACGATACGGCCGCCGGTGATCAGTGGCGTGAAGAGCGTCGTAACAGTCAGATCGAAGGCGAGTGATGAGAAAAGGGGCCATGCCAGACCTTCGCCGGCACTGTACATGCGGGCGGCCCACCAGATGTAATTGACCAGATTGCGGTGTCCGATCACGACGCCCTTGGGCGTGCCGGTCGAGCCGGAAGTGAAGATGATGTAGGCAGAGGCATCCGGGGTCGCCGCAAACGATTGATCCGTATTCGGTCGGGCAGAAATTGAAGCGAAATCGGCATCGAGCACGAAGATGTCGGCGAGGTCCGGAGAAATTCTGGACTGCAGGCGCGCCTGAACGATTGTGGTCGGTGGTCGCCGGTCGGTCTCGTCGGAGAGGTCCTTCAGAATTGTCGCGATGCGTCCTTTTGGGGTTGCCACGTCCAGCGGCACATAGGCTGCGCCTGACTTCAGGACGCCCAAGATCGCGACGACGACTTCAATAGAGTGTTCCATGAACACGACGACGATCCGGCCGGGCCCCGAGCCAGTTGATCTCAACTGTGACGCCATCTGGTTGGATCGTTCGTCGAGTTGTCGATACGTCAGCGTCGCTTCGCCGTAGCGGATCGCTTCGGCGTCAGGACTGCGAGCCACCTGGTCGCGAAAAAGATCGATGATCGTCCTGTCCGACGGATAGGGCGCTGCGGTGGCGTTATACGCAACGACTAGCGCGTGGTGATCGGCACCGCTCAGGTCATGTGTCAGATCTTCCGCGACGATAGACAGGGCTTCCGTCATCAGTCACTCCCCATTGCGGAATTGAAATCGGATGTCATCGGTCAAATGCCCTTTTGGACTGCTTGGCGATAAAGTGCTGCGATGGCGGGGGCGTCCGGATCGTCCAGCATGCGAGAACCGTTACAGCCACGCGGTCCAAAATACATTTCGGCATGCGGCGCTGCGCGAAGCCATCGATGCGGTGCTGCCCCTGATAGCCGCCAGGCTTTGTTCGGGAGAAATATGCATACGCGACCTGAATAAGGAGTCGGAACATATCGCCGCAAGGCAGTGATCGCGGTGGACTTAAGTCGGTCTCTGCTTTTCAGTACCGGGTCCGTTGCAACAGAGTCTTCGCTTTTACCGGCCAGGATCAGGTTGACGCGCTCACGGAG
>NZ_JBIISY010000010.1:0-57980 GCF_044340795.1 Tardiphaga sp.
ACCATCAGCGATCAGCCGGCCATTATGCAGCACCGCGATCCGCGTGCAGACATTCAGCACCACTTTCATCAGATGCTCGATCATCACGATGGTGATGCCGTCCGCCGCAAGCTGATGGATCAGCTTCGTCGCGCGCTCGACCTCGGCGCTGTTGAGGCCGGCATTGACCTCGTCAAGAAACAGCAGCTTCGGCTTCATCGCCAGCGCCTTGGCAAGTTCGAGGCGCTTGCGCATCGCGAGCGTCAGCGTCGCCGCGGACTGGTCGGCCTGGGCGTCGAGACCAACAAACGACAGATGCACCCGCGCCGCCTCACGCGCGGACTTAAGGCTTTCGCCCGGCTGCGAGAACAAGGCGGCCGCCGCGACATTGTCGAGTGCCGAATATTCGGCGAAGGGCTGCACGATCTGGAACGTGCGCGACAGGCCCATGCGCGCCGACTGATAGGTCTTGATGCGCGTGATGTCCTTGCCATCGAAGGTGACGACACCCGACGACGCCGGCGTCACGCCGCAGATGGTGTTCACCAGCGTCGTCTTGCCGGCGCCATTGGGGCCGATCAGGCCGACCACCTCACCCCTGTTCACCGACAGCGAGACATCGCTGAGCGCTTTCAGCCCGCTGAAATGGCGCGAGACATTGCTGAGATGCAGGATTTCGTGCGCCGGCTCAGACATGGCTGGCCTTTCGTCCGAACAGCGCCTGCCGGATTTTCTCGATACGCAGCGAAACCAGACCATGCGGCAGGAACAGCAGCAGCAGGATGATCAACACGCCGAGTACACCGGAATGGATCTGGATGTAGTTGCGCCAGACCACCTCCTCGAGACCGAGATAGAGGAAGGCGCCGAACACCACGCCAAGCGGCGAGCCGAGACCACCCATCAGCGCCATCACGATCGGCTTCACCGAATAGAGGATGTCGAATACGTCAGACGGATCGATGTAATGCACCCAGGCGGCATAGAGTCCGCCGGCCGCGCCGACGAAGCAGGCAGAGAGGCCGAAGGCGATTGCCTTGTAGAGCGTCGCATTGAGGCCGACCATGCTCGCCGCGGTCTCGTTCTGGCGGATGCAGTTGAGGCCGAAGCCGAGCTTCGATGTCGCCACAATCGTCACAGTAATCGCTGTGATGAGCAGCAGGCCCCACATCGCGTAGAAGAAGAATGTCGCGTCCGACATCACGCTCGATCCCGGCACCAGCGGGATATTGAGGCCCATGCCGCCGCCGGTGAGATCGGTCGCATTGTTGACGAGCTCGCGGAACACCTCCACCAGCGACAGCGAGGCGATGGCGAAATAGTGCCCGCGCAGACGCAGCAGCACCGCGCCGAACAATGCCGCCAGCAACAGGCAGAACACCAGCGACACACCCACCGACACCAGCAGGGGCACGCCCTTGTTCATCAGAATGCCGGTCGTATAAGCGCCGAGACCGAAGAAGGCAGCGGTCGAAAAGGACGGATAGCCGGCAAAACCGCCGACAATGTTCCAGGACAGTGCGAACACCGCATACATGCAGGCGATGGTGCCGAGGCGCAACGCATAGGCCTCGCCGAACAGCGGCAGCGCTGCGACGCAGGCGAGGAATCCGAACAGGGCGTAATGGGACCGGGTCATTCAAAGCCCTTCCGGCCAAGCAGGCCCTGCGGCCTGACGATGAGGAACACGATCAAGAGAACGAAGGACAGCGTCACCGCATGGGCGGGGCCGAGATAGACCGAGCCGATGCCTTCGACCAAAGCCAGCAGAAGGCCACCGGCCAGCGCCCCGGAGACGCTGCCGAGGCCACCCAGCACGCAGACCACGAAGGCCTTGCCGAGGTACGCTGACGATGTCAGCGGCGAGATCGGGAAGATCAGCGCCATCAGCACGCCGGCACAGCCGGCGAGCGCCGCGCCGAGGCCGAAAGCAACCGCATAGATGGATTTGACATCGACGCCCATCAGCACGGCGGCATCGCGATCGAGACGGACCGCCACGATGGCGCGACCGACCTTGGAGCGACGCAGCAGCAAATAGAGCAGGAAGGTCAGGAACAACGCAGCGCCGGTCGCGATCAGGCGGTCGATGGGCACCACCACATCGAAGATCGAGATTGATCCGGTCGGCGGGCTGAGGATGAGCTTCCGGTAGTCAGCCTTGAAGTAATAGATCATCGCATTGTTCAGGATCAGATCGAGCCCGAAGGTCAGCGTCAGCGTCACCAGCACCGGTGCGGTGATGACGCGGTTGAGCAGAATGCGCTGCAGGATGTAGCCGAACACGAAGAAGGCTGGCGCCGCGATCAGTAGCGAATACCAGGGCGACAGGCCGAGCGAATTATAGGCGCCCCAGGCCAGATAGGCGCCGAGCACGATGAACGAGCCGTGGATCAGGTTGATGACGTTGAGCACACCCCAGACCAGCGAGAAACCGATCGCAATACAGGCATAGAGACACCCGAGCACGAGTGCATTGATGAGAACCTGGACCGCCAGCATGTCGATTCCTCGCCGGTCGCGGCCGTTGCTCAGTTCACGCCGAGCTTGAAGTCACCCTGCTTGATCGCGTCAGGGAAGAGCACGATCGGCTTGCCACCCTGGATCTGGAAGACTGGCGGTTCGAGCGAGTTGATCTGGCCATTGGCGCCGAATTTCACCGGGCCCCAGAAGGTCACGACGTCCATCTTGGCGAGTTCGTCCCGCACCTTGTCGCGGTCGAGCGAACCGGCCTTTTCGATGGCCATCTGGAACAGCGCGCCGCAGACCGCCGCCGATGCATGCGCGCAGTCCGGCTCGGCCTTGTACTTGTCCTTGAACAGCTTCACGAAATTCGCGGTGGAGCCGAAGATGTCCTTGCCGTCATACTTTTCGGCCGGATGCCACCACGAGGCGCTGGAGATGTTCTCGGCGTTCGGACCGGCGGAGTCGATGAACTCCTGATAGGCCGGACCGGCGATCATGGTGACGACACCGGCTTTGATCTGCTGGTCGGCCATCTGCTTGCGGACAAGGAGAAGATCATTCGTATAGCCGGTGACGAAGATCCATTGCGGCGCCAGCGACTTGATCTGCGACAGCGTCGCCGAGTGATCCAGCGTGTTGATCGCATATTTCTCGAAATAGACGACTTCGAGCCCGTTCTCCTTGGCCGACTTCTCCATTTCCTGCGCAATCGCGAGCGGGAACAGATCGTTGCGGGCGAGGATCGCCACCTTCTTCACATCGGTCGCCTTGGCCTTGACGAGTTTGGTCAGCGGCGTGGTCAGCGTGTCGTTCGGGGTGAAGGTGCCGAACAGATATTTGTAATTCTGGTCGTAGACCTGCACCGACGATGCCGTCGCGGCCAGCATCGGCATCTTGTATTTCTCGGCGATCGTGCTCGCGGCCTTGGCGGCGCCCGAACCGAACGGGCCGAACATGAAGTTCACCTTCTCCTGGGTGATCATCTGTTCGGTGGTCTGCACCGAGCGCGGCGTATTCGACTGATAGTCGGAATAGACGATCTCGACCTTGTATTTCTTGCCGCCGACATTGATGCCGCCGGCCTTGTTGGCCTGCTCGGCCCAGAGATCGTAGCCCTGCTGCTGCTTCACCGCTTCCGGCGCCAGCGGGCCGGTGATCGGCAGCGGCGCGCCGAAGCGGATGACATCCTGGGCCGAGGCGATGGATGTCGCCGCGGCGAAGCCGGCCACCGCCAGCGCGAGAGAGGCTGAAATGCGTGTCGGGAAGGCAGACCGGAGGCGAAACATTCAAGTTCTCCATCAGGGACGGTGACTTTGACCCGATGGAAAGACTGACAAATTTAGATATCGAATAAAAGCATTGAAATTCGACGCATCCGATCTGAAAATCAGAACGCTAGCCAGCCCCTGCCGCCGCAGCGGGCATCGCTCGCGAGAGACAGGTTGATGATCGAATCCACTGCCATCCGTTATTTTCGCGTCGTCACCGAATGCGGCTCGATCAAGCAGGCGGCCGCAGCACTGCGGATCGCACCTTCCGCCATCAGCCGGCAGGTGCAGGGGCTGGAGGAAGAGCTTGCGGTCAAACTGTTCGAGCGCGGCGCGCGCGGCATGAACCTGACCGACGCCGGCCATGTGCTCTATCGCTATGCAATCGACAATCGCAGCCAGCCCGACGGGCTGCGCAGCCAGGTCGAGGAATTCGCCTCGCTGCGCCGCGGTCAGGTCAAGATCGCCACAGTCGAGGGGATGCTGTCGGACTTCCTGCCAGGCGTTTTCACCGATCTCTCGCAACGATATCCCGGCATTGCCCTGTCCGTCACCGCCGTCGGCTCCCGCGACGTTGTGGAACTGGTCGGACAGAACGAGGTCGATCTCGGCCTGATCTTCGGCCGCGCCAACCGCCGTGATCTCAACGAACTCGGCCGCATGCGCCAACCGGTCTGCCTGATCGTCTCGCCCCGGCATCCGCTCGCGGCGCAGCCTGCGATGCGCATGAAGGATCTCGCGGGGCTGCGTGTCATCCTGCCGGACACATCCTTCGGTATCCGCCAGGAGCTCGACAAATCCTGCGCCCAGGCCGGCATTCAATTGGAAATATGCAGCGAGACCAATTCCCTCGCTTTCGCCCAAACCATCACCGCCCGGACGGATCTCGCGACCTTCATGCCGATGGTCTCTGCGATGGCGCAAATCAATGGCGGCCATCTGGTCGCCGTGCCACTGCGCGACAAGCGGCTCGAAGCCACGCAGGTTACCCTCGTCCAGCTCGCCGCGCGCATGGCTTCCCCCTCGACCCGCCTCGCGGCGGAGATGCTGATGGCGCGGATGAAGGAGCTGGACGACTAGCTCAAGCCGCGATCTTCGCCGCCAATGCGCGAAAACGCGCCAGCTGATCCGACTTCAGCGCCCGCGCCTCGTCGCGACCGACAAACACCTTGAACATCACGCCGCCATCCACATTCAGGAAGGCGACGAAGGCCGAGGACTTGCCCATGAACGGCCGCTCGACGAATGCGATTCCGCCGCACCGTTCATGGCGCAGATGGCCGTGCAGGCCCTTCGGCTCGGTCAGATTGTAGTAGCCGTGACCGAGCTTGCCCGGCGACAGCGGCGCCGTGGTTTCGAAGATGCCATCGTCGGTGTGGACGATCAGCGTCACCTCGCCCCATTCGGCGATATCCTGCATCGCCGAGACAAAGGCATCGGCACCGCCGCCGATTTTCACCATCTCGGCCGGCAATGCCTCGATCACCGCACGCGGCGTCACGCCGCGCTCATGCGCGACGGTCTCGATCACGGCGCCGGGGTTCTCGGCCATGTGAGCCTTGAGGGCGGCGAGATCAGCATTCGACATGGTCTGCTCCGTGATCGATCGCGATGCGCACCGTGGTCAGGCTGCGTTACTGTTCTTCTCGGTCTGGATCACCTCGAACCCCTCGAACTTCGGATGACCGAGATAGAGGCTGGCGCCTTCCGACTTGTTGTCAGCGCGCGCATGCGCCTTGCGGAACTGCTCGGACTTGGTCCAGCCCTCGAAAATTGGCCTTGCTGGTCCAGACCGTGTGAGAGGAATACAGCGTGTGATCCTCGGCCACCGGGCCCTTCAGCAGGTGGAATTCGACGAAGCCCGGCAATTCGCTGAGATAGGATTCGCGGCTGGCCCAGATCTGCTCGAAAGCCTGTTCGGAGCCGGTTTTGACCTGAAAGCGGTTCATGGCGATGAACATGGAGATTTCCTTTTAAATGTCTGTCGGGTGCATCATAAGCGAAATCGCGCCAGGCATGAGCGCGATCTGCTTGGAGATTAGCTGATCCAGATGGCGGTTATGCGCCGCCGAAGTGAATCTTCAAGCCACCTTTGTAGACGATGCCAGGGCCGGGGCTGGTCCAGAGCACATCGTTCTGAGTCGTGCCATCCGCACCCGCGCCCGGAATGGCGTAGGGCCGATAGTACTTGTTCAGAATGTTGTCGACACCAAAATTCAGGGTCACGTCTGGCGTGGGCTGATAGGCCACGTAGAGATTGACCAGATCGTACGAGGTCGATGGCACATAGCCAGCCGGGATATCGGTGATGGCGCCGACAGAGGCCCACTGGGCCGAGATGATCAGCTTGCGGTCAAGCAAGCGGAGACCACCGGTGGTCGTGACCTTGCGCGGCTGGATCGTGGCCAGACCAACATTGGTATCGGCATTCTTTCCGCGCTGAAGCGTGGCGCCGACGCCAAGGAACCAGTCGCCCGCATCATAGGATGTCTCGGCTTCGAAACCCTCGATCTTGGCGGCTGCAATGTTCTGGTACTGATAGAACTGGCTAAACCGCCCCGGTATCGGGAAGCCCATGAAGGTCAGCGGCGAAGGCACCGGAGTCGAAGCAACCAGGTCGATATAGTTATCGACGTCGTTGCGGAAGAAATTGAACTTCGCACGGAAGCTGTCGCCGGCCGTGAAGATGCCATTGTACTTCAGATTAACGCCGACTTCCTTGTTCTTGCCGACTTCAGCACGCAGGTTCGGGTTCGGCAGGAAGCAGAACAGACCTGAAGTCCCATCGGCGCAGTTGAACAGGGTCGGACCGCCGCCAGTGGCATGACCGCCCGCGATCAGCGTCTCCGTGATCGACGGCGCACGATAGCCCTCCGCGTAGCTGACATAGGGCGTGAAACCGGCGACGGGTGTGACGCCGACGGTGATTTTCGGCGACAGGCGATCACCGCTCGACGACGTGGTCCCGCCAACTCCTGTCCCCGCCGAGTTGAGCTCATAGTGATCGTAGCGCAGCGCGCTGATCACTTCGAGCCAGCTCGAATAATTGTTTTTCAGCTGGATGAAACCGCCACCAACGGTGCGCTCACCGCTTGGCGTGGTGATGTTGGAATTACCGCGGGAATCCCAGGTCGTGACCTTGTCGTTGAAGACGTCGAAACCGTAGGTGACGGCATTGCGCCATCCGCCAACATCGAAACGCGACGTGTTGTTGACGTCGACGCCGATCGTGTCGAGCAGGTAACCGCGGCGATCGCCGACACAGCCGGAAATGTTGTTACCGGGATTGGCCAGCGTACACGTGCCGGAGCCTGCCGTGATGCGGTTGTTATAAGTCTTGATCTGATCGTTGTCGGTGCGATTGCCATACAATGTGGCGCTCCAGTCGAACAACATGTCGTCCGGCCTGGAATACTTCCACGTCATGGTGCCGGTGTAGGTCTTGGCATTGGAGCCGTAGACCGACGAGCCGGCAATGGCTGCAGCCGGCGCTGCCGTGGTGGTCGGACCGCGATTCATCTGGCCGACGCTGTATTGATAGTCCTGGAAAAGACCTCCGAACTTGATCTCATGGCCGTCCGCCGGGCGAACCGTCAGCTTCATCAGGCCGGCGGCGATATCGTTGCCGGTATTGCCGATCTCGGTGCCGTCACCGTCCTTGTAGTTGCCCTGGGTCCTGTAGACCGCGCCGCCAAACACATCGACGGTCGGATCGACGCGCACGCCGCCGAACACGGACGCGAGGCCGCGATTGTTGTTGGAGCCGTAGGAGCCGCCCACATCGACGCCCCAGCGCTCGCCCGGCCGCAAGACATCGTTGATATCCTTGGTCCGGAACGAGGCGACACCACCGATGGCGCCGGAGCCGTAGATATTGGCCGTCGGCCCGCGGGTGATGTCGATGCCACCGATCAGTTCGGGATCGAGGAAGAACGAGCCGTTCGCATTGTGGCCCGTGCGCTGGTAATTCTGGCGCGCGCCATCAACGACCACGGCAACACGACCGAAATCCTGCAGGCCGCGAATATTGATCGCCGTCGATGGATCATCGCCGCGATCCTGCATCCAGACGCCAGGAACGTTATAGAAAAGCTGGCTCAGCCGGTTCGGCTGCTGCAGTTGAATCTGCTCCTGATTCACCACGCTGACCGGAGCCAGCGCATCGATGGCGCGCTCCTGTGTTTTCGACGCCGTCACCGTGATTTCATCGAGCGACTGGGTCGATCGGCCTGCCTGAGCACTGGCATTGGCGACCTCCGGCGGAAGCTGAACTGCAGGCGCCGCGGCGCGCTTCTTCTTCGGCTTCGGCTTGGCCGGCTGCACCGTCTCGACAGACTGAGCCATTGCGTCCTGCGCAATGAATATCCCCAACGCCGCAACGGACACACCCAACAACAAGGCGCGCGCAGTCCCGCTTCCGAGAGCCATGACCTAATTCCCCAAGTCAAATGATGATCATGGCTGGCTGGCGCTGCGCGATGGGCAGGGCGTGCTGGCTCGGACACGACTCGGCGACCCCCGCCACCAAACCGCCATTTTCGAATACGGGCCTGTGACAAAAGGGTCAACTGACCCTCCGCCTGTTTACATTGATTATAGACTGCAACGCTTGGCGATGCCGGTTGCCAAAACCTATAACTGCCACAGGAATTCTCATCGACCGGGCAGATTGATACGATGGACACGGGCTCTCACGACGGCCGTAATGCCGCGGGCATCAAGGCTCAGGCGCAGCGCAGCATTTTCGTGGATGGCGACCGCATGGACAGCAAGGAGCTGTTCGCCGATCAGCGCGAATTGCTGATCACCCATGGCGAGGACACCTACCGGCTTCGCCTGACCTTCCAGAACAAGCTGATCCTCACCAAATGACCCGCGCGGCGGCAGCCAGCCGAGGCACCTTCACGCGCATGCTGCAATGCCTGGCATTGAGCGGCTGTCTCGCGCTATCGGCTGCAGCTGCCGCCGAGGATGTCGTCATCCACGACGCCCGCGGCCGCGATGTCGCCATCGGCCACCCGACCCGCATCGTCTCGATCGGCGGCGCTGTCACCGAAATCCTCTATGCACTGGGCGCCGACGACCGGATCGTCGCGGTCGACACCACCAGCCTGTTTCCGGCCAGGGCGATGACCGACAAACCCAATGTCGGTTACATGCGGCAGCTGTCCGCCGAAGGCGTGCTCGGCCTCAATCCGCAGCTCGTGCTGGCCATCGCGGGCGCTGGCCCGAAGGAAACCATCGAAGTCATCGACTCCGCGAAGATCCCGCTGATCATGGTCCCGGAGTCGTTCTCAGAGACCGGCATTGTCGACAAGATCCGGATGGTGGCAAAAGTCACCGGCCTCGGATCGCGCGGCGAATGCCTCGTCAAATCCGTCGAGACCGATCTCGCCGGATTGCGCGAGCTGCGTGCCAAAGCGAAGGCGCCGGTGCGGGTGATGTTCGTGATGTCGTTCGTCGACGGGCGCGCCATGGTGTCCGGCCAAAAGACCGCCGCCAGTGAGATCATCAAGCTGGCCGGCGGCACAAATGCGGTGGACGGTTTCGACGGCTACAAGATCATGAGCGACGAGGCGATCGCCGCAGCCAGGCCGGATGTCATCCTCACCATGGAGCGTGGCAAGGAGTCGGTGCAGTCGGCTGCGATTTTTGCCAGCCCTGCCTTTGCGCTGACACCCGCGGCCAGGGACAAGAGCTTCGTGGCCATGGACGGGCTGTATCTGCTCGGCTTCGGCCCGCGCACCGCATCGGCCGCACATGATCTCGCAGTGAAGATCCATCCTGCGCTTTCCAGGGAAACTGCAGCGGTTCAGGCAGGTTCATCGACCGTCAATTGCCGCCAGTGACATGAGCGCATCTGACGCCAAGCCGACTGTGTTCATCAGGACGCAGCATCGCGTCCGACGCCCGCCTGCCCTGCTGGTGGTCGGCGGACTTCTCGTCTTCCTGTTGCTGACCACGATCATGGCGACCACCATCGGCGCGGCCGGCATTCCGATTGCGCGGCTGCCGGCAGCACTCGGTTTTGTCCCACCCTCACCCGGCGACGCCTTGCATGCGCGCGATCAACTGATCCTGTGGTCCATCCGCCTGCCGCGCATCGCGGTGGCGGCGATGATCGGCGGCATCCTCGGCGCGGCCGGCGCCATCATGCAGGGACTGTTTCGTAACCCGCTGGCAGATCCTGCACTGGTCGGCGTCTCCAGCGGCGGCGCTCTGGCGGCCGCGAGCGCCATCGTCATCAGCGACAGCCGTTTCGCCATCCACGTCCAGTTCATGCAGCCGGTCCTGCTGCCGCTCGCCGCCTTTGTCGGCTCGCTGCTGACCACGATCATCCTCTATCGCATCGCCACCCGCAGCGGCCGCACGTCCATCACCATCTTTCTGCTCGCCGGTCTTGCGATTGCAGCGATTGCCAATGCAGGCATCGGCCTGCTCGTCTTCATCGCCGACGACCGCCAATTGCGCGACATCACCTTCTGGCTGCTCGGCTCGCTCAGCGGCGCCACCTGGAGCAAGGCGACGACCATTGTTCCGGTCTTCACCATCGCCCTCGCCGCCATGATCTTCATCCATCGCGGCCTCGATGTGCTGATCCTCGGCGAATCCGAAGCATTCCATTCGGGCATCGATGTGGAGCGCCTGAAGCGCATCTGCATTGTCATCATCTCCGCCATGACCGGCGTTGCCGTTTCCATCTGCGGCGTGATCGGCTTTGTCGGCATCGTCGTGCCGCATCTGCTGCGGTTGATGATCGGTCCCGGCCATCGGCTGTTGCTGCCGGCATCGATCGTGCTCGGCGGCAGTCTGCTGGTGGGCGCCGATGCGTTGGCCCGCACCATCGTGGCACCCGCGGAGATGCCGATCGGCATCCTGACCGCTGCGGTCGGCGCACCCGTCTTCCTGCTGATCCTGCTGCGCCAACGCGGATTGGTGGGCCTGTGACGGCGCTTCTTGCAGCAACGGACATTTCCGTCTCGGCGGGGCAATCGACATTGCTGCGCCATGTGAATCTGACGCTGCGCGGTGGCGAGATGCTGGCCATTGTCGGCCCCAACGGCGCCGGCAAATCCACCTTGTTGCGTGCATTGTCCGGTGATGTCAGCCCGAACAGCGGCACCGTCGCGCTCAAGGGACGCACGATCGCTGCGTGGTCGCCTGCGGATCTCGCCATGCAGCGGGCGATGCTCTCGCAGCACATCACGGTGAGCTTTCCCTTCACCGTGGAAGAAGTGGTGCGCATGGGACGCGGCAACCGCCCGCTCGCATCGGTGCAGAAACTGGTCGATGATGCCATCGCCGAGGTCGGGCTGGACGCGTTCCGGCATCGCGAATTGCCGACCATGTCTGGCGGCGAACAGCAGCGCGCGCATTTCGCCCGCGTTCTCGTGCAACTCGCCTGCGGAGAAGAAGCATGCGGGCCGGGCGTGCTGCTGCTCGACGAGCCGACGTCAAGTCTCGATCTGCGTCACCAGATTGCTCTGGTCGAGACATCGAGGCAGCGCGCACGCAATGGCACAGCTGTCATTGCGGTGCTGCACGATCTCAATCTCGCCATTCGATTCGCCGACCGCATCGTCGTGATGTGTGACGGCCTGATCGCCGCAGAAGGTACGCCGGGCGAGACCATCACCAGCGATGTCCTGCGACGCGTGTTCCATATCGATGTTGCGATCGCACAATCGGACGATGGAATGCCTTATCTGTTGCCACAATCGATGCGCGCAACAACGGCCTGAACTACCCACACAAGCGATCATGGCAAGGACAGGCCCGTCTGCAGCACATTTGCGCGCGGGAACCTGCCTTATTGATGAACTCGGGATGAATTGGCGCATTGCTATCCTGTTGCAACAATCATGGAGGTTCCCCTCATGGGATATGCACACAGGTCTACTGCCTTGGTGGTCGAGAATGACGAGGCCCAACGCACCCTTGTCAGCCTGTTGCTCGAAGAGAGCGAGCTGGACGTCATCGAATGCGAGAGCGCCGAAGCTGCCGTGCTCGTGCTGGAAGAATCCGGCGACAATGTCTCGATGGTGTTCACCGATGTCGAGCTTGCCGGCATGATGGATGGCGTTGAACTCGCTTACCTCGCCAAGCAGCGCTATCCCGACCTGAAAGTCATCGTCACATCCGGAGCACCACGCGTGCGCCGCTTGCCTGACGGCACTCTGTTCATGGCCAAGCCCTGGAGCCCCATCGACATTCTGCGGGTTGCAGAACAGTCCCTCCACTAGATTTGCGCTATTCACCTCACTTCGCGCGATCCTGACCCGATCGTGCGGAGGGGCTTGTCTGGGCTCGGACAGCATGGAATAAATTGATTGGTTTCACGCGTTTAAGAGACGATCATTCTTCCGCAATTGCCCAGCTCCATGACTCAACTTCCTGCCGGGCAATGGCGCGTCGCCATCATTGGCGGCGGCATCGCCGGCGCATTGAGTGCCCTTGCGCTCTCGAAAATTCCACGAATTGCCGCGACCACGATTTTCGATCGGGATGGCGCATTCGGCCGCGGCCTGGCCTATTCCGCCAAGGCCGCCTGGCATCGTCTCAATGTGCCCGCCTACAAGATGGGCGGCATTGGTGCCGAGGACACAGAGGGCTTTGCCGATTGGCTCGCTGAGACCGGACAAGCAAATTGGCCGGATTATTCGGCCTCGTTCGTCCCGCGCCGGGTCTATGGCGACTATATCGCCGCACAACTGTCGGACACTGTCACGAGCGGGCGCGTCACCACACAAACGGATGCCGTCATCGACGTCGCCAAGTGGGCGCCTGGCTATGAGCTGACACTTGCATCGGGCCATCGCCAGAGTTTTGATCTCGTCTTCCTGTGCCTCGGCAATCCGTCGCCTTCGCCGTTTCCGGGCATCGAGCCATCACCGCGATCGATCACCGATGTCTGGGCGCCCGGCGCGCTCGATCCGATCGCCATGAATGAGCGCGTCCTGGTGATCGGCACCGGAGCCACTGCGGTCGACGTTGTGATCGATCTCCACCGCCGCGGTCTCCAGCAGCCGATCACCATGATCTCGCGGCGCGGACTGCTGCCACTCGTCGATGCGCCCGCGGAGATCGATCCAGCGCCCGTGGAACATTGGCCGCAGGCAACGGCACGCGGCATCTTTGCTGCCTTGCGCGATGACACGCGCCGCAAGATGGAGGCCGGCGTTCCGTGGCAGACATCGATCGATACGTTCCGGCTGCAGATTGCAGGACTGTGGACCGAGGCGCCGCAGATCGAGCGTGAGCGCTTCTCGCGCCACCTGCGTGCCATCTGGCTGGTGCATCGACACAGGCTTGCTCCCGATGTCGCGCAATTGCTGGAGCAGCTGCAGAGCGCCGGTCTGCTCCACGTGCTCGCTGGCCGGATCTCGACGACCGACCGGACATCAGCGGGATATGACATCGCCATCCGTCAACGCGGCGGCGACACCATGCAGATGTCCACGGACTGGATATTGAACTGCACCGGTCCG
The DNA here is from genome assembly GCF_044340795.1 of Tardiphaga sp. Classification (GTDB taxonomy): domain Bacteria; phylum Pseudomonadota; class Alphaproteobacteria; order Rhizobiales; family Xanthobacteraceae; genus Tardiphaga. Next base: position 13,202 of record NZ_JBIISY010000010.1, read on the forward strand.
GAAGAGCGATACGACCGCATCGCCAATCCGCTGGTCGGATCGATGCTGGCATCCGGCATGGCACGGCGAGGCAATCAAGGCCTTGGCCTCGATGTCGATGACAACTGCCAGCTGCGCGACACCTCTGGATCGGTTCAGCACGGGCTCTATGCCATCGGCCACGCCACGCGCGGCGCGTTCTGGGAAGTGACAGCAGCGACCAATATCCGCCGGCAGATCCTCGCGATTGCCGACCAATTGAACGTCGCCGCGGACTGCTAGCGCGCCTCGGCGCGGGCAGAACGCCCCGTCTCGCCTGTGTGCAATTGAGATCAATCCGCTCAATTCGATACACATCTCACGCCGCGGCAGATCATCGTCTGCGCGATGCGACAGCATCATTCATCGCGGCGTCCTCACATACCATTCTGAAATTGAGACATTGTGTCGCAGCGGAAAGCCTGCGAAGAACACGACGGATCGAGATTGTCGTCCAACGGTGAATTCGCGACTGGTTGATTGAACCCTTTACGAGCGTAGCGCCATGCCCATTGAAATCGTGCAGATCGTCCAGGAGCTGAGCTCGGTCGGCGGTGTCGAAAGCGTCGCCAGCGAACTGGCCTGCGCCTTCAGCCGCGCCAAGATCGCCAACACGGTCCTGGCCAGCGCCGTCGGCGAGCGATCCACGGCCGGCACGCATGTCGAGCGCGTCGGCGCCTGGCTGTCGCGGATCAAGACGCGCGGCGTGCTGCGTTATGCCGGTCGCTTCCTCGTGGTGCCGATCTTCACGATGCTGGCGACACGCGCCGCTCATCATCACGACAAGGCCGTCGTCATCAGCCATGGCGACAGCCTGAGTGGCGACGTGCTCGTCGTCCACGCCGTCAACGCCCAGAGCCTGGCCGAGAAGCGCAGCGCCGGCGACTGGAAATGGATGCTGAACCCGATGCATCTGTGGGTGAGCCTGCGCGACCGCTGGATGATCGGTGGCCTGCGCTATCGCATGTATGTCGCCGTCTCGCCGCGCGTGGCAACCGAACTGCAGAACATTTACAAGGTGCCGGCCTCGCGCATCCGCGTGATCCCGAATGGCATCGACCTCACGCGCTTCAAGCGCGACATCGAGGCCGGCATCGCGATCCGCCGCGAGTTCAACATCCCGCTCGACGCCAAGCTGCTGGTATTTGCCGGACACGAATTCCGCCGCAAGGGGCTTGCGCATGCGATCGGTGCGCTCGATCGCCTTGGCCCCGATGTCTGGATGCTGGTGGTCGGCTCGGACAATCCCGCGCCCTACCGCAAGATGGCGACCACATCCGCGGACCGCCTCGTCTTCGCTGGCTCGCGAACTGACATGCCCGCACTCTATTCAGCAGCCGATGCCTTCGTGCTGCCGACGGCCTATGAGACCTTCTCGCTGGTCTGCATGGAAGCCATGGCCTGCTCGACGCCGGTGTTCGCGACACCGGTCGGCGGCATCGAGGACTATCTCGTCGATGGCGTGAACGGCTATCGGATCGCGATGGATGGCACGGATATCGCCAACAAGATCGCGGCGACTTTTGCCGATCCCGACCTGCACGCGAAACTGCGTGACGGTGCCCATCACACTGCGCTCAATTATGGCTGGGACTATGTCGGCTCGCGCTATGTCGAGCTGCTCGAACAGGTTCAGGCGTCGAAACATGCACGGTCGAACGAGGCTGTGCCCGCTGGCGCCTGAGCCACGTCAGCGCCCGCGCCGTCGCGCGGCGGCCGCGAAACAGGCATTTGCGATATCCCTGGCGACGGCCTCATAGGTGAAACGGCTGATCACATTCGCCTGCGCGGCCTGCGCCCGCTTCTCCAGCTCGGCCGGATCGACGGCGATGCGATCGATCAGCACGGCCAGCGCTGCCGGATCGCTTTCGGGCACGACCCAGCCCCCTTCGCCGATCACATCGGGAATGGCGCCGCCGGTCGATCCGATCACCGGCACGCCGCAGGCTTGCGCTTCCGTGATCACACGTCCGAATTGCTCCTTCACCACGCTGGTCGTGCGCGTCAGCAGGATCATCGCATCGAGGCTGCGCAGAAAGCCTGCGACTTCCGCCGGCTTGCCCCAACCGCGGAAGCTGACGCGGTCGGTGAGACCGAGTTCGGCCACGCGTCGTCGCAACGGCTCCTCATGCGGCCCCTCGCCCATCAGCGCGAGCGTGACTGGTGTGGTCGCGCGCGCCATGGCGTCCAGCGCGTCGTCCAGCCCCTTCTCCACCACCAGGCGGCCGACATAACCGATCCGGAATTCCGGACGCTGCACCGGCGGCAGCAACGCCGGGACATCGGGACGGAAATTGGTGAGATCGACACCATATCCGATCGGCGACACCGGCCCGTCATAGCTCCGCGCGCGCACGACCGCCGTCGCGTCCGGGCTGCGCGACAGCACGTGATCGGTGTTCACGAGCACCTGCTTGCGAATAAATTCGAACGGCGGCGGCAGACGCTTCAGGATATTCTGATCGACTTCCATCACCATGGCTGCGCGGCCCTTGAGCAGACGCGCCTGCATGGCGACGACGCTCCACGGCTCTTCCCAGAGATGGATCACATCCGGATCGAGTTCGCGGATGAGCTTGCCCAGGCCCGGATAGAAATGCAGGTACCAGCTCATCGGACCCGCCTTGGGCAGCCGGATCGGCATCACATGCACGGTGATGCCGGGATCATCCGAAGGATCGGCAACGATGGTGCGCCCGAACTGATACCAGACGGCGGGCACGACGAGATGCACATCGACATCATCGCGAAGCCCGAGCGGATAATAGCGCAGCCGCCCCGCATCGCGGCTGACGGCCGGATGTGCAATGGAGAGAATCCTGAGGCGCGATGCGCTAGACACGTCCGGTCATCCGCGCGGCAAAGCCGGTCATACCCGAGAGATGCAATTCCATGGTCGCGACACTCCGGTCCGAGCCGTTGATCGTGCAGCGTGGCAGCGAATATGGATCCTGCCCCTGCATCACGAGTCCCTTGCGCGTGGTCGACGCACTCGCATAGCCGGCATCGCGCGCGATTGCAAAGTCGCGCGCGCCGCAATCGCCGGAACGTCCGTAAGGAAACGCAAAGTGTCGTGCAGGAATACCGAGCTGCTCGATCAGCCGATCGCGGCAGTGCTGCAATTCGAACAGTGCATCTGCCGGTGACAATGACGAGATGCGTGCGTGGGTCACCGTATGCCCGCCGATCTCTACCAGCGGATCGTCACGCAGTTCCGCGAGCATCTCCCAGCTGATCGCGTGCTTCCAGTGCATTGCGTCCATATCGATATCGTTGAGCTGGCAGAACGTGGCGTAACACTTCGCCGCCTGCGGTCCATCCCAGCTGTCGGCAATCCGGAAGAACGCGGCCTGCTTGGCAACGAAATCGGGCACCGCGATCGCCCCCTCTTCGAGCATGACATGATCACGATTGAGCAGCGTATCCTCCAGCCCGGCAGCCCATAGTGGCAGCGTGCCATCCGGAATGCCCGTGGTGACGAACAGCGTCACTGGTACATTGTGGCGTCGGAACAGCGGGACGATGTCCTCATAGGTATCGCGATAACAATCATCGATGGAGAAGTTCACGAACCGCTTGCCTCCACTTCTGGAACGGCGCGTGGCTTCCTCGATGGTCACGACATCCCAGTCCTGTTTCTTCAGATAGACGAGAAACTGATCCAGAAACGTCGTATCGAGATAGAAGTTGCGGTTAGGGAGCTGCTCCCAGCGATGGGCAGGCGCGCCGCGATGGAATGTCATGAGGCAGCCACGACTGCTCATCAACATATCCGCAACCATGCTGATCGGACGAACCAGCGCCTCCGACCTAGCCATCCGCCTCGCGGCGCCGGACAATAATCGCTTCATCTGCAATTCCTCAGCCGCCCCCGGCAAATCAGTGCGATCAATCAAATTAAAATCGGCTTCGCAAGCGCGCGAATGCCGCAACATAGATATTTGGCAATAGCATCGCGAAGGACATTGCGATGCAGGCAAGACAGGCAGCGCCGCCGACGAAGAGCCGCTGCCAGGTTCCCTCGAACCATTGATGGATCTGCCAGCCCGACAGCACCATCAGCAATGCCGGGATGCTGGCGAGGAACAGCCAGAACAGAAGCTTCTTGCGCGACTTCAGCACCATCATCACGCCCGCCAGAAGGACGATACCACGTGTCGCTTCGCCCAGCCCGAGCAGCAATGTACCGGACTCCGGAACATGCGGCAGATAGGATGTGAGAAGATTGACGCCGATATTGGCGAGATAGGCGACGACGATGATCACCGCGGCGACGAAGTTCCGTCCGGCACCATTGATGATGCGGATCAGGATCCAGCCCAGCGTCGCCGCCCACAGCCCGCACGAAATGCCCTGCAGCGCCTGGCTGGTCAGGACCAGGGCCTGTTCGTTGAAAGCGCCGCGGAAGAAGACGAGGCGGACGATGTCCGGTGCGAACATCAACAGGAATGCCGATGCCGGAACCGACAGCGCCAGGATCGGCCTTGCGATGCTCTCGATCTGCTCGCCGAGTTCCTTCGGCTTCTCATTCGACAACACCGCCAGACCGACAGGCTGGCTGATCAGCAGCAGCGCACTTTCCGTCAGCGTGCGCGCATAGTCCAGCGAAGCCACGGCGCCCGTACCGACGCGCGAGGCCAGCAGGCGCTCGACCCAGATATTGGCCTGTTCGGCAATCGGCAGTGCCAGCAACGGACGCAGGCGGTGAAAGAACTCCCGCGCCGATGCCATGACGGTCGCAAGCGACAGACCGCGGAAGCTGATAGCCCCGCCGCGCGCCAGCGTGAACAGGCCCCACACCGCGAGACCGTTGAATGCAAAGGCGAAGGACCACGCCAGTGTGTGGAAATTTCCGGTGGCGACGATCAGGCCGATGCCGATCAGGACGGAGATGTTGAGCGTGCTGGCGCGGATATTCGTCAGCCGCGTGCGTCCCAATGCGATCTCGCCGGATGCCAGCACGTTCACCAGCACCGATCCCGGCATGGCGAGCGCCATGATGCGGATGAAATCGAGGGTCAGGCTGCGGCCTTCCGCCGAGAAGCCGCCGACAATGGCCTGCACGGCCAGTTCGCCAAGCCCCTGCAGCAGCACCATCAACACCATGGCGATGCCGGTCAAAGCGACGGCAAGCGCGCCGAGCTTGCGCGGTGCATCGTCGCCCTTCAACGCATCGCGATGCATCGGGATCATCACCGCGGGCACGGTCTCGTTCTGCAGGAAGGCGATCGGCAGGAACACCGCCGTGATCGCGCCGCGAAAACCGTCGGCGACGAGCGTGGCACCAAGCACATGCGCCATCGCGATCTCGCGGCCAAAGCCGAGCAGCTTGCTCGCCAGCGCGCCGCTGATCAGTTTTGCGACGAAGCGTCCGCTCGACTGGCGCTGTGTGGTCATGACGCAGGCGCCCCGCCGAGGCCGCGCATCATCACGCTTTCTCTCCGGCGGCCTGGCGAATCAGGCGCGACGTCGCATCGAGCATCTGCGCGACGCCGTAATGCGATCGCGCCCGCGCGGCCGCATATTCAATCTGTTTCACATGTTCGGGCGAACGCAACATGACGCCGGCAATGGCCTGCGCCAGCGCGACGGCATCGCCGGGCGGGACCAGCGTGCCGGCCCTGCCGCCTTCGAGGATGTCCGAAGCGGCGCCGGCATCGGTGGCAATCACCGGCACGTCCGCCAGCATCGCCTCCACCAGCGTGCGGCCGAATGGTTCAGGATCGATGGAGGGATGGATCACGGCATCGACGGCCCGCATCAGGCGCGGCACATCACTGCGCTGGCCGAGGAAATGCACGCGCTCACCGAGCGCGAGATCGCGCACCATCTGCCGCAAGCGCTGCTCATAGGCCTCCTCGCCGAACAGTGCCGAGCCGGCGATGATGCAGCTGACACCCGGCGTGTTGGCGAGGGCCTCCAGCACGACGTGCTGTCCCTTCCATTCGGCAAGCCGGCTGAACACACCGACCAACGCTCCTTGCGGCAGGTTCAGCTCGCGACGAATTTCGGCAGGCGATTGCGCTTCCGGCGCGATGTCGAGACCGTTGGGCACGATGGCGACAAGGTCCTTGCGGCCGCCTTCGGCGATGAACGCATCGGCCGCCGCCTTTGACGGCACCACGACCCTGGCGGTGCAGTGATTGGCCAGCAACACCTGCACGCGGCGCTGCATGCTGCCGAAATGCGCGGGCGAGATGATGTCGTGCAGGTGCCAGATCAGCGGGCGCCGAACCAGCTTGGCGGCGATGGCAGAGAGGACAAAGGCCTTCTGCGAATTGGCATAGACCACATCATGCCGACGCGCGAACCGCGCGACTTCGGCAACGATGCCATACATGGCACTGACGACGGGAACGACCTTGGCAAACGAACTATCGCGCCGGACATCGTTCAGCCCATTGCCCCAGCGCGAAATTGCGACATTCAACCCGCAGGCCGACAGCGCGGCATGCAACGGCCCATCCTCGAACAGCAGCGCCGACTGTCCCGCCCATGGCCGCACCAGATCGATCAGCACCAGTTCCGCGCCAGAGATCGAGCCGGTATGGCACACGAACAGGACGCGCGGTGACGACATCACGTCACTCCGGCATAGACATCATTCGGAGTGGTGGCCGCGCTTGTCGCGCCGGCATCAGGGACCATGGTGATGGCGATGCCGATCAATTCACCGCCCGCGACACGAATGGCACTCGACGTCGCGACAGCCTGCCCGATGGAGGAACGACCCGAGCGCATGCAGAGCAGCACGCCATCGACCTGCTTGGCGAGTGCGCCGATATCGGTCTGGATGCCAGGCGACGGCGCATCGACAAGGACGACATCATAGGTGCGCGCCCATTGCAGGACATCGGCAAGCGGCTGGCGCATCAGGAGCTCGGCCGATGCCGGCACAGGCCCAGCCGGAATGGTATCGAGATTGGCCAGGCCTGAACTGACGACAGCTTCGCGCGGCGTGATCTCGCCGCGCAGGACGCCCTGCAGGCCAAGACCGGCACGGAGACCGAGCGCGTTTTCCAGCTTGGGCGCGCCAAGATCGGATTCGATCACCAGCACGTTGCGACCCGCCGCAGCGAGATGCTGGGCCAGCGACAGCGTGAGGAACGTCTTTCCTTCGGCGGTTGATGGCGACGCGACAAGGATCGTCTTGCGGACCTTGCCGCCGCCCGGCGCGAGGAGACGCGCAGCCAGATCGCGCAGTGCATCCTGATAGTGAAGGTCGTCGCGCGCCTGCGGCAGGCTGCGCGCCAGAGCAGCGCCGGACTGCGCGGACAGGATTGCACCGATGGTCGTCTCCGCGGCATCGCGCTTGATGGCCGGCAACCGCGCGAGGATCGGTGCACCGGTGACCACCGATAGCTCCGATGACGAGCCGGCAAGAGCCGGACCGGGTCGCGGCTGCGCGGGTGGCGCATCCGTCACGACAGGCGGCGCAGCAGGAGCAACCGGTGGCGCGATCGGCGCAACGGGTGTGTCAACCGCAGCAGCCGGCGGCACCGCGACCGGTTCCGTCGGCGGTTCGCGTCGCACCGCCTGACGCCCGCGCGCAAAACCATCGAGCCTCATGCTGTCGCCGAAGAAGGCGGCGAAACTTGCCAGCAGCAGGGCCAGCGTCGCACCGGCCGCGATGAACGGGATCTTCTTCGGGAAGAACGGCTTCATCGGGAGTTCAGCGAGGCTGACGAGACGGGTGCTTCCGATCAACACGCGACGCTCGGTTTCCAGCTCGCTGGCGCGTCGATAGAGATCGGCATATTGCGTGCGCTTGATTTCGGTGTTGCGCGCAAGACTCTCGATCGTCGCCTCTTCGGACGTTGCCGATCCGACTTCCGCCTTGGCGTCATCCATCTGCTTGGTCAGCGACTTCACCAGCGCATCGCTGGATTCGAAATTCTTCTGCGCGCTTGCGACGGTGCTTGCGACTTCCGCATTTATGCGTTCGCGGATCGCCGCCTGTTCCTGCTCGAGGGCGCGGATCGACGGATGACGCGGGCCCAGCGAATTGGACTGATTGGCCAGCTGCGCTGTCACGACGGTCAGCTGCTGCTTGAGATCGGAGATCGAACGGTTCGACTGCACGGCCGGTGAATCGATGGCGCGCGCCTGATTGCTCTTGATCTCCTGCAGCCGCGCCGCGGCTTCCGCGCGCGCATTTTCCGCATTCGCCAGTTGCTGGCTGATGCTGGTGAGGCGTTCCGACCAGATCGGCGCCTGCTGACCGCGCGCCAGCCCCTTGTTGCGGCGGAACGCCTGGATCTTGGCATCGGCATCGCGCAATTCGGCGTCGAGCTGCTTGGCTTCCTTCCAGAGATAGGACGCCGCAAGCTCCTTGCTGTTGGCACCGGTGACGCGCTGGTCATCGAGGAACGCATTGGTCAGCGCATTCGCCATCTTCTGCGAGACTTCGGCGATCGGCGACGTGTAGCCGATGCTGATGACGCGCGAACGGCCGGTGCCGCCGATCGAGTAGTTGCCAGCGATGTAGTCGACCAGCGCTCCCGTATCTTCTTTCGCCTTCTCGCAGGTCGAGGTGGTGGTGCTGCGCGCAAAGCAATCCTGGATCGCTGCATCGCGAATGCCGGACGCATCGAGCGCGAGGCGCATGATGCGCGGCGACTTGACGATGAGCAGCTGGCTTTCCACGTCGGCGGGATCGCCGATCTTCGCGGCCCATGCCGCGGACGCATTGGCGTTGCTGGGCTCCTGCTCGGCGACGATGACCGAGCCCGACGCGGAATAACGCACCGGCACGACGAACAGCGCGATCACGGTGATGATCAGGGTGCCGCAGAACACGGCGCCGAAAATCTGACGATGGCGCCAGACCTTGTGCAGCGGATTTTCCGTCTGCACGGTGTCAGCAGCGGGCGAAGAGTTTGCTGGTCGTCGGATGAACATGGCGTGTCACACGATGGGGCTTGGCGTCGATACGGCGCGCAACACTGTCACAACGCCCATTTCACGGGTCCAGTACTCAACGACCACCATACGCATACAACACCCTATTGTGGCGTCCCTGATGCAGAAACGACTGCATCGGGCACTCATTCTTCATTAGGGATGTCTTGGTTAAGGGCTCGTTTAAAATACAACCGTTCCGCGTTTATGGCACCAATTGGTACACTTATACGCGAACGCGCACGGCGTTGCTCATTGCCTCGGTAAACATGTCCGTGCGCATCGCCTGCGCCGCGATGGAACCAAGCGTCGCTGCATCGCGTTCCCGCTTCGAATTCAATCGGAGCAATGCCATGACCCTGCTGAAATGGGCGCTGATTTTCTTTCTCGTATCGATCGTCGCCGGCGTGTTCGGCTTCACCGGCATCTCCGCTGCGACGGCAGATGTCGCCAAGATCCTGTTCTATATCTTCCTCGTGATCTGCATCCTTCTGCTGGTGCTCGGGATCACGATCTTTCGAGCGTAGCGCTGCCCCATAAACGCGAACGGCGCGACATTGCCTGAGCAATGCCGCGCCGAAAGCAAACACAAGCGGGACGACCGAACGGTCGTCCCGGAAATTCTTAGACCGCGTCCTTCGCAGCCTTGACCGGGCGGGCGCGCACGATCTTACGGGCCGGCTTGGCCTTGAAGGTCATGGCTTCGCCGGTAAACGGGTTGGTGCCCTTGCGAGCCTTGGTCGCCGGCTTCTTGATGACGACGAACTTGGCGAAGCCCGGAACGAGGAACACGCCGTTCTTCTTCAGCTCTTTGTAGCCGAGGGTGGCGAGGTTCTCGAGAACGCCCTTGACGTCCTTCTTGGTGAGTTCGGTGGTCTCAGCGATCTTCTCGATGAGCTGCGACTTCGTCATTTGGTCTGCCATGTTGCACCTTTGCGTTTGCAGGAGTGATTCGGTGAAACTGACACTAGCGGAATCGCCGGAAAAAACAGGTCCGCAATAGGCCACGCGGCCGTTTATCCCGTAAAAAACGGTGTTTTTTGGCGCACAAACCCCGATTCGACTTGTACGGCAGGGATTCGGGGACCGCGCAAGCCCATTTCCTATAAATAAAGGGGCCAGGGGATTCGGCCGCGACCGATCGCAGTGGCCCCATCTTCAGGACCGGTCTACCACATGGTCTGGCGCGCCCGCTCCGGCCAGGCGCGGTCGTATTCCACCCCACCGACCCGCTGCTCGCTCATCTCCGCCAGGATCTCGCCGGGCGTCGGAAGGGTCCTGGGATCGATCCGCTTGTCGGGATTCCACAGGTCCGAGCGGACGATGGCGCGGGCGCACTGGAAGTAGATCTCGCCGACCTCCATGACGATGACGGTGCGCGGCGCCTTCTCGGTGACGGCAAAGGAGGCCAGCAATGCCGGATCGTCGGACAGATGAGCGATGCCGTTGATGCGCAGGGTCGTGCCCGATCCCGGGATCAGGAACAGCATCCCGATCCGGGGATCCCTGACGATGTTGCGGAGGCTGTCGATGCGGTTGTTCCCGCGACGATCCGGCATCATCAGGGTCTTCTCGTCATGGATGCGGACGAAGCCCGGCAGGTCGCCGCGCGGCGAGCAGTCGAGCCCTTCCGGGCCGGAGGTCGCCAGCGCCACGAAAGGCGAGACCTCGATCAGACGGCGATACTGCGCCGTGACGCGGTCCGCGACCTTGGCTGTCGATGCCTCGCCGACGTCTTCGAGGCGGCCATAGATGGATTCGAGTTGCTCGATGGTCTCGATCACTGCCACGGCCGTTCTCCTGCTTCCTATTGTCTCTTGATCGCCCGGATCAGTTCGGCCGCGTGAAGATCGGCCTCCCCCACATTGCTGATCGTCACATCCGCGCCTGCCGTCTGGACGCTGCGCTTGAGTCGGTCGCCGATCGGCCCGTCGCTGGCACGGCCACGCGCTGCGAGCCTGGCTGCGAGCACTTCCGGTGGCGCGGTGATCGACACGACCACCACATCCGCATAGGCCGCACGTAACGCCGGGATGACCGTCCGCGAAATATTGGCGACCACGCTGCGACCGGCGCGGATATCGTCGTCGATCGACCGCGGCAGCGCATAGCAAAGCCCATGCGCTTCCCAATCGATGGCAAAGGCGCCATCGTCCCGAGCGGCGTAAAATGCTTCCGGCGTCACCTGCTCATTGTTCTCATGGGCCGACGCCTCACGCGTCACCACGCGGCGGACGAAGACGACGTCGCCATCATCCGCCAATGCGGCCTGCGCCAGACCGAGCAGCGTATCCTTGCCGGCGCCCGACGGGCCGACGACCAGCACCAGCCGGCCCGGTCCGATCCTGGCCTCTAGCTCGGAGATCGCTGCGAGGTCGGTCATGCCACACGCTGCCCTTCCCGCCATACGCTGCGCACGACCGGCACGTCATGGGCGACATGGACGCGGATCACATCCGCCCGCTTGCCGACGGCGATCTCGCCGCGATCCATCAGACCGACGGCCTCTGCCGGCCGCTTGGTGACCGTGCGGACAGCGCTGGCGAGATCGATCGCCGGCACCTTGGTGGCCAGTTGCAGCGCGCCCATCAGCAGGCTCGATGGCACATAGTCGGACGACAGGATGTCGAGCATGCCTTCACGTGCGAGATCGATGGCGGCGATATTGCCGGAATGCGAACCATTGCGGACCACATTCGGCGCACCCATCAGGATGCCGATGCCGGCCTTGTGCAGACCCTGTGCTGCTTCCAGCGTGGTCGGGAATTCGGCCACCGAGACCTTGTCACCCACGGCTTCAGTCACGTTCTCATGCGTGGTGTCGTCATGGCTCGCCAGCGGGATGTTGTTGGCATGGGCGAGCGCGACGATGGCGCGCATGTTGCCGGCCGCATATTGCTGCTGGCAGGCGAGGCGATTGGCGAACAGGATGTCGAGTTCGGCGTCGTTCTTGCCGCCCTTGCCGCGATAATAGGTGCGCAGCTTCTCCTCGTCGCGGAACTGGCGCTGGCCTGGCGTGTGATCCATCAGCGACATCAGCCGCACGTCGGTCTTGCCGAGCAGCGCCTTGGCTTCCTCGACCACCGACGGCATCGGGATTTCGCAGCGCAGATGCAGGAAGTGCTCGACGCGCAACAGATCGGCCTTGCCGGCATTGGCGATGGAATCGACAAGGAGCTCGGCGTAGCTGTCGATGCCCTGACTGGAGTCCTCGCAACCGACCCGCACGGAGTCCAGCACAGTGGTGATGCCCGACGTGGCAAGCTGGCCATCATAGGACACCACGGCAGAAATCGGATCCCAGAACACCTTTGGCCGCGGCATGAAATGCGCTTCGAGATGATCGGTGTGCAGTTCCACCAAACCCGGCATCAGCAAGTCGCCGCGCGCGTCTTCAGCGCCACCAGGCGCATCGCCCTCGCCGAATTCGGCAACGCGGCCATTCGCAAAAGCCACCCAGCCTTTGTCGATGACGCGATCGGCAAGAACGATTTTGGCGTTACCGATGACGGTTTCACTCGATGAAGCGCTCATGGTCTCCCTCTCAGGCAGCAGCGGCGAAGGACGTCACGTCGATCAGCCGGTCGGCGATCAGATGCCGCACTTCGTCGTCATGGACAATGGCCACCATGGCCACACCGGCACGTTTTTTCTCGGCGACGAGATCGACCACCACGGCGCGATTGGCCGCATCCAGCGACGCGGTCGGCTCGTCCAGCAGCAGGATCGGTAGATCGGAGATGAAGCCGCGCGCGATATTGACGCGCTGCTGCTCGCCACCCGAGAAGGTCGACGGCGGCAACTGCCACAGGCGCTCGCCGATATTCAACCGCTTCAACAGCGCGCCGGCGCGTTCATGCGCTTCCTCGCGGCTAACGCCGGCATTGAGCAGCGGCTCGGACACAACATCGATGGCAGCCACACGCGGGACCGCGCGAAGAAACTGGCTGACATAGCCGATGGTGTCGCGGCGAACGCTGAGGATCTGCCGCGGCTCGGCACTGGCGACATCCACCGCGGTGCCGAGATGGCGCACAATGATGGTGCCGCCATCGCAACGATAATTGCCGAAGATCATTTTCAGGATCGACGACTTGCCCGCGCCCGACGGGCCGGACAGAACGACGCATTCACCGGCATTCACGTCGAAGGTGACGCCATGCATCACCGGCAGCCGAATGCCACCCTGCAGATGCATGACAAAGGTCTTTTCGGCATTTCGCAGTTCGATCATCGCAGTCATGGTGTCCTCACGCCGGCAGGATCGAAGAAACGAGCAGTTGCGTATAGGGCTCGCGGGGATCGTCGAGCACCTGATCAGTCAGGCCGGTCTCGATCACCCGACCGCCCTGCATCACCATCACGCGGTGCGACAGCAGCCGCGCCACCGCGAGATCATGGGTCACGACGATGGCCGACAGTCCGAGCTCGCCCACCAGCGAGCGCATCATGTCGAGCAGGCGCGCCTGCACCGAGACATCAAGGCCGCCGGTCGGCTCATCCATGAAGACGAGGCGTGGCTCGGTGACGAGATTGCGGGCGATCTGCAGGCGCTGGCGCATGCCGCCGGAATAGGTCCGCGGCGCATCGTCGATGCGGCTGGCGGAGATTTCGACGCGTTCGAGCCAGGTCGTCGCGGTGTCGCGGATCTTGCCATAGTGGTTGTGGCCGACAGCCATCAGGCGCTCGCCGACATTGGCGCCGGCGGAGACCGCCATGCGCAGGCCCATGGCGGGATCCTGGTGCACAAAGCCCCAATCGGTGCGGAACAGCAGCCGGCGCTCGGCCTCGCCCATCGCGGCGAGATCACGCGTGATGCCGTCGCGCATCCGGTACGACACGTGGCCGGTATTCGGCGCGAGCTGAGCAGAGAGAAGCTGCAGCAGCGTCGACTTGCCCGAACCGCTCTCACCGACAATGGCCAGCACTTCGCCGGGATAGAGCTTGAAGGAGACGTCGCGGCAGGCCTGCAGCCGGCCATAGGTCTTGCCGAGCCCTTCGGCAATCAGGATCGGCGCGTCATCCTGCAGTGTGGTGGTGCGATCAAGCATGACGGCTCTCCGCATAAGGCGCGGCGCTTTCACTGCCATGATGGCCTTGCGCCTGCCTTGTCTCGCAATAATCAGTGTCCGAGCAGACGAACATGCGGCTGCCCTTGTCGTCGGTGACGATCTCGTCGAGATAGGAATCCTCGGCATTGCAGAGCGCGCAGCAAGCTTTGTGCTTGTAGGGCTCGAACGGATGATCCTCGAAATCCAGCGACTGCACTTTGGTGTAAGGCGGGATCGCATAGATCCGCTTCTCGCGGCCGGCGCCGAACAGCTGCAGCGCGTCGCAATTGTCCATCTTCGGATTGTCGAATTTCGGCGTCGGCGACGGGTCCATCACATAGCGTGCATTGACCTTGACTGGATAAGCATAGGCAGTCGCGATATGGCCGAAGCGTGCGATGTCCTCATACAGCTTCACATGGATCAGGCCATATTCAGCCAGCGCATGCATGCGGCGGGTTTCGGTCTCGCGCGGTTCGAGGAAGCGCAGCGGTTCGGGGATCGGCACCTGGTAAACCAGCACCTGATGGCTGCCCAGCTTTGCTTCGGGAATGCGATGGCGCGTCTGGATCACCGTCGCATCCGCCGTGTTCGTTGTGACCGCGACACCTGCGGTCTTCTCGAAGAACTTCCGGATCGAGATCGCATTGGTGGTGTCGTCGGAGCCTTGGTCGATGACCTTGAGCTTGTCGTCCACGCCCAGGATCGCGGCCGTCACCTGCACGCCGCCCGTGCCCCAGCCATAGGGCATCGGCATTTCGCGTGAAGCAAACGGCACCTGATAGCCGGGGATCGCGATCGCCTTCAGGATCGCGCGACGGATCATGCGTTTGGTCTGTTCGTCGAGATAGGCGAAATTGTAAGTCGGCGCGTTCATTCCGCGGCCTCCTGCATGGGCATCGGCGCTTCATTGGCCTCGGCGAATTCCTTGCGCAGCTTGCGAAGCAGGCCGAGTTCGGACTGGAAGTCGACGTAATGCGGCAGCTTGAGATGCTCGACGAAGCCGGTCGACTGCACATTGTCGGAATGCGACAGCACGAATTCCTCGTCCTGCGCCGGCGCCTTGACATCCTCGCCAAGTTCTCGCGCGCGGAGCGCACGATCCACCAGCGCCATCGACATCACCTTGCGCTCGGATTGCCCGAAAGCCAGGCCATAGCCACGCGTGAAGCACGGCGCTTCGGTGTCACTGCCCTTGAACTGGTTGACCATCTGGCATTCGGTCAGCGTGATCGCGCCCAGCGGCACCGCGAAGCCGACATCCTCGGCGACGAATTCGACTTCGACTTCACCGAGGCGGATTTCTCCGGCGAAAGGATGATTGCGGCCATAGCCGCGCTGGGTCGAGTAACCGAGCGCGAGCAGATAGCCTTCGTCACCACGCGCGAGATTCTGCAGGCGCAGATCACGATCGGCTGGGAAGCTCAGCGAGTCACGCGTGAGGTCGCCCACGGGCTTTTCCGGATCTCCAGCCGGCGACTGCTCGATCAAGCCATCGCGACCGAGAATATCGGTGACGCGCGGCATGATGCCGGGCTCGGCTTCAGCCACCACATTCGGCTGCTCCGGCGATCCCTCGCTCATCAGCGACGGATCGAGCAGGCGATGGGTGTAGTCGAAGGTCGGGCCAAGCACCTGACCGCCCGGCATGTCCTTGAAGGTCGAGGACACGCGACGACGCACCTGCATTTTCGCCGTATCGACCGGCTCGCTTGAGCCGAAGCGCGGCAGCGTGGCGCGGAAGGCGCGCAGCAGGAAGATCGCCTCGATCATATCGCCACGCGCCTGCTTGATGGCCAGCGCAGCCAACTCGCGATCATAGAGCGAGCCTTCAGTCATCACGCGATCGACGGCAAGGCCGAGCTGGTTCGAAATCTGGTCCAGCGAGACTTCCGGCACATTGCGATCGCCGCGGCGCTCATGCGCCAGCAACCGATGGGCATTCTCGATGGCGCGTTCGCCACCCTTGACGGCAACATACATGCTCAGCCCTCCCGCGCGACAAGGCGCGTGGTGCGCGGCAAGGCGACGATCGATTCACCGGAGACAAGAACGAGATCGATCCCGCGCGGAAACAGTTTTGCATTCTCGGCGAGACGCTCGATCAGATCGGGCACGCCGATGGCTGCGCGCAGGATCGTCGTGCCATCGATGCCGGGACCGCTCAGCTCATAGGCCGGACCGACACTCAGGCTCGCAACCTGCAGAATGATCGTCGTCGAGCGGTCCGGATATTCGCCGGAGCCGAGCGCAAACTGACTGAATGCGGGAAGCCTGATCGGATCGGCAATCACCGCGAAGCTGCTTGCGGCCGCATCGGCGATGACGGGCGCACTGGTGTGGAACTTGATCCACTTGGCGACATCGTCCGACGCCGCCAGCTTCTCATCGAGCCAGACCGGCGTATCCTGATCGAACAGCGTCAGTGCGATGGCTGCGGAGCCGCGCATCATCGGCGCCGGCACGCCGGACACGGCGCGAATGAGCTGGACGCTGCCGGGACGTGCCATCGCATCCATCACGGCGCGGAATGTGGTCTGCGCGGCAAGCACCTTGTCGGCGAAGCCGGCCGGCATTTCTGCAATCGTCGTCATGATCAACCCTCCCCGCGCACGAGCGTGTAGAAATCGACTTTGGTGGCGGCCGTTTCCGCAGCCTTGCGCTTGCGCTCCGCCGCGACATTCGCACGCAGCGGCGTCAGGACATTCGCCTCGATCGTCTCGGCAAATTGCGGCGTCTGGATCAGCGCATCGCACAGCGCGATCAGCTGCGCCTTCTTTCCATCGCGGCCGAGCGTGTAGCCGAAGCCGACCTCGCCCGAGCTGAGCCTGATCGCGGCGCGCGACACCGTCGCCTCGCCGAGATTGAACGGCGCGCCATCGCCGCCGACGCGGCCGCGCAGCATCACCAGGCCATTTTCCGGAGACCGCAACTGTTCGTGATCCGGCACCGCGATGCCATCGAAATGCCGGGCAATCTCCGCCGTCGGGCAATGCCCGAGCACGCTCATCGCCTCCTGGCGCCGCGCCTGCAGGTCGTTTGAAGGGGCTTGCATCATCTCACCGCCGCTCGACAAGTTGTATGATTTACTAGACAACTTTATAGGCGGAGGCAATGACCGTTTCGTGACAGTGACATGATTTTTGGGTATCGCTGGTGCGACGGACATTCAGGAAGTGATTTGTGACCATTCAGGACAAGCCGACCGGCGTGGCATTGTGGCGGCATGTGGCCGACGGGATCGAGCGCGGTATCGCCGACGGCCGTTTTCCGGCCGGCGAAAAACTGCCCGGGGAAACCGAGCTGGCGGATACCTATCGCGTCAATCGCCACACGGTTCGCCGCGCATTGGCGACATTGGCCGAACGCGGCATGGTGCGCGCCGAGCGCGGCAGTGGCACCTATGTGGAATCGCCGAAGCTCGCTTATCCGCTGCGCTCGCGCACGCGCTTTTCAGAAATCGCCGGCGCCGGCGGCCGCGAGCCGCAAGCGCAACTGATCGGCGCCTGGGACGACACGGCGACCCGCGAACTCGCCAAGCAGCTCGGCCTCAAGAGCGGCGCTCCGCTGATCCGCATCGAGGCCTTGCGGCTTGCGGACAAGACGCCGATCTGCGTCGGCACCAACTGGCTGTCGGCGGAGCGCTTTCCCGATTTCGGCAAGGTCTATGAGCGCATGCGCTCGATGACCAAGGCGCTGGCGCATTACGGCATCAAGGACTACCGCCGCGCCTCCACGCGCGTCACGGCGGGCATCATCGACGCCACCGATGCGACGCGACTTGGCGTGGCACTGGGACGACCGATCCTGATCGTGGACTCCCTCGACGTGGATGCTGACGGCACGCCGCTGCACTGTACGCATTCGCGCTTCGTGGCCGAGCGTGTCGAATTCGTGGTCGACAACAGCCCGCTTTAGTCCTGATGAACGATGTCCTGACGGACGCTGTCCTGACGGACGAGATCAGAACGGATCGGTGCCGAGGCCGGGTATATCGGCCGGGCGCGGGCCCGGGGCCGGCCACAGGAAGCGGCGGTCTCTCTCGGCGATCACGACATCATTGATGCTGGCCTCGCGCCGGCGCATCAGGCCGGCTTCGTCAAATTCCCACTGCTCATTGCCATAGGAGCGATGCCAGGTGCCGGCGTCGTCGTGCCACTCATATTGAAAACGCACGGCGATGCGGTTGTCGGTGAATGCCCAGAGATCCTTGATCAGGCGATATTCGTGTTCCTTGGCCCATTTGCGGGTGAGGAATTCGACGATCGCCGGACGCCCCTGGAAGAACTCCCCGCGATTACGCCAGGTGCTGTCCTCCGTATAGGCCAGCGAGACCTTCACGGGATCGCGCGAATTCCAGCCGTCCTCGGCCATGCGGGCCTTCTGGGCGGCGGTCTCGCGGGTGAAGGGCGGAAAGGGCGGCCGGGACATGAAGCACCTCGGTGTCTGATTTTTTGCCGAAGTGTAGTCCTGAATTCTGAAGAGTCGATGGAAACTTGCCTATCGGCCGATCGCTAAACCTGATCGGCCTTCATGGCGATGCGCAGTGCCTTCGGAATTGGCCGCGCGCGACCGCCGGAGACGAAGGCAACCTTCACCTTGGCTTCGAGCAGCAGGTCATCGCCACGGCGGACCTCCTGATGCAGCGTGATGGAGGCGCCCTTCACATCGAGCGGACGTGTCAGCACCTCGAGCAGATCGTCCATCTTCGATGGTTTTAGGAAATCGAGTTGCATCGCGCGCACCACGAAAGCGAAGCCCGGCGCCTCATTCTCGGCTTCCGCGAACAGGGCATGCTGATCGGCGCCGAGCAACCGCAGATAATTGGTCCGCCCGCGCTCCATGAAGCGCAGATAATTGGCGTGATAGACAATGCCAGAGAAATCGGTGTCTTCGTAATAGACCCGCACCTGCATGCGGTGAATGCCATCGGCGATAGCGCCGTCGAGATGGGAGGTCATGAAGAGAATTCTCGTTTGATATCGCGGCTATCTTGCAGCACGCGCAGGACTTCGACGTGATGCCGCTCTATGACATAAAAGATCTGATAAGGATGCACGAGAGCACATCTGACACCGGGCCTGATATTGGGTCGTGGTGCGCCGCGATGAGGAAAGATCGCGAGATCCGCAAAACAATCACGGATGTCCTCCGCAATCCTGTCCGCCGATTGTGGACTTTGCCCATAAAGATATACGTAGATTTCCAAGAGGTCGCGGTCGGCCTGACGGGAGACGACGACCTTCATGACGACCTACCGGGAAGCCGCCTCGCGCGCGCGTTTCAGGAAATCATCATAATCCCAAGGAACCACCCTGCCCGCAGCAACGTCATCCAGCCCTAGCTGAATGTCAGCTTGAAGTTGCTTGAATTTAAGTGCTTGCGACAGCAAATAGTCAGCTGCCCTCTCCTGCATGTCGGGGGGGAGGAGGTCGAGAGCTTCGGCGACTTTTTCCTTCGGTGTAGCCATAGCGATGCAATAGCATAAACACCGCGTGCTCGCGACTCCTATTCCTCCCCATCAAACAGCCCACTTTGCCCCATATCCCGCTTCGGCTCTGCCAGCCCAAGATGCTTGAACGCATGCGAGGTCAGCAGACGCCCGCGCGGGGTGCGCTGGAGGTAGCCGCACTGGATCAGATAGGGCTCGATGATGTCCTCGATGGCATCGCGCGGTTCTGACAGCGCGGCCGCCATGGTCTCGACGCCGACCGGGCCGCCACCATAGTTCATGGCGATGGTGGTGAGATAGCGGCGGTCCATCGCATCAAGACCGGCGCTGTCGACTTCGAGCGCACTCAACGCATGATCGGCGATCTTGCGGTCGATGGCGGCGGCATCGGCTGCGGAGGCGAAATCGCGGACACGACGAAGCAGGCGCCCGGCGATACGTGGCGTGCCGCGGGCGCGGCGCGCGATCTCGTTGGCGCCTTCCGGCGTCATGCCGATATCGAGCACGCGGGCGCCGCGGGTGACAATCTTTTCCAGCTCGTCGATGGTGTAGAAATTCAGCCGCAGCGGAATGCCGAAACGGTCGCGCAGCGGATTGGTCAGCAGGCCCGCGCGCGTGGTGGCGCCGACCAAGGTAAATTTCGACAGTTCGATCTTCACCGAGCGCGCGGCCGGGCCTTCGCCGATGATGAGATCGAGCTGGAAGTCTTCCATCGCGGGATACAGCACCTCTTCCACATTCGGATTGAGGCGATGGATCTCATCGATGAACAGCACGTCGCGTTCTTCGAGATTGGTGAGCAGCGCGGCAAGATCGCCAGCCTTCGAGATCACCGGCCCTGACGTTGCGCGAAAACCGACGCCGAGTTCACGGGCGACGATCTGCGCCAGCGTGGTCTTGCCGAGACCGGGCGGCCCGACAAACAGCGTGTGATCCAGCGCCTCGCCGCGCTTGCGGGCGGCGTCGATGAAGATCTGCAAGTTCGCGCGCGCCTGCGCCTGACCGACGAAATCGGACAATGCCTGCGGACGAAGGACGGTGTCGCCGACATCGTCGGAGCGGCGCTCGGAAGTGATCAGGCGATCGGGAGACGTATTCATGCAGGCAGCCTAGCACGATGCGACGACAAGGGCAGCGCGCTCACTTCGACAGTTCCTTCAGGCCCAGGCGAATGAGCATCGCTGTTTCCGCGCCCTCGCCTGCATTGCGCGAGGCCGTCGCGACAGCAGCTGCAGCTTGCGGCTGGCCATAGCCGAGATTGACGAGCGCGGAGATGGCATCGCTCACGGCGCGCGGGGCGTTGTCGTCGGCAACCGCGCCGGCGAGCTGGGCCACGACGGGATCGACCGACGCAAAGGCCGGCGCCTTGTCCTTCAATTCAGAGACGATGCGCTCGGCGACTTTCGGGCCGACGCCCGGCGTGCGTGCAACCGCGGCCTTGTCGCGCAAGGCAATCGCATTGGCGAGTTCGGCCGGCGGCAAGGTCGAGAGCACAGCAAGCGCGACGCGCGCGCCGACACCCTGCACGGTCTGCAACAGGCGAAACCACTCGCGCTCCATGTCAGAGCGGAAGCCGAACAGTTTGATCTGATCTTCGCGAACATACGTCTCGATGGACAGCACCGCGGCTTCGCCCGCCTGCGGCAGCGCCTGCAGCGTGCGCGCGGAGCAGTGCACCTGATAGCCGACGCCCTGCACGTCGAGGATCAC
This sequence comes from Tardiphaga sp., assembly GCF_044340795.1. GTDB lineage: Bacteria > Pseudomonadota > Alphaproteobacteria > Rhizobiales > Xanthobacteraceae > Tardiphaga. The sequence continues at coordinate 34,334 of NZ_JBIISY010000010.1, forward strand.
ATAATCCTCGCCATAGGAATCGATGACGCCCTTGAGCTTGCCGATCATGCCATCACCGCCTTGCGCAGCATGGCACTGGCGCGGTGATGCGCATGCGTGATGGCAATCGCCAATGCGTCGGCAGCGTCCGCGCGTTTGAACTCGGCCTTGGGCAGCAGGATCTTCAGCATCACCTGGATCTGGTTCTTGTCGGCATGGCCGGCGCCGACCACCGTTTTCTTCACGAGGTTCGGCATGTATTCGGCGACATCGATCCCGAACATCGCAGGCGACATCATCGCGATGCCGCGTGCCTGGCCGAGCTTCAGCGTGGCTGCGCCATCCTTGTTGACGAAGGTCTGCTCCACCGCAGCCTCGGTCGGCTGGAATTCATGCAGGACCTTGGTCAGGCCTTCGTGGATGCCGAGCAGGCGACTCGCCAGCGGCAACGTCTCGGGGGGCTCCACCGAACCGCAGGCGATATAGACCAGCCTGTTGCCTTCGGATTCGATCACACCCCAGCCGGTGCGACGCAGGCCGGGATCGATGCCGATGATGCGAACAGGCGCGCGAATCGAGGACACGGTCATCCCGCCTTGATAGCCGCGGTATCAGGCGAACGAAACAAAAACGCAGGACCCTGTGGCATCTGTCCCCTTGTGGTTACGCAGGTATACGCATTCTCGCGGCGCCCTGGGGGCGTCCGAGGTGTGAGCAGGTCTCCCCTCCAGACATGAGGGGAGGTGGCACGCCGCAAGGCGCACTTGAGTGGACTTGACGCTGCTCCGAGAGGCTGGATCGCCAGCACGCCTGAGCCGCGCAACGCCTTACGGCGCGCCACCGCGACGTTCTTTCCGATCGAAGGACCGTTCTTCCGGGTACTGGGCAATCCCTCGCAAGGGATTCATCCGACGGATTTCTCCGCCTTCGCCCGCACCACGTCCAGCCGCGCATTAGCGGCAGAGCCCCATAGTGGGCCCGGACGGTGACCTCCGACCACCCGAGTGCTGGGGGATACGTCCTCCCCCGGCCCGCAGGCGCCGCATCTTGCTCCGTTCAAAGACGTCTCATGAGAACGCCCCTCACCGAACAAGACGGGAGGGAGTATGGCGACGATGGGAATTTTGTCAAGAACAAATATAGAACAAACATGCTCATCTGTCATCACCCGCAAAAGCGGGTGATCCAATATACGCGGGAGAAGCGGCTCGGACCGTGAAGTCGGCGCCTACTGGATTGCCCGGCCAAGCCGGGCAACAACAGGAAGAGTGAGGGCTACAGCCACTTCTTCCATTTGAAGAAGAGATACGGGACCACCGCTGCACAGACCATCATCAGGATCGCCATGGGATAACCGAAGTCCCATTGCAGCTCCGGCATCAGCTTGAAGTTCATGCCATAGACCGAGGCGATCAGGGTCGGCGGCATCAGCACCACCGCCATCACCGAGAACAGCTTGATGATGTTGTTCTGTTCGAGATTGACCACGCCGAGCATGGCATCCAGCGTGAAGGTGATCTTGCTCGACAGATAGGAGGCGTGGTCCGTGAGGGACATCACGTCGCGCTGCATCGTCTTGAGCTGGGCGCGCATGTCCTTCGACCACTTCACGCCGTCCGCCTCTGCCGTGACGAAAGTGACGAGACGGCCGATGGAGACCAGGCTTTCACGCACTTTCGAGGTCAGATCGCCCTTGCGGCCGATGGCGATCAGGATTTCCGAATAGCGCTTGGCATGGCCGGTACGCTGCGACTCGTCGGGCTCGAAAATGTCATGGCTGACCTGGTCGATATCGGCGCCGACACGTTCCAGAATGTCGGCGCAGCGATCGATCACGGCGTCGAGCAGTTCGAGCAGCACGGTCTCGCCATTGGCATTGGCCGGTGCGTTACGACCGAGCTTGAGTTCCACGGACGCAAACGGGCGCGGCGCGTCGTAGCGCACGGTGACCAGACGCTGGCGGGTGAGGATGAAGGTGACGGCGGTGACGCGTGGATTCTCGGTGTCGGAACCGCACATCAAGCTCGCCGTCATGTAGCGGGCGCCGTTCTCGATATAGAGACGGCTGGAAATCTCGATCTCCTGCATGTCTTCCCGGGTCGGGATTTCCACCCCGGCCAGCTTCTCCACCGCCTTGTCCTCGCCCGGCGACGGCTTCACCATGTCGATCCACACCGCATTGTCCGGCAAACTCGACAGATCGGTCGGTTCGGACTTCCGGAGCGCGTGATCGACGGGGGTGAAGACAGCCAGCATGGCAACTCCGCAATGGTTGAAGATGCAAAAAGAGGAACCGCTGCAACAGCGGCCCGGACCGAATCGGCGGGAGGGCGACCATGCCCGAGACGGATGCAGCCCTCATGACAGCCTTCTTGCACCGCGCCAACCCCGAGCGCGCGCGAAAAGCCATCGCCGTGCAAACGTCGCTCAACCAGCCGAACATGTGGTCCGCCGATCACAGCTTCGGGAGAAATCGTGAGACTGCATAAACCCTGATCAAATCACGTAAATTTCTGCGGCAAATATGACACAGGTTACAACCCGCATGCTGCAGCGCGTATCTGGCCGCTGGAATCACGGGAAAATTCAGCGATACTGCGCTTAACGGAATCGTGGCGTTTAGGGGCCTATTCTGCGGACGTAACGCGCGTCCGGGCCCAGCAACTGGAACAAAGTTATGTCTCTCAAGATTCGACTGGGTTTGATCGTCGCGGCCGGCCTGATGCTGTCGGCCTGCAACACGACCACCGCCATGTATCAGCCGGCTCCGGAATCCAGCCTGAAGCCCAATGATCGCGCGCAGCTCGCCAAGGCGAAATACGCCAATGTGAAGCCAGCCGAGCCGTTCCGACGCGCCATCGTCGACTTCCACCGCAAGGAGCTGCCGGGCTCGATCGTCGTCGATTCCGACAACCACTATCTCTATTTCGTGCAGGACGGCGGCAAGGCCATCCGTTACGGCGTCACCGTGGGTGAAGAAGCCCTCGCCTTCTCTGGCGTCGCCCGCGTCGGCAACATGGCCGAATGGCCGAAGTGGACCCCGACCAAGGACATCCATGCCCGTATCGAGGGCCTGCCGGCCCAGGTGCCCGGCGGCGTGGACAATCCGCTCGGCGCCCGCGCGCTCTATCTCTATCAGGGCAACAAGGACACGCTGTTCCGTATCCACGGCACCAACCAGCCGGAATATATCGGCGCCTCGATCTCCTCGGGCTGCATCCGCATGACCAATGAGGACGTCATCGACCTCTACAGCCGCGTCAAGCCGGGCGCGCTGGTCGTCGTGCTCGAGCCGAAGGCCGGCGACTCGCCGTACAATTCGAAGCTGGCCCTGCAGGGCGGCGGCGGCACGCCGAACTAAGCTTCAGACAAACAGGAATTGAAAAAGCGTCGGGCAACCGGCGCTTTTTTATTGGGCTGAACTCAGGCCGTATTGCTCCCTCCCCCAAGCCGCGCAGCGGCGCAGTGGGGTTCTTCGTCGGATGTGTCCGGCGCGGCCCGCCGCCGCATTAACGCGAGCGCCAAAGGCAGGCGCTCGCTAGGGTCCGACGGACGAATTCGTCCGTCGTAGGCCGGGGTGGGGTGTCTCCCCACGTGGCGTCCTTCCGGGGGATAGACCCCACCCGTCACGATGCTCGCTGGACGCTCGCAGTCGTGCCACCCTCCCCGCTGCGCCGCTGCGCGGCTTGGGGGAGGGATAAGACGAGCGTCGCTGCTTAAAGCCCACGCAGCACCCACCCGCGTCCAAACGAGCAGTTTACATCGGATTAGAACCATTCCAATAAGTGCACACCTAGTGCAGGCGCCGTCACGACGCCTGCCCGGCAAACTTGGATACGTTCGACGTGATGTGGAAGCCGAAGAAGAGTGCCTCTGAACTCGAAAAGATCTTTCGGGAAACGACCCTCAAAAGCATGGGGCCATGGCCCCCGAATGTGCGGCTGATCATCTATCCGCTGAACGACAGCTGGCGCATCACCGTCGGCTATTCCGACGCTGCACATACGCCGTTCCGCGACAAGCTGATGGAGCTCAGTGTCCACCTGCGCGAGCTGTACGACCTGGAAGACGACCCCAACAGTCCCTGGCGATGACGGTGCGGACGAGGGACCGTAGTGCTCCCTCCCCCAAGCGGCCCAGCCGCGCAGTGGGAGGGAACAAGCGGAGTGCCGTCACCTGTCCCTAACGCAATAGATTGAGCGGAAATGGCGGTGCCTGCGCGCGCTGCTTGCGGGGCTTCCTGGCCTTGGCCTTTTTCTGCTCGGGCTTGGCCTTCTCGTCGGGCTTCGCCTCCTCGGCCTGCTCCTTCTCCGGCTCGGCCTGCGCCTCCGTCGGCGGCTCGGCGGGCTTTGCCTCCGCGGGCTTTGCCTCCGCGGGGGCGCCCTCCTTTGCGGCCACTTCGCGCGGCGGCGCTTCGGCCGGACGCGGGGCCGGCATCAAGGGCGCGACCTGCGGCCAGGCATCCCAGACATCCCATTGGCAGATGCGATAATTGCCGCGGCGCTCGGCGAGATCGAAATGGATGTGGTCCTCGTGATAGCCATCCGAGCCGGGCCCCAGCACCGTGGGGAAACGCGAACACAGCGACAGTAGAACCTTCTCGCGCAACTCGCGCGGCGTGCCCGGCTCGGTCAGCGCGATCGACTGGCCATTGGCCAGTTTGAGGCCGCGGATATCGAGCGCATTGGCGCGGCCATGCTCGGAGAGCTTGGCGCCCTGCTGACGGTTACGCCCGCGGCAACTGAAGGAATCGAAGTTGTCGAGCTCGACCAGTTTCGTTTTCAGGCTGCCCGCGAGCCCTGCCATGTCGGTGCGAACCCAGTCCGCCACCGCCGTGGCCATCGTGCAGCGCATAGTGGCCGCAGGCTTCAGCGGCACACGGTTCTTGTCCGCCAGCACCACCGCCTCGAGCCGCACCATGTCGGGACCACCACACGCGCCCGGCCCCTTGATGTCCGGGATGCTCGGCGCGACGGCGATGTCTTCCGTGAGTGCCACACGGCAGGCCGAAGGCGGCGGCGGCTCCGGCGGCCTGGCCTCTGCGGCCGGCTTCTCGGCGGGCTGGCCGGGCTTCTCGGCCGGCTCGGCCTCCGGCACTTGCGGGGCTTCGGCGGGACGCGCCTTGGGCAATGGCACGCGTGTGGTGGTGAGATAGGCTTCCGCCGGCAGTGCCGAAATCATGAGCAGAGCCAGACCGGCTCCAATTGTCGTTTGGCCGCAGCGGGATAGACCAAAAGTCGATTTTCCGGCCGCTTTCCCCGCGCTACACTTCATGGCAAGACCTAATTCCCCAACGATGGGCCAACCCATCGTGGGCGCTGCGGTTCCTTAGCGGAGTCGCAAGCAGAACAGAAATGCGGAGGAGCAATCGAATGCGCGGCTTGATGCAAGACTGGCCCCTGTTGTGTCATCGGATCATCGATCACGCAGCGAAAAACCACGGCGAGCGCGAGGTTGTCACCCGCTCCGTGGAAGGCCCGATCCATCGCACCACCTATGGCGAAATCCGCAAGCGCTCGCTGAAAGTGGCGCAGCGGCTGGACAAGGAAGGCATCGTGCTCGGCGACCGCGTCGCCACCATTGCCTGGAACACCTGGCGTCATCTCGAAGCCTGGTATGGCATCATGGGCATCGGCGCCATCTGCCATACGGTGAACCCACGCCTGTTCCCGGACCAGATTGCCTGGATCATCAACCATGCGCAGGACCGCATCGTGATGACCGACCTCACCTTCATCCCGATCCTGGAAAAGATCGCCGATCAGCTCCCGAGCGTCGAGCGCTACATCGTCTTCACCGACAAGGCGCACATGCCGCAGACCACGCTGAAGAACGCCGTGGCCTATGAGGACTGGATCAACGAGGTCGACGGAAACTTCCAGTGGAAGGAGTTCGACGAGAACACCGCCGCGGCTATGTGCTACACATCGGGCACCACGGGCGACCCGAAGGGCGTGCTGTATTCGCACCGCTCCAACGTGCTGCACGCCTTGATGGCCAACAACGGCGACTCGCTCGGGACCACGTCGAAGGACACGATGCTGCCGGTGGTGCCGCTGTTCCATGCCAATAGCTGGGGCATCGCCTTCTCCGCGCCATCCATGGGCACCAAGCTGGTGATGCCCGGCGCCAAGCTCGACGGCGCGTCGGTCTATGAGCTGCTGAGCACCGAGAAGGTGACCTACACCGCCGGCGTGCCGACGGTGTGGCTGATGCTGCTGCAATATATGCAGAAGGAAAAGCTGACGCTGCCGGATCTGCGCGTCGTCGTCTGCGGCGGCTCGGCGATGCCGCGGGCGATGATCGAGACCTTTGCCAATATGGGCGTGGAGCCGCGTCATGCCTGGGGCATGACGGAGATGTCGCCGCTCGGCACCGTCTGCACGTTGCAGGGCCAGTACAAGGATCTCGAGGGTGCGGAGAAGTTCGACATCCTGCAGACCCAGGGCTTCTCGCCCTTCATGGTCGAGATGAAGCTGGTCGACGACAACGACAAGCTGATCCCGCATGACGGCAAGACGTTCGGCCGCCTGCTCGTGCGCGGACCGGCGGTCGCGAAGGGCTATTTCCGCGTCGACAAGAACATTCTCGACAGCGAGGGATATTTCGACACCGGCGATGTCGCGACCATCGACGAATACGGCTACATGCGGATCACCGATCGCTCCAAGGACGTGATCAAGTCCGGCGGCGAATGGATCTCGTCGATCGATCTGGAGAATCTTGCTGTCGGCCACCCGCAGGTGGCAGAAGCGGCGGTGATCGGTGTCTTCCATCCGAAATGGGACGAGCGCCCGTTGCTGATCGTGCAGCTCAAGCCGGACCAGCAAGTGAGCCGCGAGGACCTGCTGAAATACATGGATGGCAAGATCGCGAAGTGGTGGATGCCCGATGACGTGGTGTTCGTCGATGCCATCCCGCACACGGCCACCGGCAAGATCCTGAAGACCGCGCTGCGCGATCAGTTCAAGGAATACACGCTGCCGACGGCGGCGGCGTAGTCCGCCTCCTTTAGATCGCGACGACAAGGCCCGGCGGTCCGCCGGGCCTTTCTGCTATCCGACGGACGACTATTGTGGTGCCGTGCCCCGCGCCGGCGCATTCTGGCTCGTATGCCATTTCAGGAATTGCTGAAACAGCGCCTCGCTCTGCTCCGGCGTAACCTGTGCCGCACGCGGACCGAGCGCAGCACCTCGGGCTGAGAGGAACTGATCGAATTTGGTGCGCAACTCCGGCGACGCGGTCGACGAATGCTGGTCGAGCCAGGCCTGCGCCGGCTTGAAACGCTCCCATCCCTTCAGTGGCGCACCGAGCGAAACTTCCTTCCACTTCGGATGATAGGGCGGCTGCTGCAGCGTCTTGAACTTCTCGAAGAAGACCTGAACGAAGTGCTCCATCTTCTTGTAGCGATCGGTCTTTTCCGGCCAGTTGTAGCCGGCAAGGATCGCAGCGACCGAAATCGTATCGATGCGCTGGCCAGGCGCGATCAAGGTCGGATAGTCCTCGGCCTTCAGTTCGGAAGGGAAGTAGTCTGCCTGAAGCGGGCCGCTATATTCGATCGGCACCAGGTGGAAATCGCCCGTCATCTGTGCCACCGCACGTGATGGCGTGCCCTGCACTGCGACGAAGGCGTCGAGCTCTCCGCGCTTCAGTTTCTCCTGGGCAATACGCTGCTCCATATGGGAGACGATCGGGCGGATGCCCAGGCGCTCGAAGATGGTGTTTGCGGTGATGAAGGTGCCGCCGTCGGGCAGATCGATGGCGACACGCTTGCCCTCAAGATCCTGCAGCCGCTTCACCGACTTGCCGGCGACCACATGGACTTCCTCGTTGTACAGCTTGGTGATGTAGGTGAACTGGCGACGGATGTTCTGCGCGTAGCCCTTGCGCTCGAGATAATCGAGCGTATCGGCACGGACGATACCGAGATCGACCCCGCGCAGGAACAGAATGTCGGCGATGCTCTTTACCGACCCCTTGCTGACAACGGGCAGGATGCGAAGATTGTCGCCGTCATCGAGCGCAGTGGCGAGATCTGCACCGAAATTCAGATAGGTGCCTCCGAGTGGTCCCAGCACCACGGTGATGGTGTGCGCGTTGATCCGGTCCTTGAGGCCCTTGTTGTCGGTATTGTAGTTGAACACCGCCTTCAGGCCCTGACTAACGGCCTCCGGGCTCACTTCGGCGCGTTGCGCCGAGGCCGACGTCATCATCGATAGGGAGACTGCTGCGGTCGCCGCGATGGAGGCGGCCGAAGCTACAAGTTTGAACAGTTGTTTCATCGTGGAGGTCCTGCAAGCAATTGCGATATCCGCAGTGATGCGATGCGGCTACCAATGGAGCCGCAGTGAAGTTGAAGGTCTGGCAGACGAAGCCTCAGTAGGCTTGCAGCGCATTGAGCCGGCGTGGTGCATCGGGTGCCCCCCACTCGGCAGCCTTGCCGTACCATTTACGGGCCATGGAAATGTCCGGCAGGGGCCCGCTTGCCGTCTGCTTCAGCAGGATCGGGTCATAGCTCTCGGCAAGCATCATTGCGGCCTGTACGCTGTGCGCCTCCGCAGCCCGCCGCAGCATGAGCCGCGCCGGTGCGATATCGCCTGCCGCCGTAAATTCCTGCGCGCGCCTGATCAATGACGCAATTTCGTTTGGATCCATCGTACGGTCAGGCGGCGCTGAGACCACCGGCTGCGGTACCGGAGCCGATACGGGCGGCGGCGCAATGGTGGCTGCGCCGAGTTGTGGGATTGCTGCCTGCGGTGGGATCGCGGCAGGAGCAGTGCGCGGCGGAGAGAGGGCAGCGACCTGCCCTGCAGGCCTGCTCCAGGTCATGCGGAAACTGCCGCCGACCAGCGCTGCGCCCTCGGCATTGCGCAATTCGGCATTGACCGTGACTTGTCCGGCGAACTCGTCCGGCGGCGTCACTTTTGTCACGGCAAGGTCTTGAGCCGGAATGCGCCAATCATTGGCGCTGAGCTTTTTGCCGGTGCTCAGACGGCTGCCGGCGGGCAATCCGCTCAGAACGACCACGCCGCCCGGCGGTGGCGCATTGACCGAGATACCGACCGGAAGCGTGTCGTTGGTCTCGCCGACCTGATCGGCGAATTGCAGGGTCGATGCGACGGCCTTGCGCGGCGGCGACGGCAGGATCGCGGATTTCACCTGCATCCATATCGAATCGCTATCCGCAACGGTCTCGGCATTCGGCGCCGGCCCGCGCACCAATGGGACGATCACGACGAAGATGAGCGCGATGGCCCCCACAATGCCCAGCGCCACCGCGAATCTGAGGAAGACGCCAAAACCGCTGCGTCCGCTGTCCATCGTTGGCGTGTAAATTTCCTGAGGTTCGAGCGAATCCCGCAATGCACGCGAGACCGCATCCTCGAAGACCTTCGACCGGTGCCGCAACACTGACGGCGAAGACGGCGACGGCGCGACCTGTTCCGGCGCAGGATCGTGCCGGAACATGGCCGGCTCCTCGTAGCGCGGTTCAAAATTGCTTTCGCGGACTTGATCCGGATTGGTATCGGTCGGGCGCCTTAAATGACGCGGGGCATAATAAAGCGGATCGTTTGGATCGAGATCGAAGTCCCTTAAATTACTCATGACAATAGTTCCCCAACTGCAATCTGGGGCCGTCGGCGCGGACGCGCACCGCCGGCGGCGATAGTCCTGGTCGGCAAAATTTTCTGTCTACGGAATCTAAGCTCCGCTTGGCCGCTCCTGTTTGAACGGATACCAAGCAAAGGAAGGGAACCTTCCAAGACCTCAATGATTGACAGCCTGCTCCCTGCGTGAGCAGGCGCCCGCCAAAAGTCTTCCGGTCCTGCCGCTTTTTAGCGGCTCATCAGGTCCGGTGCCGGCACCGTCGTAATGAACGACTATAGTACCGGTGACCTCCGAAGACTTTGTGGCCAAACTTCATCAAGTTTTTGTCTGAATTTAGAATTGCCACGGTTGAGTCCCGCTTTGAATTCAACTTTTCTGTTGTGTTTACAACAACATGTCTGTTCAGCTGGCTGACGCGAAAACGGATATTCCCGCTCGGCAAGACCTCCGCGATACAGCAGACGACTTCTAGCGTTGAACGTGCAAACCCCTATTATTATAGGGATCGCAGCAGTACCCCGCCCGACCGATCGCAACCACGGCGACAGATCGCGAGGTCATCGTACGAGTGGCCACGGGACCGGACCCGCGCTGAAAATTCGCGAGGGCCGCGGCCGTTTTGATCTTAACCAAAACGATAGGCATTTTGTCGCACCCGACTGATTTAGCTCAATTCAGCTCCTCCCGGGGATCAGCGGCACGCGGCTGCTGCGGGGCGGGTGAAAGACGGTTCCAGAATGAAAAAAGGCGACTGGATCGACCAGTCGCCTTGCATGATGCCGAAACGGAGTTCGAAAGGTCAGTTGCTCAGTGCAGCCTTCACCAAACCGCTGGCTTTGCCGAAATCCATCTGACCGGCATATTTCGCCTTCAGGCTCGCGATCACCTTGCCCATGTCCTTCATGCCGGCGGCGCCGAGTTCGCTGATCTCGGCTGATATCGCCGCCTTTGCCTCATCCTCGGACATCTGCTGCGGCAGATAGGCTGATATGACGGCGATCTCCTCGCGCTCCCCAGCGGCGAGTTCGGCGCGGCCGCCCTTCTCGTACAATTCGACCGACTCCTGGCGCTGCTTGATCATCTTCTGCAGCAGGCTGAGCAGATCGCCATCGCTGAGCGGCGGCTTGCTTTGGCCGCGGGCATCGATGTCAGCATTCTTGATGGCCGCATTGACCATGCGCAGCGTGGACAGCTTGCGCTCGTCCTTGGCCTTCATGGCCTCCTTGACGGCGGTATTGATGCTTTCGCGCAGCATTTGCGTCTCCTTGTCGGCGGCCTCTCGGCGACGCCGGAATTTGGCTGGTTCGATCTAAGCGCTTTGCCGTGATGGCACAACATGCCCGCAAAGCCGCAGGCCGGCGGTCACGGGGCCGGCTGGCGGTGCATCGAGGAGAATTCATCGGCCCCGTCACTGCGCAATTCATCGGGTTCGCCGACGTCAGGCCCGCGCGGCAGCACCATCAGTGCAGCAATCGTGGTCGGAATGCCCGGCTTGCCCCACAGCATCGGCTGCACTTCGAAATTGACCCGGATGTTCCGGCCATCGATCTCGGAGACGTTCGCCATCCAGTCCATGCAGACGGGATCCGCCGCAAAACAGGTGCCCACCCAGCCGCGCCCCAATGTCGCCGGCCGCGGCATGCCCCAGGTGTACTGGAAGCGGAACGGCCGGCTGTAACGGGGATGGTCCGGGCTGTAGAAGGCGGTTGCGAAAGCGAGGCCGTCGTCGCCGCTGACCTGCACCATCGGGCGCCCGGTCGCCTGGTGCCAGCGCTTGGTGAGTTCGAGCGCGGCGAGCTTGTAGTAGGTGCGCTCATTGGGGCTGACGCTGTTGCGCTGGATCGCATGGATCGGCGCGGCGACAACGATGGCAATGATTGCGATCCCCGCCACCCAGGTGGCGAGATTGACGGTGAAGAAACGCTCCAGCGTGTAGCTGGCGCCGCAGACGATCAGCACCACCGGCAGGAACAGGCCCTGCGCGGCCCAGAGCGAGGGCATGTTGGTACCGAGCGCCAGCGCCGTGACCGGCGGCAATACGAGCGTGCCGACGAAGACCCAGAACAGCAGCAGGAGCCCAGATGGCATGGCGCGGAAATCTTCGACGAACCGCGCCAGCCGCCGCCCTGCCGACAGCGTCCAGACGATCGCCGGGAACGCCAGCGTCGCCGCAACGCCCAGCAGGAACATGCTCGCCTCGCCGAACGAATGGCGAAGCCCGAAGCCGCCCTGCTGCTTGAGCGGATAAGCGAGCGTCTCGCCGTCGTTCATGATGAGCCAGTGCAGATGCGGGCCGAGCACGACGAGACCGGTCAGCGTCGAGACCCACGGCGCCCACGACTTGAAATAGACCGCGCGCCGCGGATGCGCGAAAGTCGCCAGCGCGAAACTGGCGATCAGGAATACCGAGTAATATTTCCCGAGCATCGCCAGCGCCGCGAGGGCGCCGGCGGCGATCGACCAGCCGATCCTGCGCGTCTCGAAGGAGCGCAGATGGCAATAGGTGGCGAGCGGCCAGATCGCCAGCAGCACGGTATTGGCGTTGAAGCGCTGGGCGTAGAATTGATAGACCGGCGTCAACATCAGGAGCATCAGGATGACGGCGCGGGAATCGCCGCGCACGAAGCGCCGGGCAATGAGATCGACGGCGAACAGTGCCAGCGCCGCATTGGTCATGGACAGCAGCTGGAACGACCAGTCGGTGAGCGGAAACACCTGCGTCCACAGCCACGCCACCCAGCCCATCAGTGGCGGGTGCTTGGCATTGCCCCAGGCGAAGTCGCGCCCGAGCGTCCAGGTCTCCAGAGCATCGGCATGGAGATCGCCGCTTTGATAGGCAATGACGAGGAAAAGCCACCAGGCGGCAGCGAAAGCGGTGATGAGAAGCGGGATCGCCCAGCCCTTCTCGATCCCGTCGAGCCATGCCAGGAAAGGACGGCGCCAGCGCGCTGGCGCCGTGGCCGAACGTGCAGCCATGGAGGCGAAATAATCGAGCCGCACGGAAATATCCGGAAATACCCAGTTTGGGGGTTGCTAACGGCGAATCGCTTAATCAGCAAGCAATCTTCGGCGCAATCCGACCGATTCAACCATAAATACCTTGATCGGATGTCTCTGGCATGGAAGGTCCTGCACCCGTTACCGGGTTCCGACCTTGTGAATCCGCCCGTTCCGGCTTTGACGCCGCGAAGCGCCGGGACTATGTAGTCCTCTCATGACCCCCACAGAAACATCCCCAGCCTGGCCGGACCACAAACCGACCGCGCTCCTCGTGCTCGCCGATGGCACCGTGCTGGAAGGCTTCGGCCTTGGCGCGGAAGGCCAGGCCGTCGGTGAAGTCTGCTTCAACACCGCCATGACCGGCTATGAAGAGATCCTCACCGATCCCTCCTATGCCGGCCAGCTCATCACCTTCACCTTCCCCCACATTGGCAATGTCGGCGCCAATGACGAGGACATCGAGACGGTGAACATGGCGGCGACGCCCGGCGCGCGCGGCGTGATCCTGCGCTCGGCCATCACCGATCCGTCGAATTTCCGGTCGTCGCGTCATCTCGACGCCTGGCTGAAGGCGCGCGGCATCATCGGCATTTCCGGCATCGATACCCGCGCCCTCACCGCGCTGATCCGCACCAAGGGCATGCCGAACGCCGTCATTGCGCACGCGAAGAACGGCCAGTTCGACCTGCACGGGCTGAAGGAAGAAGCGCGCGAATGGCCCGGCCTCGAAGGCATGGACCTCGTGCCCATGGTCACCTCCGGCCAGCGCTTCGACTGGGACGAGAAGCCCTGGGTCTGGAACGAAGGTTTTGGCCGCCAAGACAAGCCCGAATTCAACGTGGTCGCCATCGATTACGGCATCAAGCGCAACATCCTGCGCCTGCTGGCCGGCGAAGGCTGCAAGATCACCGTTGTGCCCGCCACCACCTCGGCTGAAGACATTCTGGCGCTGAAGCCGGATGGCGTGTTCCTGTCCAACGGTCCGGGCGACCCGGCCGAGACCGGCAAATATGCCGTGCCGGTCATCAGGCAGGTGATCGATAGCGGCCTGCCGACCTTCGGCATCTGCCTCGGTCACCAGATGCTCGGCCTCGCGGTCGGCGCCAAGACCAAGAAGATGCATCAGGGCCATCACGGCGCCAATCATCCGGTCAAGGACGAGACCACCGGCAAGGTGGAGATCACCTCGATGAACCATGGCTTCGCCGTGGACGAGGCGACGCTGCCGAAGGGCGCCAAGCAGACCCACATCTCGCTGTTCGACGGCTCCAATTGCGGCATCGAAATCGAGGGCAAGCCGGTCTTCTCGGTGCAGTATCATCCGGAAGCATCTCCCGGCCCGCAGGACTCGCATTACCTGTTCAAGCGGTTCGCGGATTTGATGCGGGCGAAGAAGGCGTCGTAAGGCGCCGGAAAAATCAGAATGTGGTCATGGCCGGGCTCGTCCCGGCCATTGTCTTTGGTGGCTATGGGCTGGTGTTCACCGCCTCGTTTTGTATGATGCCCGTCATCAAAAACAGGAAACGCCATGACCGACCAAGCCTCCCCTTTCGGCATCGCCTCCCCTGCCGTCCTCGCCTCCATGTCCGGGCTCGACTTCGTGCGAAAGATGTTTGCGGGCGAGCTGCCGCAGCCGCCGATCATGGAGAATGTCGGCCCGTTCGACTGCACGGCAGAGCATGGCCATGTGGTGCTGCACAGCATTCCCGGCATCCGGCACTACAATCCGATCGGCTCCGTACATGGCGGCTACGCCGCGATCCTGCTGGATTCCGCCATGGGCCTTGCGGTGCATTCGACGCTGCCGCCGGGCTCGGGCTACACCACGCTGGAATTCAAGATCAGTTTTATCCGCGGCATGAGCGAGACCTCCGGCACGGTACGGACCGAAGGCAAGGTTCTCAATGTCGGACGGCGCGCCGGTACGGCGGAAGCGCGGATCACCGACGACAAGGGACGGCTGCTCGCGCATGCGACGACGACGTGTCTCGTGTTCGAACTGCCGAAATGATCGCGTGAAGGAACGGGTTGGCACCATCGGGGTTTGCGCTCTGTCTCACACGGGGGTCCCCGATGTCCGTCACCGCTCCACAAAGCATCGTTTTCACCGATGACGGGCTCACGCCGAACAATCCTTTGCCGCTGCTGATCTACAAATCCGCGATCGACGTCAGCGGCGACAGCCCCGAGGCCACCATCGAGCGGGTCTTTGGCGACAATGGCTGGGGCGACATGTGGCGCAACGGCGTGTTCGATTATCTGCATTACCACGCCACGGTGCATGAGGTACTCGGCGTCTCACTCGGTCACGCCGTCATACGCTTCGGCGGGAACCATGGGCGCGAGATCGAAATTGCAGCGGGTGACGTCGCCGTGCTGCCCGCCGGGACCGGCCATCAGCGCATCAGCGCTAGCCCGGATTTCCGAGTGGTCGGCGCCTATCCGCCAGGACCAGGCGTCGAGATCACACGGGCGATGCCGGAAAACCATCGCAAGGCGCTGCAGACAATTCCACGGGTCGAGCTACCGCCGGGCGATCCCGTGTTCGGCAAGGACGGACCGCTCATGAGGTTATGGAAGGCCACTTGAGCGGCACATGAAAACGCCCGCTGCGAGGCGGGCGTTTTCGGCACGTCAATGGCGCTGACGTTACTTCTCGTTGGCGCCTTCCGCGCGGCTGGCTTCGAACAGGAACCAGGTGCGGCGCTCGGTCTCGTCGATGTAGTTTTCCAACAGGCTGGCGCTGGCGACGTCATCGGCGTCGTCACACACCTTGTGCGCCTTGCGCAGCGCCGCGGCCATCTTCTTGTTGTCTTCCATCAGCTCGTGCAGCATCTCGACCGGCGGCACGTAGTCTTCGTTGTTGTCCTTGACCGACTGCAGCTTCGCGATCTCGCCGATCGAATGCACGGTGCGACCGCCGATCTTGCGCACGCGTTCGGCGAGCGGATCGGTGGTCGCGAAAATCTGGTCCGCATGCTCGTCGAGCAGCAGGTGATAGTCACGGAAGTGGCGGCCCGAAATGTGCCAATGGAAATTCTTGGTCTTCAGATAGAGCGCGAAGGCATCGGCGACGAGGCCGTTGAGGGCCTTGGTGACCTTTTCCACGCCATCTGCGGCCAGGTCCGTCGGGGTGTTCAGATCGGCGGCGATTTTCGACTTGGTGCTCACGAGAAATACCTTCCTTTACGCTGGGGTGGGCGGCTCGGCGGGTTGGGTGCTGATCTCGTGCGAATGTCTGCGACGAAGGGCCCACTGTGCTGGACATCCTTCCCGTCACCTACTCCGCAGCGTTCAAGAGGCCTCGTTCAAAAGACTTTGGACGAAAGACCGTTTCCAACTCGGCTGAAAACGCTCTAGACGATTCAAACGCAGACGAAATGTAAGGGTTCCCGAAGCGGGAACAAGGAAGGGCCGGGCTGCCGCATGGAAGATTGGATCGATTATTACGATTCCACCCACACGATCTATGCCAGCAAATTGCATCGGGACGTTCACTTCGAACTGATCGCGCGCGATATCATCGGCTACATTCCGTCCAGGGACGCCACAGTGCTCGACTATGCCTGCGGCGAGGCGCTGTCGGCCGGCAAGGTCACCGAGGCCTGCGCGAAACTCATTCTGGCCGAGCCGGCACCGAAAGTGCGTGAGCGGGTCGCTGCCCGTTTTGCCGCCAATCCGAAGATCGCCGTGCATTCGCTCGACGAGCTCCGCGACCTGCCGGCGGGCTCGGTCGATCTGGCGATCATGAATTCGGTCGCCCAATACATGACCCTGCCCCAGCTTGAAGACGCCTTCACCGTGGTGAAGCGCCTGCTCAAGCCCGACGGCAGACTGGTGGTCGGCGACATCCTGCCGCCGGACCTTGGCATGATGACCGATGTCATGGCGCTGCTACGGCTGGGCGCCAAGCACGGCTTCCTGTGGGACGCGCTTGTCAGTCTGGTGAAAACCGCATTGTCGGATTACCGGCAACTCCGGACCACGCTGGGTCTGCAGCACTATGCCGAAGCCGACATGCTTGCCAAACTGGCGGCAGCGGGATACCGATCATCCCGCGCCAAAATCAATATCGGCCACAACCAGGCCCGTATGACATTTGTCGCGCAGCCCATGGATGCCGTGCAGCCGATGGATTGATCGGCATTTGAAACGTTAGGGTTAAGAGAACCTTTGCGAAACTGGTGGTAGATCAACCGTCTGTGATCGACCACAGTGAGAACGGCCCGGTGGCGGAAATGTCTACGCGGGGGCGAGTGCATCGCCTCATATCCTGGTTCAAGTCCAGGCTGGGCCTCCATCCTTCGCTCGCTTTGCGAGCTTCGGCTCGGCGAGCCATCCGCCTCGTCATTTCGGCAGAAACCGGCGGTTGATGACGGCTTTAAGGGCCTTCCCTGCCCCGCTATACTGGTCTAAAGACAGCCGCGCGCGAAGATGAGCCAAAGTTCTTTAGGGAGCGGAGCTTGTCAGGCGCCCGGGCCCGAGGGACGCGCGACTGCGCGCCCTTTTTTTGTGCCGATTTGTCACCACCGCGAGACGCAATGCCAAAACGCACCGACATATCCACCATCCTGATCATCGGCGCCGGTCCCATCGTGATCGGCCAGGCCTGCGAGTTCGATTATTCGGGCACGCAAGCTGTCAAGACGCTCAAGGAAGAGGGCTACCGGATCGTTCTGGTCAATTCCAATCCGGCCACCATCATGACGGATCCGGAGTTGGCGGACGCGACCTATATCGAGCCGATCACGCCCGAGATCGTGGCCAAGATCATCGAGAAGGAACGTGGCGATCGCAGCAAGGGTTTTGCGCTGCTGCCGACCATGGGCGGCCAGACCGCGCTGAACTGCGCGCTGTCGCTGCGCCAGCAGGGTACGCTGGAGAAATTCGACGTCGAGATGATCGGCGCCACCGCCGAGGCGATCGACAAGGCGGAAGACCGCCAGCTGTTTCGCGAGGCGATGACGAAAATTGGTCTTGAGACGCCGAAGTCGCGGCTCGCCAATGCGTCGGACCTGAAGAAGCAGTATCGCGACAAGCACAATGCCGAGAAGGCCCAGCTGACCGGCGAAGCGCTGGCCGAGCATGAGCGCCAGTGGGTGCTGCACGAAGGCGACCGCCGCAAGCGCTACCAGGAACACGCCCTCGGCCAGGCGCTGATGGCGCTGTCCGAGATCGGCCTGCCCGCCATCATCCGTCCGTCCTTCACCATGGGCGGCACCGGCGGCGGCATTGCTTATAACCGCGAAGAATTCCTCGACATCATCGAGCGTGGCCTCGATGCGTCTCCGACCAACGAAGTGCTGATCGAAGAGTCAGTGCTCGGCTGGAAAGAGTACGAGATGGAAGTCGTCCGCGACAAGAAGGACAACTGCATCATCATCTGCTCGATCGAGAATCTCGATCCGATGGGCGTGCATACCGGCGACTCAATCACCGTCGCGCCAGCGCTGACGCTGACCGACAAGGAATACCAGATCATGCGCGACGCCTCGCTGGCGGTGCTGCGCGAGATCGGCGTCGAGACCGGCGGCTCCAACGTGCAGTTCGGCGTGAATCCTGCCGACGGCCGCATGGTCGTGATCGAAATGAATCCGCGCGTGTCGCGCTCGTCGGCGCTGGCCTCCAAGGCCACCGGCTTCCCGATCGCCAAGGTCGCGGCCAAGCTCGCCGTCGGCTACACGCTGGATGAAATCGCCAACGACATCACCGGTGGCGCGACCCCGGCGTCGTTCGAACCGACCATCGACTATGTCGTCACCAAGATCCCGCGTTTCGCCTTCGAGAAATTCCCGGGCGCCTCGCGCACGCTGACCACTTCAATGAAGTCGGTGGGCGAGGTGATGGCCATCGGCCGTACCTTCCAGGAATCGCTGCAGAAGGCGTTGCGTGGTCTCGAGACCGGCCTCACCGGCCTCGACGAGATCGAGATCGAGGATCTCGGCCGCGGCGACGACAAGAACGCCATCCGCGCCGCGCTCGGCACTCCGACGCCGGACCGCATCCTGCAGGTCGGCCAGGCCATGCGCCTCGGCTGGACCGACGAGGAGATCTTCAACTCCTGCAAGATCGATCCGTGGTTCCTCGCGCAGATGCGCGGCATCGTCGAGATGGAAGCCAAGGTGAAGGCCAATGGCCTGCCGACCCATGCTTTCGGCATGCGCTCGCTCAAGGCCATGGGCTTCTCGGATGCGCGCCTTGCGGTGCTCGCCGGCAAAACCGATGCCGAAGTGAAGGCGCTGCGCCGTGAGCTGAATGTCCGTCCGGTGTTCAAGCGCATCGACACCTGCGCCGCCGAATTCGCCTCGCCGACCGCCTACATGTATTCGACCTATGAGTCGTGTTTCGCCGGCTCCTTCGCCGACGAGAGCCAACCGTCGGACAAGAACAAGGTCATCATTCTCGGCGGCGGTCCGAACCGTATCGGCCAGGGCATCGAGTTCGACTATTGCTGCTGCCACGCCTGCTTCGCGCTGGCGGATGCCGGCTATGAGACCATCATGGTCAACTGCAATCCGGAAACCGTGTCGACCGACTACGACACCGCGGATCGCCTCTATTTCGAACCGCTCACCGCCGAAGACGTGCTCGAGATCATCGACACCGAGCGTCAGAACGGCACGCTGCATGGCGTGATCGTGCAGTTCGGCGGCCAGACCCCGCTGAAGCTCGCGCGCGCGCTGGAAGCCGCCGACGTGCCGATCCTCGGCACCTCGCCGGATGCCATCGACCTCGCCGAGGACCGCGACCGCTTCAAGCGCATCCTCGACAAGCTCAAGCTCAAGCAGCCGAAGAACGGCATCGCCTATTCGGTGGAGCAGGCTCGCCTCGTCACCGCCGATCTCGGCCTGCCGCTGGTGGTGCGTCCGTCCTATGTGCTCGGCGGCCGCGCGATGCAGATCATTCGCGAGGAAAGCCAGCTCGGCGACTACCTGCTCGGCACGCTGCCGGAGCTGGTGCCTGCCGACGTCAAGGCACGCTATCCGAACGACAAGACCGGCCAGATCAACACGGTGCTCGGCACCAATCCGCTGCTGTTCGATCGCTATCTGTCGGACGCCATCGAAGTCGACGTGGACTGCCTCTCGGACGGCAAGGACACCTTTGTCGTCGGCATCATGGAGCACATCGAAGAGGCCGGCATTCACTCGGGCGACTCCGCCTGCTCGCTGCCACCGCATTCGCTCGACGATGCGATGATCACCGAACTCGAACGTCAGACACGCGAAATGGCGCTCGGCCTCGATGTCGTCGGTCTGATGAATGTGCAGTTCGCCATCAAGGATGGCGAAGTCTATGTGCTCGAAGTCAATCCGCGCGCCTCGCGCACGGTGCCCTTCGTGGCCAAGGTGATGGGCATGCCGGTCGCCAAGATCGCCGCCCGCATCATGGCTGGCGAGAAGCTCGCCGACTTCAATCTGAAGAAGCGCAAGCTGCAGCATGTCGGCGTGAAGGAATCGGTCTTCCCGTTCGCGCGCTTCCCCGGCGTCGATACGGTGCTCGGTCCGGAGATGCGCTCCACCGGCGAAGTGATGGGCATCGACTCGTCGTTCGAGATCGCCTTCGCCAAGAGCCAGCTCGGCGGCGGCACCCGCGTGCCGCGCAAGGGCACGGTGTTCGTCTCGGTGCGCGAGAGCGACAAGACGCGCATCCTCGATGCGGTGAAGCTGCTGGCCTCCAGCGGCTTCAAGGTGGTCGCCACTGGTGGCACCCAGCGCTTCCTGGTCGACAACGGCGTTCAGGCCGAGAAGATCAACAAGGTGCTGGAAGGCCGCCCGCATATCGTGGACGCCATCACCAATGGCGAGATCCAGCTGGTACTGAACACCACCGACGGACCGCAGGCGCTGGCCGACAGCCGCTCGCTGCGGCGGGCTGCCCTCTTGCATAAAGTACCATATTACACCACACTTTCGGGGGCCGTGGCGGCTGCGCAGGGTGTCCGTGCCAATCTGGACGGCGACCTTGAGGTCCGCACATTGCAGAGTTACTTTTCCGAAGTCTGACTTTGACCGGCGCGGCAATCCGGATTGAGGTTAGTCAAGAGCAGGTCATGACCGGAACCAGCCGGTCATGAACAGGTTCTGTTTCGGCGCCTGAATCCTGCATCTGCGCCGGCTGCAACGCACAGCCCCGCATATCCCCTGCAGGCCGATTTCACGGACTGACAAGTTTCGTCGCACGCGTCAGCGTGCGACATGACGTTAAAGGACGAAGAGAATGGTTGAGAAGGTCCCGATGACCGCCGGCGGTTTCGCCGCCCTCGAAGTCGAGTTGAAGGATCGCCAGACGGTGCAGCGTCCGCGCATCATCGAGGCGATTGCCGAAGCGCGTTCGCATGGCGACCTGTCCGAAAACGCCGAATATCATGCGGCGAAGGAAGAGCAGTCCCATAACGAAGGTCGCATCAGCGAGATCGAGGACAAGCTCGCGCGCGCCGACATCATCGATATCAGCAAGCTGTCGGGCGACACCATCAAGTTCGGCGCCACCGTCACGCTGATCGACGAGGACACCGAGAAGAAGAGCGTGTGGCAGATCGTCGGCGAGCCGGAAGCCGATGCCAAGAACGGTCGCATCTCGATCACCTCGCCGCTGGCGCGTGCGCTGATCGGCAAGAGCAAGGGCACCTCCGTCGAGGTGATCGCGCCGGGCGGATCGAAGGCCTATGAGATCGCCAAGGTGGAATGGCGCTAAGCCAGCGCCTTGCAACCTGCTAAAAGATTGAAAGCCGCGCCTCGGGTGCGGCTTTTTTGTTGGTGGCGATCGATATCCCGGGCGGGCGCCAGCCTGGCGCAATCCAGGTTCCATAGGAAGGCGGATACACACCCAAGGGATGTATCGCAGCCATGAAGCACCTGTTCGCCCCACTGCTCGGCACGCGACTGCTCGCATTCATCGTCGGCCTGATGGTGTTCGGACACGTCGCGTCGGCCCAGCCCCCCGCCAGGGAGAAGACCTCGGACCCCGCCCTGTCGCCACCGCCCCTCGCATTCGAGCCGCGGCGGGAGATGCAGCCATCCGGACCGTCACGGCCGACCGCATCGCGATGGGGCGCCTATGCGGTCGAAACGCACAAGCGGATCGAAAAACACCTCGCGGCCCATCGCGACGCCTTCAAATTCAAATCCGACCTGTATGTCGAACTCTGGATCGAGCCGAACGGGCGTGTGAGACAGACGCGCGTCACCGGCGCGACCGGCAACCGGACCGTCGATGCCATGGCCGGCCCGGACTTCCCGCCGGGCCTGGTGCTGCCGGCACCGGACAAGGACATGCCGCAGCCGATCAAGGTCAAGATCAACGCGGACCGGTAATCCCCGAGACCCGTTGCTGATCGGACGATCAGCGCTCGTGTTCATCCAGTGCGGCCGCTTATGACGGTTATGCGAACTGGAATAATTCTCGTGATCACGACATTTTTCACACGAGCGTGACCGCACCTTTGTGTAGCAGCAATGCTAGAACTGATCCGTCATTCACAGGGGGACACATGACATGGACCAGACTTTCGCAAAATTTCAGCCGATAGCACTCAGCCTGATGCGCTTCATGATCGGCTTGCTGATGCTTCAATATGGCATCGCCAAGATCTTCAAATTCCCGGTCGTGCCCTACTTCGCCAACATCCCGCCGCTGATCACCGTGGCCGGCACCATCGAGCTCGTCGGTGGCGCGTTGCTGCTGATCGGCCTGTTCACCCGCCCGGTCGCCTTCATCCTGTCGGGCCAGATGGCCTGCGCCTATTTCATCGGTCACATGTTCAAGGGTGCAGATCCGGTGTTCCTGCCGCTGCTGAATGGCGGCACGCTGGCGATCGCGCTGTGCTTCGCCTGCCTCTACATCGCGACCGCCGGCGGCGGCCCGATCAGCGCCGATGCGGCGATCCGAAAGGGCTGAGGTCGCTCCTGTCCCTCCTCCGCTCTTGCGGGGGAGGGTGGCCGGCCCTCTTGGGCCGGTCGGGTGGGGGCAGCCCCACGTGAGGTCAGAGTTTGGGGCAAGAACCCCACCCGTCTCGAAGCTCGCTGAACGCTCGCTTCGATCCACCCTCCCCATTCGCTTCGGGGAGGGAGAAAAACTAGTCCGCGTCCTTCAATTCCAGCGGCACGGCTGCCGCATATTTCGAATTATGCAGCACCAGCGACGTGCGCACATTGCGCACATGGGGCGCCGCCGTCAGTTGGCTGACAAAGACCTGGAAGGTCGCCATGTCCGGCGCCACGCATTTCAGGATGAAGTCGATCTCGCCGGACAGCATCCAGCACTCCCGCACCAGCGGCTCGTTGCGGACGAAATCCTCGAACGCCTTGAGGTCGGCATCGGCCTGGCTGGACAGGTGCACCGAGGCGAACACCGTGACGTCGAAGCCCAACTTCCGCGGATCGAGCAGACCCCGATAGCCCTGGATATAGCCGGCCTCTTCCAGCGCGCGGACGCGGCGCAGGCATGGCGGTGGCGAGATGCCGACACGCTTGGCGAGTTCCACATTGGTGATTCGGCCGTCGGCCTGAATCTCGGCAAGGATCTTGAGGTCGATTTCGTCGAGGCTTTTCGGCACGCCGGGTCCTGCTGGCATTCGGAGCAAAGAATTGCGTTCTGTTTAGCGCAGGACGGGTGACGCGCGCAATTTTATTGCGCGTGCATTGCAGAAATTAAGCCTTCGCGGGGGAAAATCCGGGAGTCCGAATTGCAATTCTTGCATAGCTCACCAGATATTCTAGAATTCATTTCAACGACTTCGCGCCGCTGCGACCGTATCGCCGGCACATTTCGCATCAAGCACTGACGTTATCGCCCTGCGGAAGGGGACTCGACCATGGCCGCCACCACTCATGCCAAAGTCGTCATCATCGGCTCCGGCCCGGCTGGCTACACCGCTGCTATCTATGCTGCCCGCGCCATGCTGGAGCCGGTCCTGATTCAGGGCATCCAGCCCGGCGGCCAGCTCACCATCACCACCGATGTCGAGAACTATCCGGGCTTTGCGGATGTGGTTCAGGGCCCGTGGCTGATGGAGCAGATGGAGAAGCAGGCACAGCATGTCGGCACCAAGATCGTC
>NZ_JBIISY010000410.1:0-3302 GCF_044340795.1 Tardiphaga sp.
ATTCACGCAGCGCGAGGAATCGCCGGAAAAGTCGGCCCGATGCACGCCCGATGGGACACCATCTTCGACGCAGAAGCGATCCTTCAAGGCAAGCCGTCGATGCTGAAGCGACCCGTCATTGAGAAGATGCTTGTCGAGGCGACTGCCGGGCTCCCGCGGTGATGGAATAAGAGGAAACGGATGTCAGACGCCTCACATTCACTGCCATGGCAACCGATCAAATGCGGCGCATGCGACGCAGTCGTCGGCGAAGGTAAGTCGAGGCCCGATTTCGCCTACTGTTGGGAGCACGGCAGATGCCATACCGGTCGCCACATGCCCATCGTACCGAAATCGGCGACGCTCGTGGTGGAATAGGTTCGCCCCTCCCCGCCATGGGGTAGAGTGGCGGGATGCTTTTGGAGGTTGGGATGAACGATATGCTAGATGCGGCCGTAAAAGCGGCTTTGCACGAAGCGCGTGTAGAAGGAGCGGATTCGTCTTGTGATTACGGAGACGCAGAACAGATCTGCATTGCAGTAATTAAAGCTATCCGCGACCCACTTGCCAAAAACCTATCCCGCGCAATCGCCGAAGGCCGTGCTTCAAAGTACCGGGGATACCGCCTAGATGATGAATGGGTGTGGGGTGAGATATTGAAGGACGCGATCAACCGCGAGCTAAACACCGCCTTGCCTCCGCAATCTCCCGCAGAGAGTATCCATTCCTTACCGCCCATGCCAGAGCCGCCGCCCTACCATGCACCGCGACGTAGTACCGGATCGCAGCACAGTCCAGCTTTGGCTCTTCCGCTCTGGAACGGATGCAGGTGGCTAGGAGAATGAGGGCGCAGAGGGTGAGGATTTTCATTCACCTCGCCCCGATAGCGTGGCCATCAACTCGCGGAAATCCTTCTTAATATCGACCGCAAGCTCCTTGATCGTTTCTTCCAGCCGGTCCGTGGCTTTCAGAAAGTCGCTCTTGAGGACGTAGTTGTCCCGCCCCCATATCTCGATCTTGTGCATCTCCTTCTCGACGCCTTCGATATAGCGCCGGAGAGCCATTCCCATTTCGCCCGCAACAGAAGCTTGTGTCTTCTGCTCGGCGGCTAGTTCGCTGGCCAGGTCTTTCATGGCGAGAGCCGTCCTTTCCTGATGTGCCTTCATCAGTTGGTCGGATCGTTCGCGCTCCGCGTTGGCACGCTCGTCGCCTCTTTTCTCGACGCGAGCGACAGCCCAGACACAGCCAGCGACAACACCGCCGGCCGTTATCAGAAAACCAAGGATCATGAATACCAGTTGCGCCCACTGGAAACCGGTAAGCTCCATCCTCAGTTAACCATTCCGCGGAACCGAACGCGTCGGATGTCAATTTTCATGGTTTGATAGCCCCAGCCAGTCGGAGAGATGTTTTCTTCGGGTGGTTAGGCTCAGCACAGTGTTCGCTGCACGGTGCTGGGCCGACTGCTTATTTCTTCTTCGCAGCCGTGATTGCCGCCACGACGGACGGTGACGGATTGGGCTTCTCGACGACCGCATTCGCCAACGTGGCAAACCGATCGGCGTTGTTCTTGGAGCCTGCCGACGACCCAAAGAAATAGTTCACGATCTGCTGCTGTCCGGCGGTCAGGGTGCCGAGCAGCAAGAGCAGGATCGGGTTTTCCTTGATGATGTCGGTATTGGCGATGACGACAGCCAGGATCACGAAGAATGCGATCGTGTACACGGCAGACAGGAGAGTGACGCCCCACTGCATCGAGGCTGACTGAGCCCCCACCACACGCGCATTCTGCGTGTCATCCGCCGCAATCCGGAACTGCTCGGTCTGCTGCTTCAGCTCTTCGATTTTGACTTGCGCTTGGGCGAGGATTTCTTGACCGCGCTGCGCTTCGAGCTGCTGGAGCTTGCCCGCCGCGTCCGGGTCTTCTGCGATGGCTTTGCCGACTGCTTCCGGCGTTTCTTCGACTCCGAAAGTAGCTGCGATTGCTGACCCTGCAAGGCCGCCAATTGTAGCGCCGATTGGGCCACCGATAGCTGTGCCGAGGACGGCGCCGAGCTTGGGGGCGAGAGGGGCGACGGTTCCTGCGATACTTCTCCAGTCGATGTCCACGGCCAGTGTCCTTTGGTGATGCGATAGCCAATGATGAATGCTGCGATAACGAGAGCGGTCAGGCCGCCCATCCAGCCGAGAATGGAAAGGGCTGAGATGCCCTGCTGGTGGGCTGCGGCGATGCCGCCAGCGCCTGCCGTGGAGCCAACGGCGGCAAGAGCCACGGTTGTCTTGTTGGCCGGCTCCTTGGGCTCCGGCGCCGCGCTGGTGATGGTGGCGACGCTCTCCAGCTTCTTCAGGATGGGATCATTGCCGGCCATCAGGGCCTGTCGATCGGCCAGCCCGTTCGTGCCGCCGTTCCAGGCCTTCACGCAGCCCAGAAAGTCATTGGCATCGGCAAAGCGGTTCAAGTTCTTCCAAGTCCAGAAGGCAGCGCAGATTTCGGGCTGCAGGCTGAGGCTGGAGGCCAGAGAGGGCGTTGCCACGGCTGGGATGCTCGTCAGGCGCTCAAGGGCTGCATAGCCATCCCTGCCCGTCCACTGAGGCCCGCCACGGCCAATATAGGTCGATCCGTCCGAAGTACCCGGCCGGTTGCCCATTCGGTTGCCGTAGATGTCGTCAAAGGCCTTCTTCTGCCAGCCGGCGGCCTGCCCATACTTTGCCTGCACCGCAGATGCGCTCTTGAACCGGTTGGGCCAGACCTGAGCCATCCGCGACGCGGTGTAGTTGATGTTCTCGGTCAGATCCTTGATCGTGAACCCGCCGCACTCGTGCTCAATGTTGGCGAAGAAGTACGCCAGCCTCGTCTTGGTGGCGTTGATCCCGGCCTTTGTCAGGACGTCCTGTTTGGATGCAAATGCATCGATCACTGCTTGTGGAGCGCGCGGGAATATTCCGCGGAGATCCGCGGTCGTCAGTTTGATGGGCATGTGGTGTCCCGATGTTATGGAATCAAAAAACCGCCCGAAGGCGGATTACGGGGCCGCTCCGAGAGCGTGCCAGTTGATCGTGGCTGTGCTCCACTTCTAATCACAGAACGGCACCCGCCTTTTGAGTTGCCTTTCAGCAACCTCTGGTGATAGGAACCTGCCCGAATAAGGAGACGTGTCCGAGGGGGGGCGGTAATGCGAACCGCGACTAAAATTGTGAGATCTTTGTTTGTTGCAGGTGCGTTCCTAGCCACTGCTTGGTGGCTTCACTTTTTGTATTTGTCAGTTGTAGACGGCTCAATATGGCACTGATGACGGCCTCGGGCGCCCTGCCTGCTAGATCGG
>NZ_JBIISY010000176.1:0-12915 GCF_044340795.1 Tardiphaga sp.
GCTGCGCCTCGCGCTCGACGAAGACATTCTCTGCCTCAACATTGAATCCGAGCCCGAGCTTGAGCTGCTGTCGAAGCTCGCGAGCGAGATGGGCCGCACCGCGCGCATTTCGATCCGCGTGAATCCCGATGTCGATTCGGGCACGCACGTCAAGATCTCAACTGGCAAGTCCGAGAACAAATTCGGCATTCCCATCAGCAAGGCGCGCGAGGTCTATGCCCGTGCCGCAAAACTGCCGGGCATCAAGGTCACCGGCGTGGACATGCATATCGGCAGCCAGATCACCGATCTCGCGCCGATGGAGCAGGCGTTCCGCATCCTCGCCGACTTCGTCACGGTGCTGCGCAGTGACGGTCACAGCATCGATCACGTCGATTTCGGCGGTGGTCTCGGCATTCCCTATTACGAGGACCGTGCGGTGCCGCCGGAGCCGTCGGCCTATGCGGCCATGGTCAAGCGTGTGACGCATAATCTCGGCGCGACGCTGATGTTCGAGCCCGGTCGCATGATCGTCGGCAATGCCGGCATCCTGATCGCGCGCGTCATCCATGTGAAGCACGGCGACGGCAAGACGTTTGTGATCATCGATGCCGCGATGAATGATCTGATCCGCCCGACCTTGTACGAGGCGTATCACGAGATCCTGCCGGTGGCGGAAGCCGCGACGGACGCGACGCTGGCGGCGGTGGATGTGGTTGGCCCGGTCTGCGAGACCGGCGACTATCTCGCGCTGGACCGCAAGCTGCCGGATCTGAAATCCGGTGACCTCGTCGCCATCATGACCGCCGGCGCCTATGGCGCCGTGCAGGCCTGCACCTACAACACCCGTGCGCTGATACCGGAAGTACTGGTGAAGGACGATCAATATGCGGTGGTGCGGCCACGGGTCGAGGTCGAGGAGCTGATCGCGATGGACAAGGCCGCGCCCTGGCTGTGAGAGCCCCTTCGACTGTCGTCGCCCGGCTTGACCGGGCGATCCAGTAAACTCGGGCGTTGGCGTCTACTGGGTCACCCGGTCAAGCCGGGTGACGACAGGTAGTCACGCCATCGTGACCCCGTCACCGGTTCCCCACTCCCGCCGGCCCCGCCCTTGCATGTGACTTCCCGCCCCAGGGCACATGCCTCATTGCCGCCGCCGTGCTAGGCTCTGTTTCGGAAACCGCGGAGATCGTCGTTGAGCGCCACGCCACCCGTCCGCCCAGAGACCCCACCTGACACGACTGCCGCTGCGCAGCTTCAGCTCGCGCAGGCGCTGCAGCGTGCGTGCTGGTCGATCGGCTGGGAGCGCGCATGGCCGTCGCTGGCTCGCATTCTCTCCGTCGTCGGACTGTTTCTCGTCGCCTCATGGGCTGGGCTGTGGCTGGTCCTGTCGCCGATCCCGCGCACCATCGGCCTTGCGCTGTTCGTCATCGCGCTCATTGCCACGGTGGTCCCCCTCATCCGTTTCCGCTGGCCCTCGCGCGAGGAAGGCCTCGCACGTCTCGATCGTGGCTCCGGCATCCGCCATCGCCCGGCTACCGCGCTCACCGATACGCTGTCGTCGCAGGACCCGCTCGCCCGCGCGCTGTGGTTGGCGCAGCGGGAGCGCACGCTCGCCTCGCTGAAGCGCATCCGCGCCGGCCTGCCGTCACCGCGCCTACCGCTGCATGATCCCGTCGCGCTGCGTGCGCTGGTCGTGGTGTTGCTGGTGGCCACCTGGTTCGCCGCTGGTGGCGAACGCGGTGCGCGCATCATGGCGGCGTTCGACTGGAAGGGGATCGTCACGCCCTCCAATGTGCGCGTCGATGCCTGGGTCAATCCGCCGCCCTATACGGCGAAGCCACCGATCATCCTGTCCGCTGCCAACAACAACGCCACCAGTCCCGATGCTGCCGCCATGGCGGTGCCGTCGGGCTCGACGCTGATCGTGCGCTCCAGCGGCGGCGCACTCGATGTCGCGCTCACCGGTGGTGTGGCCGAGGTGCCGCCCGCGGCCGACGCGCCGGCCGGCACCAACGAAAAACATTACAGCATCACCGGCGATGGCACCGCGCAGGTACGTGCGCCATCGGGCCAGCCGGTGTGGAAGTTCACATCGACGGGCGATCGCCCCCCGAGCATCTCGCTCGCCAAGGATCCCGAGCGTCAGGCCCGCGGCTCGCTGCTGCTCGCCTATAAGCTCGAAGACGATTACGGCGTCACCGAAGCCCATGCGCAATTCGCTGCGCGTCCGTCTGACGGCAAAGCCAAGCCGCGTCCGCTGTTCGATCCGCCGTCCTTCTCGCTGGTGCTTCCCAATGCACGCACCCGCAACGGCGTCGGCCAGACGGTGAAGGATCTTTCCGAAGATCCCTATGCCGGCGCCGATGTGACGCTGACGCTCACCGCCAAGGATGAAGCCGGCAATGAGGGCAAGAGCGAAGCCGTCGCAACGCGCCTGCCGGAGCGCCTGTTCACCAAGCCACTGCCGCGCGCGCTGATCGAGCAGCGCCGCAATCTCGCGCTCGACGCCAACTACAAGGATCAGGTCGTTTTCGCGCTGGAAGCGCTGATGATCGCGCCGGAAGCCTTCACGCCGGATGCCGGCCATTATCTCGGCCTGCGCAGCGTACTGACCCAGGCGCAGCGCGCCCGCACCGACAATGCGTTGAAGGACGTCGTCGCCAGCCTGTGGTCGCTCGCCGTCACCATCGAGGACGGCGACATCACCGATGTCGACAAGGCGCTGAAGGCCGCACAGGACGCACTCAAGCAGGCGCTGGAGCGCGGCGCCAGCGACGAAGAGATCAAGAAGCTCACCGAGAATCTGCGTGCGGCGCTGGACAAGTTCCTCAAGCAGCTCGCCGAGCAGATGAAGCAGAATCCGCAGCAGCTCGCGCGCCCGCTCGACAAGAACAGCAAGGTGATGCGGCAGCAGGATCTCAACAACATGATCGAGCGCATGGAGCGGCTGTCGCGCTCCGGCGACAAGGATGCTGCAAAACAGCTGCTCGAACAGATGCAGCAGATGCTGGAGAACCTGCAGATGGCGCAGCCCGGCCAGGGCGGCGACGACGAGATGCAGCGGTCGATGAACGAACTCAACGACATGATCCGCAAGCAGCAGCAGCTCCGCGACAAGACCTTCAAGGAAGGTCAGGACCAGCGCGGCGAGCGCCGCCGCGGCCAGCAGGGCGACAAGAATATGGGCGACCTGCAGCAGGATCAGCAGAACCTGCGCGATCGTCTCAAGAAGCTGCAGGATCAGCTGGCGCGCCAGGGCATGGGCCAGGGCCAGAAGGGACAGAAAGGCCAGCAGGGGCAACAGGGCCAGCAAGGTCAGGGGCAGCAGGGCCAGCAGCCCGGTCAGGGCGGCGATCAGGATGGCGATGACGGCGACGGACTCGGTGATGCCGATGGCGCCATGGGCGATGCCGGCGGCCAGCTCGGTGACGGCGATGCCGATGGCGCGGTGGGCTCGCAGGGCCGCGCGCTCGAAGCCCTGCGGAAGGGCGCCCAGAGCCTCGCCCAGCAGATGCAGCCGGGCGAAGGCGAGGGCCAGGACGGCCCCGGCAACAATCCCGGCCGCCAGCAGGGCGCCGCCCGCCAGAACGACCCGCTCGGCCGCCCGCTGCGCGGCCGCGATCTCGGCGACGACCTGTCGGTGAAGATTCCGGGCGAGATCGATGTGCAGCGCGTGCGCCGGATTTTGGAAGAGCTCCGCCGTCGCCTCGGTGATACGACTCGCCCGCAGATCGAGCTCGATTACATCGAGCGGCTGCTGAAGGATTATTGAGAGACGCGCCCGTAGGGCGGATGAGCCGAAGGCGTAATCCGCCGGCCGAGTTCATTGCTGAAACTCCGCGGCGGATTACGCTTCGCTAATCCGCCCTACGGTCGTCGACGCTCCTATCCATTCACGATCGCCAGGATATCGGCGCCATAATGCTCCAGCTTCTTGTCGCCGATTCCCGCGATCTCGCGGAGCTGGCTCAGCGTGGTCGGATGTTCGCTGGCGATGCCGTCGATGGTCGCGTCATGCAGCACCACATAGGCCGGCACATTGCGCTCGCGTGCCACACCGGCACGCCAGGCGCGCAGGCGTGACACCAGATCCGCATCGGCGTTGTCGCTCTTCGGTGCCGCCAGGGCGCCGCGGCGTGAATTCCTGCGCGGGCTGCGGCCGGCGGTCTCCTCGCGGAACATCAGTTCGATCTCACCCTTCAGCACGCCGCGCGCACTTTCGGTGAGTTTCAGTGAGTTGTATTGCTCCGCATCCGCATAGAGGAAGCCGCGCGCCACCAGTTGCCGCATCACCGCGCGCCACTGTTTCTCGGTGAGCTCGGAGCCGATGGCGAATACCGACAGCTTGTCATGGCCGAACTGCTTCACCTTGTCGGTCAGCCGCCCGATCAGCACATCGACCAGATGCATAGCGCCAAATCGCTGCCCGGTGCGATAGGCGCAGGACAGAAGCTTTTGCGCAGCGACGGAGCCGTTCCAGACTTTTGGCGGCGAGACGCAGTTGTCGCAATTGCCGCATGAGGTGCCGGTGGTTTCCTCACCGAAATAGCGCAGCAGGCGGCCGCGCCGGCAATCGATGGTCTCGGCAAGGCCAACCAGCGCATCGAGCTTGCCGATCGACACGCGCTTGAACGCATCGGAGCCGGTGGATTCGTCGATCATGCGGCGTTGCTGCACGATGTCCTGCAGGCCATAGGCCATCCACGCGGTGGACGGCTTGCCATCACGGCCGGCGCGGCCGGTCTCCTGATAATAGGCCTCGACGCTTTTGGGCAGATCGAGATGGCAGACGAAGCGCACATCGGGCTTGTCGATGCCCATGCCGAAGGCAACGGTGGCGACGATCACCACGCCATCCTCATTGATGAAGCGGTCCTGATTGGTCTCGCGGGTGCGCGCATCGAGCCCGGCATGATAGGGCAGCGCGAGGATGCCGGCCTTGTTCAATGCCTGCGCGGTGTCCTCGACTTTCGCGCGCGACAGGCAATAGACCACACCGGCATCGTTCGGATGCCGGTCATTGATGAATGCCTGCAGCTGCTTCTGCGAATTCGTCTTGTCGACAATCTCGTATTTGATGTTCGGCCGGTCGAAGGACGAGACGAAGCGCGGCGCGTCGGTGAGGCCCAGGCGCTGTGCGATTTCCTCCCGCGTCAGGTCATCCGCAGTGGCGGTGAGCGCGATGCGTGGCACATCGGGAAAGCGCTCCGCGATCACGGAGAGGCCGATATATTCCGGGCGGAAGTCGTGCCCCCATTGCGACACGCAATGCGCCTCGTCGATGGCGAACAGCGCGATGTCGGCCTGTTCCAGCATGGCGAGGCAGCGCGGATTCACCAGCCGTTCCGGCGCCACATAAAGCAGGTCGAGATCCCCCGCGAGCAGGCGGCGCTCGACCTCATTAGCTTCCTCCCACGACAGCGTCGAATTCAACACCGCGGCATTGATGCCGAGTTCGAGCAGGCCTGCGACCTGATCACGCATGAGGGCGATCAGCGGCGACACGACAATGCCGCATCCGTCGCGCAGAAGAGAGGGAAGTTGGTAGCACAGCGACTTGCCGCCGCCGGTGGGCATCAGCACGAGGCAATTGCCGCCATCGGTGACGTGGCGGACGATCTGCTCCTGCTCGCCACGGAAACCGGGCAGGCCGAACACTGCATGGAGCCGTGCAAGCGCGTCGGCGCCGAGTGCGTCGGGCGAAGCAGCGGATTTACGCGCGGTACCGGGAACGGACATGGTGGTGGTCTATTCCGATTCGTGGACAGCGTATATCGGTGACGGCGGCCCTTCGCCTTGATCACGCCGCTTTACCGCTGTGAATGCAAGTTCTATGACATGGGGAGGCGCGAGCAAGCCGGCCGCGCCGCAACCGGGCAAAAAGAAAAGCCGTATGCCATTCATTTTGCGCCTGTTTTCCTGGCTTCTCAATCGCAAGCCGCGGCCGCGTATTCGCTGGCAGGCGGCGAATGAGAATGTTGCGCGGAAAAAGCGTCAGCGGTTCAGGAAAGGACCGAAGACGATGGTGCTCGCCCATGTGATTGCGCATCAGCCGCCGGTTGAATTGCTCGGCCGTCTGCCGGCAGTTGAATTCTGGAACCTGTCCGATCCCAAGCGCGTGGCGCTGCTCTATCTGCAGCACGGTCGTCGCTTGCGCCTGCCGGCGCCGAAGGCGCTGATGGACGATGCCGTGAAGCGCGCCCGCGCTGCGGAGTAGAGCGACTCTGAATCCCTGCTCTTGACGGCGGTCCCCCGAGCGGGAATGGTCGCGCCGTTTTTTGCTCCAGCAATGAAAGAGCTCCGCATGATCAAGCGTCTCGGTCCCGGCAAGCGTCTCAGCCAGGCTTCCATCCACGGCAACACCGTCTATCTCGCCGGCCAGGTGCCGGATGATTACAGCGGCGACGTCAAGGCGCAGACCAAGCAGGTGCTCGACAAGATCGACGCGCTGCTCAAGGAAGCCGGCACCGACAAGAACAACATCCTCAGCGCCACCGTCTGGCTGCCGAACATCAATGACCGCGACGCCATGAACACGGTCTGGGACGCCTGGGTGCCCGAAGTCGGTCCGGCCCGCGCCTGCGTCGAATCGAAGCTTGCCGATCCGGCCATCCTGGTCGAGATCGCCGTCATCGCAGCGATTCCGTAAATCATGCTGCCTACAGCCATTGCGGTCGCCCCCAACGGCGGCCGCAAGGTCAAGGCCGATCATCCCGCCGTTCCGCTGACACCGGCGGAGCTGGCGGTGGTGGCCGCGCAGTGTCTCGACGCCGGCGCGGCGATGATCCACGCCCATGTGCGCAACGCCGATGGCAGCCATCTGCTCGATGCGGATGCCTATCGCGACGCCATTGCCGCGATCCGCGGTGCGGTCGGCGACAAACTCGTCATCCAGATCACGTCGGAAGCGCTCGGCAAATACACGCCGGCCGAGCAGCGTGCTGTGGTGCAGGCGGTGAAGCCGGAAGCGGCCTCGTTGGCGCTGCGCGAACTGGTGCCGGATGCGGGTGAAGAAAAAGCATTCTCCGATCTGCTCGGCTGGATGAAGCGCGAAAGCGTGGTGCCGCAGATCATTCTCTACGACGTGAACGATGCCATCCGGCTCGCTGAATTCCAGAAACGCGGCCTGATCCCATTCGCGTGCCTGCCGGTGCTCTATGTGCTCGGCCGCTACACGGCGGGGCAGACATCGAGCCCCTCGGATCTGCTCCCCTTCCTCGCGCCGGACGCGCCGGAATTTGCCCATTGGAGCCTCTGCGCCTTCGGTGCGCGGGAGACCGCCTGCGTCACGGCCGGGGCCTTGCTCGGTGGCCATGTCCGTGTCGGTTTCGAGAACAACGAGTTGCTGCCGGATGGTGCCCGGGCAAAAGGCAACCACGACCTCGTTGCCGCCGCGCGCACTGCCATCGCGGCGGTGGGACTGAAGGTCGCAACCGCCGGCGAACTACGTGCGGCGACCGCGGGCTGAACCGTCCATGACGGCCGTGTGACGGTTCTGCGCAGGGTGGTTGCATCCCGCCCTGCACGCACCGGGTGTCACAGATCGGTTGTATTCGCCGGCAATCCGGCTATGTGAGCAGGATGGCACGCGAGATCGTCATGGCTGCGGGGGGCATCGTCGTAAGGCGCGAAGCCACGCCGCTATTCGCCGTGGTCTGCCTCCGCAAGCGTGGCGACTGGGTGTTGCCCAAGGGCAAGCTCGACGACGGCGAGACCCCGCTCGACGCCGCCCAGCGCGAGGTGCTGGAAGAGACCGGCCATTCCGCATCGGTGCAGCAATATCTGGGCACGCTGGCCTATCCACTCGGCGAGCGCACCAAGGTCGTGCATTTCTGGCACATGGAAGCCGACGAGACGCCAACGCGCAGGCTGATGAAGGACATCGCCGAGGTTGCCTGGCTACCGCTCGACCAGGCGCTGAAGCGGCTGACCCGGCATCACGAATATGCGTTTCTCGCCCAGGTGGGACCGGCGGCACTGGCGGCGACGCAGGAGGCCGCAGCCTTCACGCAAGCCTTGCCCCAGACCGTCGAGCCGGCGGCAATAGCTGCCGCGTCGGATGAGTTGCCGGGGGCGAACCCTGCGGCTGTCGGCTGGTTCGCCCGCTTGCGCCGCTGGCTCAACGGCGGCGCTTAGCCGCCCCGCTCCCCCCGAGTGGCGCGGATATTAATCACATTATTTCAATATCTTAAGTCGGAGCAGGTCGGTTGAATGCTGAATCCAGCCTCGGCGCCGCTCCTTGGTGCTGGCTCGCCCATCGCGGGATTGAGATGCGAATGTCACACGCGGATTGAATTACCGTCAAAGTCGGTCGTCTGCGTCCGCCCAGTAAGGATTCGTTAACCATATCGGCCGCACTTTCCCTCTTAACAATTCGCTAAGGACAGTGAGTCGATCCATGTCTGCAACGGCAGAACAGAAGCGCCCGCTCGCCCGGTTTCGGGGGCGGTCCTATATGGCGTTCACGTTCACGCCAACGGTTCCGATCGTCGACTGGCTCGCCGAGATTGATGCCACCATCGCCAAGGCCGCCGACTTTTTTACAGGCCGCCCGGTGGTTCTCGATCTGTCGGCGGTTGAGCTCAGCCATTCCGGGATCCTGCATCTGATCGGTAGTCTCGGTGACCGCAATATCCGCGTCCTCGGTATCGAGGGCATCGATGCCAGCAAGGTCGGGCATGGCCTTCCGCCACTTCTGAGCGGCGGTCGCAACTGCCTGATCGAGGCCCAGCCGGAAGCAAAGCCAGCAGCCAAGCCGCAATCGAAGTCGTTGTTGCTGGAAAGCCCGCTGCGTTCGGGACAGTCGATCTATTTCGCTGAAGGCGATGTCACCGTGATCGGCTCGGTCGGCTCCGGCGCTGAGATCGTCGCCGGTGGCTCCATTCACATCTACGGCGCGCTGCGCGGGCGTGCCATGGCAGGTGTCAATGGTAATCCCGCCGCACGAATCTATTGCCATAAGCTCGAAGCCGAACTGCTTGCCATCGACGGTTACTACCAGACCGTGGACGGCATGGATCCCGCGCTGCGCAATCGACCGGCCCAGGCCTGGCTCGAGGGCGAGGTCATGAAAATCACA
This sequence comes from Tardiphaga sp., assembly GCF_044340795.1. Taxonomy (GTDB): domain Bacteria; phylum Pseudomonadota; class Alphaproteobacteria; order Rhizobiales; family Xanthobacteraceae; genus Tardiphaga. The sequence goes on from NZ_JBIISY010000176.1 coordinate 9,062, forward strand.
GCGCTGAACTGATGCGCCGGAGGAATTGAAATGGGTAAGGTCCTAGTCGTCACATCGGGCAAAGGTGGGGTTGGCAAGACAACCTCGACTGCCGCGCTTGGTGCCGCGCTTGCCGTTGGTGGCAAGCGCGTTGTAGTCGTCGACTTCGACGTCGGCCTGCGTAATCTCGATCTGGTGATGGGAGCGGAACGCCGCGTGGTGTTCGATCTCGTCAATGTGGTCCAGGGCGTCGCCAAGCTGTCGCAGGCGCTGATCCGCGACAAGCGTCTCGAGACTCTCTGGCTGCTGCCGGCTTCGCAGACCCGCGACAAGGATGCGTTGACGGAAGAAGGCGTGGGTCGCGTCATCGCCGAACTGCGCGAGAAATTCGACTGGGTGATCTGTGACAGCCCGGCCGGCATCGAGCGTGGCGCCACGTTGGCGATGCGTTTTGCCGATGAAGCCGTGATCGTGACCAATCCGGAAGTGTCGTCGGTGCGCGATTCTGATCGCATCATCGGCATGCTGGATTCCAAGACGGTGCGCGCCGAGCGCGGAGAGACGGTTGAGAAACATGTGCTGATTACGCGCTACGATGCGGGGCGTGCCTCGCGCGGCGAAATGCTCAGCATCGACGACATCCTGGAAATCCTCGCGACGCCACTGGTCGGTATCATTCCGGAAAGCCAGGACGTGCTGCGTGCGTCCAATGTCGGCTCGCCGGTCACCCTGAATGATGCGCAGAGCCTCGCTGCCCGTACCTATATGGATGCGGCAGCACGTCTCGAAGGCGAGTTGGTGGAAATGACGGTTCCTGTCGAACGCAAGGGCTTCATGCAGCGCTTCCTCGGTCGGAGGGCGGCATGACCATGAAACTTCTCCGGTTGCTCCGTGGTCGACCTGCCACAGCTCCTGTTGCCCGGGAACGGCTTCAGATCCTGCTCGCCCATGAGCGCGGCATGCGCGGCCAGTCCGAACTCCTCGGCGTGCTGCGCGAGGAAATTCTCGCTGCCGTGGCCCGGCATGTTGAAATCGATCCGGATCGCGTGGTGGTGAGGATGCAGCGCGACGACAGCGTCTCGACGCTCGAAGTCGATATCGAGTTGCCTCATGACACGCGCCGCATCCAGCCCAGCCGTCTGGCTGGCTGATCGTTTCCGGTGCACGGAACTTGAAATGAGGGCGGCGCTCGTAAAGAGCGCCGCCTTTTCATAGTTGAAATCAGCTCCCGCGAATGATGACGCCATACCAGCCGAGGCCCCGATAGGTCTCGTAGCCGGGGGTGGCATGGAAGGCGACCAGGCTGCCGGAGCGGTCCTGATAGAAGCCGTTGTTGCGGCCGTTCAGCGCGAGCGAGATGCGTTCGCTGAGCAAGCCCTGGCCGTCGGACGAGGCAATCACGCGCAAGTTCGAATCCACCAGCAACACGCGCGTGCTGTCGTCGTCCACGCGCACGCCCTCGACGATGGCGCGGGCCTGCGCTTCCCAGTCGAAGTGGATGGCGAGCACGCTGATGGCACGGCCGTTGGCCTTGCCGCCTTCGCGCACGCTGGCGCAGTAAGTCGCCACTTGCGCATTGCCGAGTAATGGCTGTCGTTCGACATCGCCGGCCACATACTCGTCGCCCGAGCGCAGATTGCGCGCATCACGAAACCAGGATGTCGCGGCGATGTTCTGGCCACGCGCAGCGTAGCGGTCACCACGACCACTGGCGATGACATTGCCCTGCATGTCGCAGAGCCACAGATCGAGATAGACGGTGTAGGCGCCGAGGATCACGGCGAGGCGTTCCGACACATGCGCAATGGCTGCCGCGTCGTCGGGCTGGGCGGCGGCATCGACCACGGCGGAGTCGGTGGCCCACCAGCGCACGTCGCAGGTGCGCTCATAGAGATTGCGGTCGATCAGCTCGATGGCATTGAGCGCCAGGTCGACCATGCGTTCGCCGCGGGCGCGATCGGTCATCTTTTCGATCGACGACATCAGGCTGCCGGTGCGTGCGGTCAGCTGCGACTCCAGATCGCGCGCAATTGCTTCGACCTGCTGGCCGACATTGCGTACTTCCTGCGCGACCACGGCGAAGCCCGCGCCCTGGGCGCCGGCGCGCGAGCTTTCGATCAGCGCGTTCAGTGCCAGCATCTTCATCTGGTTGGTGATGTGCTGGATCGCCTTGGTCTTCTCACAGGCGATCTCATTGACCTCGCCGGTCAGGCGGGCAATCAGTGCGGAGATGTCTGCGACCCCGTCATTCTCGCCTGCAGCAGGTGGCGCGGAATGAGCGCTCTGATTCATCGCCAGAACCATCTTTGCGTCCTCGTTGACAGCAATCTAATACCTATAGTTGTCGCCGATTTATGCTTAATGACGACTTAATTTTCCGCCTCGCGGACCGGGGCGGTGCTGGAAATTACCGATCATGCCCGGCCTGGCTTGCTCCAGGCTGCTGGGCCGGCGGCGAAATGGGTCTGGGTTACGGCCACTGCGCAAAGCTCGGCATGTTATCATTTTGTTAACCACGAAAAGCGCGACCTTCGCGTGAATGCCTTGGAACAACTGGATATCAACCAGCTGCAGGTAGCACGGTCTGACCACCACCAAGACCGGATGACGGCCTGCCATGCCCGTGATTGACGATCACATCGACGACCGCGCCAGCGATCACACGGCTGATCCCTTGGGTGCCACCACGTCCGAATTGTCGGAAGAGTTGATCTTCCTGATCGCCTCCGCCGCGACGGACGATCAGCGCAAGCGGGCCACCGAACTGTTTCGCTATTTCAGCAGACAGTTGGAAGATGAAGCCTTTCGGCGCGGTCAGGAGAGTGTTGCGCCGCGTCAATTGCCGCCGCCCGTCGCGCCGCTTGCGCTCGAGGCGCCCGCCATTCAACCGACCGAACAACCATCCGACGAAGCGGAAAGCGGCCTGGTCCCGCAAGTGCGCTGGCTGCGCTGAGACGCGGAAGCAACGCGCGCGAGGTCATTATCCATTCGCTTAACCATTCGCTGGCCAAATGTGCCCCTGTGATTCGTGCGTGTCCCTTTCGTGCAGAGCGGTTGTCCAGTGAGCGTAGTCATTCCATTCCCAAAGCGTACGGCCCCGATCAACGACGTGGCTGATGAGTGCGAGATCGACATCTTCACCGCCGTCGACCTGGCGATCCGCGATCTGCGCGAAATTTCCGAGATCGCCAATGAAGTTGGCCGCGCCCGTGCGCGCGAATGCCTGGCGATGCTCGAAAATGCCTATGCTGTGGCTCTGGAAGCCTGAGCCCGACATCACTAGTTAAGGGGAGAGCGGAGCCTCGGCCATGGCCATGGACTCTGCAAAATCGCGCCGTTATATGCGGCGTCTTCCCCTTATTGTGTATCAGGCTCATTCATGACGACCACCGACACCGCTGCACCCGTTTCCCAGCCGTTTCAGGCCGAAGTCGCCGAATTGCTGAACCTGATGGTTCACTCGGTCTATTCCGAGACCGACATCTTCCTGCGCGAACTCGTCTCCAATGCGTCGGATGCCTGCGACAAGCTGCGCTACGAGGCGATCGCCAATCCGCAGCTGGTCCCTGAAGGCCAGACGCAGACCATCACGATCATTCCGAACAAGGAAGCGAACACGCTCACCATCGTCGATACCGGTATCGGCATGGATCGTCAGGAGCTGATCGACAATCTCGGCACCATCGCCAAATCCGGCACCAAGTCGTTCCTGTCGCGCCTCACCGAAGCCAAGGATGGCGCCGGCCTGATCGGCCAGTTCGGCGTCGGCTTCTATGCGGCCTTCATGGTAGCCGAGAAGATCATCGTCACCTCGCGCCGCGCCGGTACCCATGATGCGTTTACGTGGACGTCGACGGGCGGCGCCGGATTCGAGA
>NZ_JBIISY010000411.1:0-3293 GCF_044340795.1 Tardiphaga sp.
TTCCAAGCCTCCAGGAACCGTTCGATGTCAGTTTCGGTGGTCTCCCAACCCAGACTGACCCGAATACCGCTCCGGGTCAGTTCCGGCCCGAACCCCATTGCCTCGATCACATGGGACGGCTGCACCTTACCAGAGGAACAGGCGGAACCCGACGATACCGAGATACCTTCGAGATCAAATCCGATCACGGCCGTTTCCGCGCGAAGCCCGGGAGCGCCGAACAGAACCGTGTTCGGCAGGCGGGCAGCATCTGCTGCGAACACGGTGATGTCATTGTGCTGCCGCAAGCCCGCCTCAAGAAACCGGCGCAGTTCGGCGATTTTCGCCATGTCCGGCAGGCCGGCCATGGCCGCCGTTGCGGCGGCACCAAAGCCAGCGATTCCAATGACATTCTCGGTCCCGGCCCTGCGCGACAGCTCCTGCCCGCCGCCACGCAGCAGCGGCGCGGGACCGGTCAGGCCGTCGCCAACCACCAGCGCGCCGACACCTTTGGGGCCGCCGATCTTGTGCGCAGAAATTGATAGAAGATCGGCCTGCAATACATTGATATCCAGCGCTATCTTGCCAAGAGCCTGCACCGCGTCCACGTGAAGAACTCCGCCTGCTTCACGTACGACTTGAGCAAGTTCCACGACCGGCTGAAGTGCCCCCGTCTCGTTATTGGCTGCCATCACTGACACCAATGCAGGCACTCGATCTGCCAGCAATGCCTGCAAGCGGGCGGGATCCGCCACACCATTGCGATCGACTTCGAGCACCGTCACGACGTCGGGCGGGAACCGTCCCGCCGCCATCACCGACGGATGTTCCACCGCCGATACGATCAGCCGCTCGACCGGGGGGGTTCCTTTCCGGGCGATCCCAGGCACCAGCGCCAGCACATTGGCCTCAGTTCCGCCGGACGTGAACACGACCTGCCGTGCCTCGGCGCCCACCGCTGCAGCCACGGCGGCGCGGGCATCTTCGACCAGGCGCCTTGCCTGCCGGCCTTCCGCATGGACCGAGGACGGGTTCCCGACCGCATCCATGGCCGCCAGCATCGCCGCCCGCGCCTCTTCGCGCAGCGGGGTGGTGGCGTTCCAGTCGAGATAGACACGCTGGCGCGTCAAACCTGATCTCCTTCAGTTCCGAGCCGGTCTCTTAGACCAAGTTGGCGGCAAATGCGCGTCCGGCAACCGGCTTGAGTGTTCAATATGCTTGCTTTTCGCCCCTGCGCTTATGGTAGAACGCGGCCTCCACTCCACCAGGCGCTGTGTCTTGCGGTGCCGATTGCCCGTCTGACCGGGCGCGATGACGACCGCCGCGCCGGGACCGGGACCAAGGATCACGATGCCCGAAGTTATTTTTGCAGGCCCTGCCGGCCGTATCGAAGGCCGCTATCATCCTGCCAAGCAGAAGAACGCGCCGATTGCGATGGTGCTGCATCCGCACCCGCAATTCGCCGGCACGATGAACCATCAGATCGTCTATCAGTGCTATTACGCCTTCGTGCATCGCGGCTTCTCGGTGCTGCGCTTCAACTTCCGCGGCGTCGGCCGCAGCCAGGGCTCGTTCGATCACGGCACCGGTGAGCTCTCGGACGCCGCGGCAGCGCTCGACTGGGCACAGTCGATCAATCCCGAAGCCCGCGCCTGCTGGGTCGCCGGCTTCTCCTTCGGTGCCTGGATCGGCATGCAGCTCCTGATGCGCCGCCCGGAAGTCGAGGGTTTCATCTCGATCGCCCCGCCGGCCAATCTCTATGATTTCTCGTTCCTGGCGCCCTGCCCGTCCTCGGGCCTGATCGTCCATGGTGACAAGGATGCCGTGGTGCCGGCCAAGGACGTCAACACGCTGGTCGAGAAGCTGAAGACGCAGAAGGGCATCGTGATCGACCAGCAGGTCATCCCCGGCGCCAACCACTTCTTCGACAACAAGCTCGAGCCGTTGATGGAGTCGGTGACCAGCTATCTCGACATGCGCCTCGCCAACGTGCGCTAAGCGCCGCGACAAGCACCAAGCAAAAAAGCCCTCGGTCTTTCGGCCGAGGGCTTTTTCATTGCGTTGCCGTCGCGATCAGAACGAGCGCAGGATCTGCACCGAACCGTTATAGAGATTCTGGTCCCTGATCTCGTAAGCCTGATTGGCCGGCCGCCCGGTGACATTGCCCGTATAGGTGCCGCCGAGATTCTGATCCAACCGGGTAAAGGTGAATTCGGCGGACAAGGTCAGGTTCTTCACCGGCGTCCACGCCGTCCGCGTCCCGATCTGGGCGATCGCGAAATCGAAATTGTTCGTCGTCCCCGAAATGCTGCCGGCATTGATGCCCGTCGGCGCTGCCGCAGTGCTCGTGCCAAGGCGGCCGCCGGCCGGGCTGAACGCCGCGGCGAGCAGTGCATTGCCGCCATCGCCATAGGAGATGTGGCTGTAATTGCCGAACAGCGAGGTACGCCAGTCCGTGTTCCAGTAATGCTCGTAGAAGGCACTGACCTGCCAGGTCTCGGCCTGCTGGATCTGGCCGTTCGGCGCAAAGACGCCGTCAAGCAGGTAGCCGAAGCCAACCGTATTGCCTTCGAACTTCGCGAAGCGACCGCCACCCTGGGTATCGAGCGTGCCGCCGCCGAACACATATTTAGTCGCGCCCTTGCCGTACGAGGCCTCGAGCTTCAGGCTGTCGCCTGCCCCGGTTGGCAGGTTCTTGAACTCGACGGCGCCGGTGACTGCGAAGCCATAGGAGTCGTCCGCATGGCCCGTGGCGTTATTCGCGCCGTAGAATCCCGGGGTGATCGTATGCATCGCCGCACCAAAATGCAGCGAGCCCCATTTCTGGTCGAGCCGGACATTGCCGACGATATCGGGAATGTGGTTGCCGCCATAGGAGTTGCCGAGAAACGTATTCGAGACCGTGCCGTAATTCTGGTTGCCGAACTGGCCCGCACCGGGCGCGACGATGAAGTTCGCGGTGTTGTAGAGACCGGCATTGCGATAGGGCGATGCGTTTTCCAGCGAGATCGACGCAGAGAAACCATTGCCGAATTCGGCGGTGTAGGCGATCTGCGGCAGGCCGGTGGTGTTGTTCGAACCGGCCAGGAAGCCCGACGAGATGTAAGGCTTGGTGAGCGCCCATTGCGGATCGAATTGCGACACCGCCTTGCCGAAGGTGAAGCCGGCGAACTGGATGAAAGCGAGATCGACCTCGGTGAAGCCGCCCGCGATACTGTCGCGGTTCTGGGTGAAATCGAGCTGGAAATTCGCATAGGTGCGGACGGTGCCGTATTCGGTCGACGTCCGCGTATCCGTGGTCAGGTTGATGCGCT
>NZ_JBIISY010000412.1:0-3288 GCF_044340795.1 Tardiphaga sp.
CACGGTGAATGCCGAATTGTCGCGCATCTTCACCACGAAGACGACGGCGGAATGGGCGAAGCTGCTCGATGAAGCCGACGTGCCGTCGGCGCCGATGCATACGCTCGACAGCATGATGGACGATCCGCATCTGGTGGCGACCGATTTCTTCCAGCAGGTCGAGCATCCCACCGAAGGCGCGATCCGCAGCATGAAGGTGTCGGCGACGTGGTCGAAGACCCCCGCCAATCCGACCCGGCTCGCCTCGCATCTCGGCGAGCAGAATGCCGAAGTGCTGGCCGAGGTCGGCTACACGGCCGAGCAGATCGCAAAATTGCACAAGGACGGCGTGCTGAAACAGGCCGCCATTCCCGATACGTCGGAGCTCTGAGCCAAGGATTTTAAGATATGGATTTCGCCCTTAATGAGAACCAGGAGTCCATCCGCGACACGATCGAGAAGATCTGTTCGCGCTTCGACGATGCCTATTGGCTGAAGAAGGACAAGGAGGGCGGTTTCCCGATCGAATTCCACAAGGCGATCGCGGATGCCGGCTATCTCGGCATCTGCATTCCGGAGGAATATGGCGGCTCGGGTCTGGGCATCACCGATGCTGCGATCATGATGCGGGCGATTTCGGAATCCGGCGCCGGCATGTCGGGCGCGTCAGCCGTACATATGAATGTGTTCGGCCTCAATCCGGTGGTCGTGTTCGGCACGCCGGAACAGTGCCAGCGCATGCTGCCGCCGATCGTCGCCGGCACGGAAAAGTCCTGCTTTGCGGTGACCGAGCCGAATACGGGGCTCAATACGACGCAGTTGAAGACCCGCGCCGTGCGCAAGGGCGATCGCTACATCGTCAACGGCCAGAAGGTATGGATCTCCACCGCGCAGGTCGCCGAAAAGATCCTGCTGCTGGCGCGCACCACGCCGCTGGACGAGGTGAAAAGCCCGACCCATGGGCTCAGCCTGTTCTATACGGACTTCGATCGCGCGAAGATCACCGTGCATGAGATCGAGAAGCTCGGGCGGAAATGCGTTGATTCCAACGAGCTGTTCTTCGCGGATTTCGAAATTCCGGTGGAGGACCGCATCGGTGAGGAAGGCCGCGGCTTCGAATATATTCTGCACGGCATGAACCCGGAGCGGATCTTGATCGCGGCGGAAGCGGTGGGCCTCGGCAAGGTCGCGCTGAAGCGGGCGGCGAGCTATGCCAAGGAGCGCAATGTCTTCAATCGCCCGATCGGCCAGAACCAGGCGATCCAGCATCCGCTGGCGAAGAACTGGATGGAGCTGGAAGCCGCCTGGCTGATGGTGCTGTCGGCCGGCTGGCAATACGACAACAACATGCCGTGTGGCCCGGCGGCGAACTCCGCAAAGTATCTCGCGGGCGAGGCGGGCTATCATGCCTGCGAGCAGGCCGTGATGACGCATGGCGGGTTTGGTTATGCCAAGGAGTATCACGTCGAGCGTTATCTGCGGGAGTCACTGATCCCGCGCATTGCGCCGGTGAGCCGGGAATTGATTTTGAGCTTCATCGCCGAGAAGGCGCTGGGGCTGCCGAAGTCGTATTGATGGATGGTCTAACTCTCCTGTCATCCCGGCGAACGCCGGGATCCATAACCTCCGAAGAAGAGGTCGGGACTCGGGATTGGCAATGCAGCACCGTCGCAAACTCGGTGTTTATGGATCCCGGCATTCGCCGGGATGACAGGGGAGAGACATGAGCTACATCACAGGCGTCGGCCTTCTTCCTTATGGCAAGCACGAGGGCTCATCGACCATCGATCTGATGAGCCGCGCCGCGGAGCTCGCGCTCAAGGATGCCGGCCTCAAGCGGGCGGATATCGACGGCTTCCTCTGCGGCTATTCGACGACGATGCCGCATATCATGCTCGCCACCGTCTTTGCCGAACACTTCGGCATCACGCCGTCCTATGCCCATGCCATCCAGGTCGGCGGCGCCACCGGCATGGCGATGGCGATGCTGGCGCATCAGCTGGTCGAAGGCGGTGTCGCCAAAAACGTCCTGGTGGTCGGCGGCGAGAACCGGCTCACCGGCCAGAGCCGCGACGCCTCGATCCAGGCGCTGGCGCAGGTCGGCCATCCCACTTACGAAGTACCGCTCGGCCCGACCATCCCGGCCTATTACGGTCTGGTCGCCAACCGCTATATGCACGAATACGGCGTGACGCAGGAAGACCTCGCCGAATTCGCGGTGCTGATGCGTCAGCATGCGCTCACTCATCCCGGCGCGCAGTTTCATGATCCGATCACGGTCGCTGATGTCATGGCGTCCAAGACCATCGCAACGCCGCTAAAACTGCTCGATTGCTGCCCGGTCTCGGATGGCGGCGCGGCGTTCGTCGTCAGCTATGAGCCGACCAGCGAGGTCAAGATCAAGGTGCGTGGGGCTGCGCAGGCGCATACGCATCAGCACATCACCGCCGCGCCTCCGCTGTCCGGCCTCGGCGCCGAGATTTCCATCGCGCGCGCAAGGAAGGCGACCGGCATCGCGATCTCCGATGTCCGCTACGCCGCGATCTATGACAGCTTCACCATCACGCTGGCGATGCTGCTCGAAGACCTCGGCCTTGCCGGTCGCGGCGAGGCAGCGGCAAGGGTGCGCGCCGGTCATTTCGGCCAGCATGGCGCGATGCCGCTGAACACCCATGGTGGTCTCTTGTCTTACGGCCATTGCGGCGTCGGCGGTGCCATGGCGCATCTGGTCGAGGCGCATCTGCAGATGACGGGCAGGGCCGAAAACCGTCAGGTCAAGGATGCGTCCGTCGCGTTGCTGCATGGCGATGGCGGCGTGTTGTCCTCCCATGTCTCGATGTTCCTGGAGCGCGTGTGATGAGCCAGCTCAAACCTGCTGCCGACTGGACCACCGGCAAGGAAGCCATCAGCTTCCAGTGCTGCCGTGCCTGCCAGTCCATCCAGTATTTCCGTCGCAGCTTCTGTGCCGCCTGCGGCTCGACGGATCTCGACGACAAGGTGTCATCAGGCGAGGGCACGGTCTATGCGACCTCGCTCGTACTTCGCGCGGGTACGCCGGAAGCGCGCGAGCATGTGCCCTACAATATCGTGCTGATCGACACGGCCGAAGGCTTTCGCATGATGGCCCATGGCGCCAATGATCTCGTGATCGGTGACAGGGTGAAGGCGCGTTACGCACAGTTCACCGGCCGGCTTGTGCCGTTTTTTGAAAAGTCAGCGTGAGCCAGAAGCGCGGTGTCGTAGGATGGGTTGAGCGCAGCGATACCCATCACCTCTCGCGCCTGTGGTGATGGGTATCGCTGCGCTCAA
>NZ_JBIISY010000177.1:0-12820 GCF_044340795.1 Tardiphaga sp.
ATCGGATCGTCGGGCGGCGGCGGCATCGGCTACAATGCCCCGGCCGCGTTGGGCGCGGCGCTGGCCAACAAGAAGCACGGCCGCTTCACCGTCAACATCCAGTGCGACGGCGATCTCATGTACGGGCCGGGCGTGCTGTGGACGGCGGCCCATCACAAGATCCCGATCCTCTACGTGATGCACAACAACCGCGCCTATCATGCCGAGGTAATGTATCTGCGCCGCGCCGCCAACCTGCACGGCCACGATCTGCCCGAAGGCGGCATCGGCGTGCGGCTGGGCGATCCCAACATCGATTTCGCGAAGATGGCGCAGAGCTTCGGCGTCTATGCCGAAGGCCCGATCACCGATCCCAGGGATCTGGGCCCGGCGCTGAAGCGCGCGGTCGCGATGGTCAAGCAGGGCCAGCCGGCGCTGCTCGACGTCATCACCCAGCCGCGTTGAGGAGGTTTTGACGATGCGTTTCCTGCCCGTCCTGATCCTCGCCGCCGTGCCGATCGCCGGGGCGGCGGCGCAGGCCCCGGCCCCGGCCGGCGATGTCGCGCGCGGCCGCGCGCTGTTCGTGCGCAACGGCTGCTATTCGTGCCACGGCTATGAAGGCCAGGGCGGATCCTACACCGGCCCGCGCCTGGCGCCCAATCCCTGGCCGTGGCAGGCGATCGCCGCCTTCATCCGCCAGCCGCCGGGGATGAAGCCGCCTTTCACCACCGTGCGCTGGGCGATCATGCCCGCCTTCACCCGCAAAATGGTGACCGACGCCGACGTCCAGGACATGCGCGCCTATCTGGCATCGATGCCGGCGCCGGCCGCCGCCGATCGGATCCCGACCTTCAGCCGCAAATGACCGGATCGGCTAGCCGATCCGGATGATGCCGACGTTCTTCTCGATCGAGATATGGGTGCCGAAGGCTTTGGAATAGGCCTGGAGGTCGCGCAGGATCTGCTGCGCGACCTCGGGCGCGGGAAGTCGCGGCGTGCCCATCCGCGACAGCGGCCGCCGCCGCCCGCCGAGATCGGCGGGATGGAGGCGGATTTCGACCAGGCGGCCGTTTTCGAAGCGGGTTTCTGTCAGCACCGTCATCTGGCCGGCGGGATCGTCGAGCATCGCCATCTCGCGCGCATTTTCCAGCACGTCATAGCTTTCGCCCAGCTGGATGCCATATTGATAGACGAAGCTCGCCAGGCCGTAGAAGACCGGCTTTCCCTTGTAGATTTCGATGCCGTGCAGCGCGTGCATGCCGTGGACCACGAACATGTCGGCGCCATTGTCGATCGCATCATGCGCCAGCCGGACTAGGAAGTTCGCGGGATCATGCTCGGCTCCGCCAACCTCGAGCGCCGCCGCGCTCGCCGCCTGGTGGGCATGGATCGTCGCGATCAGGAAATCGGCATAGGCCTTGCCGTTGCGGATGCTGGCCATCGTTTCCGCCGCGTCGCGCGCGTCGATCTCATAACGGACGTCGCCGACGTCGCTGCCCACCTCATAGCCCTGGCCGAACAGGCGGAAGCGGCGCGGATTGGCGGGCGCCGCGGCCTCCCGCAGGCCCTGCGCCCTGGCTGCGATCGCGCGCAACGCCTCGAAATCGGCGGGGGCGACGACATGATAGGCCTTGAGGTGGAGGGGATTGAGCCCGGCCGCCCCGCCCAGCCCGCCGTTCCGGTAGCTGGCCTCCGTGCGACTGAAGGAAGGGCCGTAATGGCTGCTGTCGTCGATCGAGAAGATCGAGACCAGGCCGACCCGGCCCTTGGGCGTGGCGAGATATTGGGCGGCCCGCGCCTCGTGCAGGTCGCGGCCGGTGCCGGCGTGGGCGATGCCGGCGCGATCGAGCGCGCCATCGGTCGAGATCATGCCGGCCAAGCCGCCGTCGAACGTGTGGTTGTTGGCCCGGCTGACCAGGGTGACGCCCATGTCGCGGATCGACCGCGCCGTCGCCAGCGGCGACAGCGTGCCGCCGACCGGCCCGCTGAAATTGCGGAAATCGACCAGGCTGGTCTCCATGTTGGCGAAGCCGACATCGGCCTTGCGCAGCCGCTCGGCCAGGGCCTGGAAGGCGGGGTCGCCATCGACAATCGGCTGCGGCGCGATGATGTCGCCGACCGCGGCGACGGTGAAGCTGCCGCCAATCTTCATCTGCCGCTCGGCCGCGGGATCGCGCTCCGGGGATGGCGGCGGGGCGGCCATCGCCAAGCCGGGCATCGCCAGCAGGCCGGCCATGCGCCAGGCGGTGACGCTCCGCCGCGTCGCCGATCGCTTCGTCATCCGCTCCTCCCCGCCAATCCCGGTCGGCGCAGCCTAGGGCGCGATGCCGGGCGCCGCTGTCACCCTGGCGAGTGATAACCGGGCGTGCGGCATCTCAGAATTTCATTCCGGCCTGCACGCCCCACTGCCGCCGGTCGCCGAACACGCGCGAATAATAAGCGGTGCCGCCAAAATAGCCGAAACCGTAATATCGGCGGTTGGTGACATTATCGACATAGGCCGAAAGATGCCATTGCGGTCCGGTCTTCGGCGATGTCAGCGTCAACCGGAAATTGCCGAGCACCAGGCCTGGACTGCCGGTGTAGCCGAAATTATAGGGATCGAAATAGACTTGGCTTCGATACGACCAGTCGGTGTGAAGATCGATGCCATGGCCCGAAGCCATCGGGATGCTGTAGGTGGCGCCGCCGGTCGCCGTCCATTTCGGCGAATAGGGCAGCATGTTGCCCGCAAGGCTGACCGGCACGCCGGCCAGGGCTGTATCGTAAGTGAGGAAACGGCTCCGGACGTAGCCGAGCGACGTGTTGAGGCGCAGATCGGGGGCCGGCCGCGCCTCGGCCTCGATCTCGAAACCCTCGAGCCGCGAACGGCCGGCATTGGTGAGCGAGGTGACGGCGCCATTGCCCGAAATGCTGCTCAATATCTGCTGATTGCGCAGCCGGTACAGAAACAGCGAGGCGTTGAGACGGAGCATCCGGTCGAACAATTCGCTCTTGAACCCGCCTTCGTAGGAGGTCAGGATTTCGGGATCGACCCGGCTGAGCGTATCGGCGCTGGTTGCGGTAAGGTTATAGCCGCCCGATCGGAAGCCCTGGGCGACCTTGCCGTAGATCATGATCCGCGGCGTTATCGCATAATTGGCCGTGGCATCCCACGTCAGCCGCTTCCAGCTGTTGCTTTCATGCTGCCCGTAGAGCGCGTAGAAGCCGTTCAGATAGGCCGGCGGACGGGCCGGATCCAGCCGGGCGTCCTGCTCGCTCAGATCATAGCCGAAGACCTGGATGCCGTTGAGGTCAATCCTGCGGCGCTCGTTCGAATAGCGCAGCCCGCCGACCAGCGACAGCCGCTCGGTCACCTTCCAGGTCGCGCTGCTGAAGGCGGCCAGCGTGGTCGTGCCCTGCCGGCCGTCATATTTGAACAGATAGTCGAGGGCGGCGCCTTCCAGCGTGCTGACATTATATTGGTTGGTGCGTGAATGATCATATTGGCCGAACAGGCCGAGGATCGCGCTGACCGGTCGTTCGGCCGGCGTGGCGAGGCGAACTTCCTGGCTGGCCTGCCAGCCCAGCAGCGGCTGATAGGTGTGCGAGAAATCGGTGTCGTTGCCGTCGTCGTTGGTCAGCAATTCATAGTCGATCTTGGCGTAGGCGGAGATCGCCGTGAGGTTCCAGCCCCCGCCCAGCTCGCTGTTGAGCCTCAGCGTCGCACCGAAATTATGATAGCGTTCGAAGCTCGGCGCCTCGTCCGAGGTACGCTTGGGGTCTTCGTAGGTGGCCGGTAGGCTCGTGCCGTTGCAATGGGCATAGGGCGTATTCAGCGGATCGAAATTGGCCGGCGCGCAGATGTTCTGGATATAGCCGCCGTGATAGATCGGCGCCCCCCCCTTGTCATATTGGCCGAATAGCTTCAGCGTCGCCGTAGTCGCGTCCGACACCTGCCATTTCAACTGGATGCGGCCGCTGAAGTTGTCGTTGCCGCCGATCTTCCGATTGTTGAAGACGTTGCGGACATAATCGTCGCGATGGCTGTAGCGCAGGTCGAAACGGGCATCGAGCGTATCGGTCAGCGGGGTGTTGAACATCGCTTCGGCGATATATTTGCCGTAGAAGCCCCATTGCCCGTCGAGCTTCAGCGATGCCTCGACCTTGTGTTTCGGCGCGGCGGAGAAATAGCTGACGGCGCCCGCGGTGGTATTTTTGCCGAACAGCGTGCCCTGCGGCCCGCGCAGCACCTCGACCCGATCGACATCGTAGATTTGCGAGCCTATGCCGAAGCTGTAGGTCTGATAGACGTCGTCGATATAGATGCCGACCGGGCTGCCGCCTGCCGAGGAGAAATCGGTGCTGCCGAGGCCCCGGATCGCGAACCGGATATTGCCTTCGGCAAAGCCGTTGGTCGCGTAGAGATTCGGGACGACGCGGACCAGCGCGACGCTGTCGGTGATGCCCTGGGCTGCAAGCTGCCCGCCGCTTACCGCGGTGATCGAGATCGGAACCTTCTGCGCGCTCGCCTCGCGGCGCGATGCGGTGACGACGATGTCCGACAGGCCGGTATCGGCCGCAGCCGCCGGGGCGGTGTCGGGGGCCTGGGCGTGTGCCGGCGATGCCGCGATCAGCGCCAGGGCGCTTGCTGTGACGATCAGGCGCCGGCGGCCAGCGGTCGTCATGCCCGTGGATTTGCGCATTTTTCCCCTTCCTCTTTCGGTCGTGATTTTGGAACCTTGGTGGCGGCGGGGCCGCTTCGACCCCACGAAATAGTTAGTGATGATCCCGGCAAGTCACGCGAAGGAGCCGCCGCCACGCAAAGGCTACGGTGCGATACCGGCCCGGAAGTTCTGCGCCGAACTTGCCTACGAATTCGCAACGATCTTGAACTAAGACCGAATTGGATCGATTTACGGCCTTCTCCCTGCGCGGTTCTCCAGGCTCCCCGTTAGGGTCGAACCCCGGGAAGATGTTTGACTTGCGCGGGATTGAGCGGCGCGAGTCCATGCAGGTGACTTTAGTGCCCGTCTAAAAGTCGCCCGTCCCCGAGATGGGTGACCCCTTGGACCCGTCCGTGTTCGCCTCCGGCTATCCCAAGCCCTATCCCACTGGGAGGGTATCGCCAGACCGCCGCCGTCTGGCGATAGATCGGCAATGACGTTCGCGCCGATCACCGCCCCTCGCCCCGATCGCCGTTCCGCCGCGGAGGATCGTCGCCGGCCGGCCGACACCGGGCCGCAAGGCCGATGATGCGGCGGTCACGGCCGAGCATCTGGCTGCTCGGCGTTCTTACTGCGATCGACGCGATCGCGATCGATCTCTGCGTCCCGGCGCTGCCCAGCCTTCAGCGGACCTTCGCGGTCGATGCGGTGGCGGCGCAGGCGACGCTGTCGGTGTTCTTCGCTGGATTGGCGGCGGGACAGGCCGCGTGGGGCCCGGCGAGCGACCGCTTCGGCCGCCGGCCGCCGCTGCTGATCGGGCTGGCGGCGTTGGTCGCCGGTTCCATCCTGGCGGCGGCGGCGGACAGTCTGGCGGCGATGTTGTTCGGCAGGTTTCTGCAGGCGATCGGCGCATCCGCCGGGCTGGTGCTGGCCCGCGCGGTGGTCAACGATCTGTGGCCGGCCGATCGGGCGGCCCGCCTCTATTCGCAGCTGATGCAGATATTGGGGCTCGCTACCATGATCGCGCCGGTGGTGGGCGGCGCTTTGTTGTTGCTCGGGTCATGGCGCTGGATATTCGTCACCTTGACCGCGATCGGGGTGATCGCCTTGGTGTGGACCTGGCGCTCCCTGCCCGAAAGCCGTGCGTCATCTGCGGTCGCGGACGAGCGGCTGGTTGAGGGATGGCTGCGGCTCGTTCGGTTGCCGGGCTTCGCCGCGACGGTAATGATCTCGGCATTGACGATGGCGGCAATGTTCGTGCTGCTGACCGGCTTCTCCTTCCTGTTCATCGGCGAGCTCGGTTGGTCGAGCACGCAATTCTCGATCCTCTACGGCGGCACGTCGATCGGCTTCGTCCTCGCCTGCCAGCTGAACATCCTGGCGCTGGCGCGGACATCGGCGGCGCGCGTGCTGCGCCTGGGTCTGGCGGGCCAGCTGCTGCTGGCGCTGGTGCTGACGACGCTGGTGTTGGGCGGCGGGCGGCATGCGCCGACGATCGCGATCCTGTTCGCCGGGTTGATCTCGTCGCTGGGCTTCACGCTCGGCAATGCGGTTTCCGAGGCAATGGGCCGCGCGCCGCCGGCGCTGGCCGGCGCCGCTTCGGGCGCGATCGGGGTCACGCAATTCTCGTTCAGCGCGCTGGTGACGCCGCTGGCGACGCTCGACCCCAGCGTATCGCGATCGACGGTGCTGACCCTGCTGGCCTGTGCCGTCGCCGCGTCACTGCTCGATCTGTGCCGCCGGGTCGCCCGCGTCCGACGATAAGCCGCGCCTTTTCCATTGCAAACCCGTCACGCAACGGGTAAGTTTAATCGCAATGAAAAACAGTTGATTCGCGTCTTTCGACGCTGGATCGTGGGCGCCTTATTTAAGGGGGACTCATGCACATCTATAAGCTGGGTGATCGGCTCGAGAATTTAAGTCGATCGGAATTCCTGAAGTCCGCCAATGCG
Organism: Tardiphaga sp.; assembly: GCF_044340795.1. Lineage (GTDB taxonomy): Bacteria > Pseudomonadota > Alphaproteobacteria > Rhizobiales > Xanthobacteraceae > Tardiphaga. The sequence goes on from NZ_JBIISY010000177.1 coordinate 6,578, forward strand.
GTTTTTTACGGAGACGCCCCGGCCGAGTCGATCCGGATCGACGGCGGCGATCTCTCCGGCCCTTGGACATTGGGGACGTGGGCGGTCGAGCGCGGGGAATTCGATCTGACCTATGCAATGTCGGAATATTGCACGATCCTGGAAGGGCGGGTGATCGTCGCGCAGGGCGACCGCCAGGCCGAACTGGCGGCCGGCGATTCCTTCTTCACGCCCAAGGGCGAAACTGTCCGCTGGCAGGTGATCGAGCCGGTCAAGAAGAGTTTCGTGATCATTCCGTGATCGCCGACCGGACCGGGGCCGGCGATCGGCGGTCCGCCTTTTCGACATGACGGCCAGGGCCGCCTCGCACGGGAACGGGGCAGATCGCTGGCCGGTGGAGCTGCGCAGTGCTGATCACGGGGATCAAGAGCAGGCCTGTCTATGATCGTCTGGAGATCATCGAACGGGCGCATCGCCATATCGTCGTCGCGCAGGGCAGTGGCGGCGCGGCGGCGATCCGTCTGCTGGACGGGCTGCGATCGCAGCCGCGCCCGGTGGAAATCTTCTATTCGCGGCAATCGTTCAGCGGGCGCGACCATGCCGACGATCTGCGCGCGCTCGGCATCGGCACGGTCGATCTGTTCGAGGACAACGGGGCGCTGATCGCGGCGCTGGCCGCCCGCCTCGCCGATGCCGATCTGGGGACGGTCCTCTATCTCGCCGGTTCGGAGACGTTCATCGGCCTGGCGATGCAGGTCGCGTCGTCGCACAATATGAAGGGCGACGAGGTGCTGCGCGAACATTGCGGCACCTTCGCCCGGCGGGTGATGTGCGTCCATTGCAACGCCTTCAACGACGACATCACCCATCGCCTGTTCGAATGCGGATCGTGCGGCGAGACGCTGATCGTGCGCGACCATTATTCGCGGGCCTGGGCGGCGTTCATGGGCGTCAAGGCCGATGCCGAGACGCCCGGCCTCCTGCCCGACGACGAGGAGCTCGAAGCGTGAGGAGTAAGCATGGCACGTTCGAGGTGCTGGTCGACGGCATCGAACGGGTGACGCCGCTGATCAAGCTGTTCCGGCTGGTCGATCCGGAGGGCGAGCCGCTGCCGGGTTTCTCCGGCGGCAGTCACATCATCGTGCTGATCAGGAAGGGCGATCTGGTCTTCCGCAACCCTTATTCGCTGACCAGTTCGCCGTTCGACACGCGCCATTACGAGATAGCGGTGGCTCTGGACGGCAAGGGCCGCGGCGGATCGCGGGCGCTGCACGAGGATGTCCGGGTGGGGGATCGGCTTGAGATCACCTATCCGGCCAACCAGTTTCCGCTCGACCGCATGGCCCGGCAGCAGGTGCTGATCGCCGGTGGGGTCGGCATCACCCCGGCGCTCAGCCACATCCGCGAGCTGGAGATCGACGACGTCCCCTACGAACTGCATTACGGCGTGGCCAGCGACGTCCACGCGGGCCTGGCCGATCGGATCGGCGCCGCCGCTGCCGGCCACGTCCGCGTCTATCGCGAGGATGTGGAAGGGCGGATCGATTTCGCTACCGTGCTCTCGGGCCGTCCGCTCGGCACCCACGTCTACGTCTGCGGCCCGGCGCCGATGCTGGAGGCGGCGGTGCGCGCCGCGCAGGATTGCGGCTGGCCCGACAGCCATATCCATTTCGAACTGTTCGAGCAGCAGACGACGGGCGTGCCGTTCGAGGCCTATCTGGCGCGAAGCGAGAAGGCGATCGTCGTGCCGCCCGAGCTCAGCCTGCTCGAAGCCGCGGAGGCCGAAGGCGTGGCGATCCCCTATCTCTGCCGCGGCGGCGCCTGCGGCCTGTGCGAAACCGCCGTGCTCGAAGCCGATGGCGAGCTGATCCACCGCGATATCTGGCTTTCGGAAGATCAGAAGCGGCAAGGCCGATATTTCATGCCGTGCGTCTCGCGCGCCCGTTGCACCCGTCTCGTCCTCGACGCCTGACCCAGACAGGAGTGGCCCCGGTGACCCTTCATTTCAAACCCGACGAATCCTATCGTGCCCCTTATTCGTTCTCGAACAGCCGCGAACAGATCGAACGCTATCCGTTTCTGTTCCTGAGCGACCATTTCACCTATTCGACCAATCTGGAGCCGCATGTCGAAGGCCCGGGCATCTTCGAGCATCTGCTCGACGTCGATGAACATTATCTGGGCGAGATGGCGGAGCGGCGCCTGCTGATGGCGGCCGATCCCGATCAGCATTATGTCTCGCTGCCGCATTCGATCCCCGCCCAATGGGAATTCATGGAATTGATCATGGAATCCTATGCGCGCGATTATCCCGAACATTTCGCGCTCGAACGATCGGGTTCGACCTGGACGTGGACCAACCGTCCGCTCGGCATCACCGACAGCTTCACCTTCGGCGACATGCGGACGCTGGGCAGCGAGCCGCTCAAATATATCGGCATGCAGGGCCAGGGCGACTGGATCCTGCTGGAGGAGCGCGATGCCAACCTGTTCTGGATCGCCGGCCTGGCGACGTCGCGGGCCGGCTATTCGTTGCGGTTCAACGTCGGCATGAATTTCAAGGAATATCATGGTCCGGTGCCGCTGGCGCACGAAAGCGGCGTGTTCGAACGCGCCATGAAATTCCTGGTGCGGCTGAAGCCCGGCCACCCGTTCCGCCGGACCAACTGGAACATGACGGTCAATCCCCGCCACAATATCTCGGTCGAGGCGACACCCGAATGGGCCAATGACTGGAGCCTCGTCACGTCGGAGAATGCCGGCCGGCTGGTCCATCTGCGGATGGAGATCCAGCCGATCTTCCGGCTGCCGCGCACCAACGCCATCGCCTTCCCGGTGCGGACCTATTTCGCCTCGCTGGAGGAGATTGCGACCAATCCGGCCTGGGCAAGGCGCCTGCATCGCGTGGTCAAGACCTGTCCGCAGGAAATCGTCGATTACAAGGGCTTCACCCGCTTCCAGCAGCAGGTGGTCGATTGGCTGGCGCCGTTCGACGACGGCCGGTAGGGCGCGGCGCGCCCGCTCAGGTCCGCGCTGGCGCCAGGGCGATCTCGATCATATGGCGCTTGGCGGCGGTCTTTAGATCCCTGAATTCCGGGTGCTTGCGCTTGCCGTGGCCGATGATCAGCACCAGCCCTTCGATCTGCATGGCGATCAGCGCCGATCGCTCGCCGATCTCCGCGGCGCCGATGCCGGGATTGATCCGGGCGATGGCATCGCCGATGCTGCCGATGTGGCGAAGGTAGAAATGGTCGATCGCCTTCGACACATCCTTGTCGTGGTTCGCCAGCGCCCATAATTCGGGGAACAGCCGCGAGGTGAACGGATCGGACAGATCGTCGAGCAGATAGTCCAGCATGATCGCGAAGCGATCGTTCGGATCGCCGCTGGCCTTCGCCTCGAACAGCCGTTCATAGGTTTCGAGATAGGATTTCTCGAGCGTGTAGGTCACGACCGCGTCGATCAGATCCTTCTTCGTCCGGAAATGATATTGCAGCGATTTCAGATGCATCGCGCTCGCCTCGGCCACGCTGCGCATCGAGAATTCGTGATAGCCGTTCGCGACGATCAGGCGCCGTGCCGCCTCCAGAATCTCCGCCTTCGAAGACGTCCAGCGCTCCGCATCGCGGCCGGCGGCATCCATCATGATCCTCCCCTGCCGCGCGGCGATCGGATCGGTCGATCGCCCCGGGGCCGGATCATCGATGGCGGTGAAATCGGCGGGGATCAACCCCGGGCCGCGGGCCGGCACCGCTCGCGCCGCTCGAACGCGATGATCAGGCCGGCGACGATCATCACCGGGCCGTGGGCCTTTCCCGAGCAGAGCGGCAGCAGCATCAGCGGCCAGCAGGCGGCGATGCACCAGCCGGCAAGCGTCGCGCCGGCACGCAGCGGCGCGACGACGGTGGCGAACCGTCCGTCGGCCAGATGCGGCGGCCGCCGGCAGCGCGCCAGGCAGGCGGCGCGTGCCGGGCTGATCTGCCAGCTGCCGCCGACCGCCAGCGCGATCGCCGCGGCGCCCAGCGCCGAACTGGCGAAGGCGGCGATCAGGATGGCGGCGACCGCGAGCAGCGCGCCGGCTGCCGTCCAGCCGCAGAGATAGGCGAAGGCGAACAGGGCCGCCGGCCGCACCCGGCTATCCGGCGACCACCGTCGACCGAGTTGCCGCAGCGGGCCGGCCAGCACCGGCGCCATCATCGCCACCGCCATCAGCGCGAAACCGGCCAGGATCGCGGGCAGGCCGAACAGCCGCGCGGCCTGGTCGATCCGCGCGATGCCCGGCATGACCGATCCGGCGATCCCGCCGCAGACCATGGGAAGGACGGCGTGCAGGTCGCGTCCCGCCGCCAGCGCCGCCCAGGCCGCCGCGCTGGCCGCCCACAGCAGGGCAGTTAGCGGATCGGCGCGCCCCGGCCGGTCAGTTGCGCGCGCCGGCACCGGCGTGGCAACTGGTCTTGTTCTTCTCCGGCGCCAGATCGATCCCGGGATTACGATCGAAGAAGCCGCTCGGCATCAGCTTGAAGCCTGTGAAGATGCACGGCTGGACCGGAAAATCTTCCGGCCGCACCTGATGGTGCAGGCCGAAGGTGTGCCAGACCACCAGATCCTCGTCGACCAGCGGCCGATCCTGCTTGACGAAATCGGCGACGCCGCCGCTGCCGTCGGAATGGTTCATATATTCGCCGGCGGGATAGCGCTCCTCGGGGTCGAAGGCCGTGACCCAGAGGTGGTTGCCGGTGAACGTCGAACGGCGGCCGGACGGCGAATCGGGCGACACGAAGAAATTCACTGGATGCGACGGTTCCAGCTTGTAGCCGGTCGGCCGGCCGACCTGATTCCTGCGATCGGCGCTGACGATCTTCCACGCGCGGTGACTGTCGAGATTAGCGCGGCGGCAGGCCTTGAGCTCGGACGTCAGCACCGTCTCTTCCTCGAGGAAGGCGTTGCCGTAGACATTGTCGGCATCGATCGGCAGCGCGCGGGTGTTCAGTTCCACCACGCTGTTGCGATCGCCGTCGACCGCCATGTCGAGCCGGGCGCAGAAGATATGCTGGTGGATGTGGCCGAGCACGCCGGGCATGACCTCTTTGCCGAACCGGCCGGGTTCGCCCGGGTGGCAGGCAGTGGTGTTGATGATTCCGGTCGCCTTCAGCTCCAGCTCGATCGAACCGTCGGTGTGAAAATACCAGAAGATGCCATATTCATAATTGGCGACCGTGCAGATGCACGACACGACCAGCCGGCGCGCGCGCCGCGATTCGACGCGATCGGTGCGGAAATCCCAATGCTTCCACAACAGCCCGGCATCCTCCTCGTGGATGCAGATCGCATTGTCGATCGTCACCACCTCGCCGTTCATCGTCGCCAGATGAGCATCCATATATTCGATCGCGCCCAGGCAATCGCAGCCGAGCGTCAGCGAATTGGCCAGCTTGCCGATGCCATATTCGCCGATATCGAACACATTCTTGCGGAAATGGCCCTTGTCGGGGGTGCCGTAGGGCACGACCATCTCGACCAGCGACGCGCGGTAGATCACCGGGCGGTTGTCATATTGGATGTCGTGCAGCGTCAGCCCCTCGCGTGAGTTGAAACCGACGCGTACCGACCATTTGTCCCACGTCAGTCGCTGGCCCTCGCGCTTGAATGACACACCTTCGGGTTGGACGATGTTGATCGGCTTGTACGGGCGGCGCGGCTCGGTGATGAACTCGGCTTCGTAGTTGGATTCCCCGCGTGGGATCGGGATGATCTCATGATCATCGACGCGCAGAACCTCGTTGGTCTTGATGTCGATGATAGCGTTGAGGCCACCGATCGGATGGGCGTAGAAATTCTCATTCTCGCGCAGCCGCAGCCAGGCGAAGACATGGGCGACGTAGCGCCCCGCCTCGTCCCGCGCGCCGAAGCTGCCGCCCGACCATGGGTCGATGCAGACATTCTCCATATCGTCGATCCCGCGGCGCTTGCAGGCGGCGATGAAGTCCGGAGCCTTCCGCACCACTTCCTCGATCGCGGTGAATTGCTCCAGCTGGATCATCGGCTTGGCCGTGGGTAGATATTCGCGGCGTACGATGCGGCGATCGGTCAGCGACACGATCAGCCGCCAGACGCCGTCGGTTTCCAGGCGGAAGAGATTGGCGCGCGCCCGGCGGTCGATGCAATCGCCGGTGTCGAACGCGCGAACCCGGTCCTTTTCGGGTTCGAACAATTCGACCGTTTCGAAATAAAAGCCTTCAGCGAATTCCGGATCGGCCCGGACCA
>NZ_JBIISY010000413.1:0-3280 GCF_044340795.1 Tardiphaga sp.
CACCTGTCATTCCCGGACGGGTCTGATCGATACCGGCCTGCTCACCAGCAACCATCGCACGGTACAACTCGACCACTCGCTTCGATGGCTCACCGAAACTGAACGTTCGGGCAAGGTCCGACCAATAGCCCTGACAGGTCGCTCCGACGTCGAACCAAATCGTGTCGCCAGACTGGAGTTGGGTGCGATTCGATAGCACCTGCCCGCCGACGCTGTTCCGACCAAACTTGATCATCGTGAATTCCGCGCGCCCTCCTTGAGACGCAATCGAGCGGTTGAATTCAAGATGAAGTTCATGCTCGGTCACCCCGGAGCGTGCGATCGACACCGCAGCCTGTATCGCCTGCTCGGTAATGAGCGCCGATCGTTGGATCCGTCGAATCTCTTCATCGGTCTTGACGCGGCGGACCCATGCAAATGCGGATGCGGCCGGGACGAAGCTGGTCGAAGGGAGTGCATGCCGCAGCCCCTCCTCGACACCAATACGAAATCCGTTCTCGTCAAGACCAACGCGTTTGCCGCTCAATCCCAGTCGCTTGACGGCCGCAGCGAGAGCAGCGCCTCCATTTGGCTCGGCAGGATTGATCGTCAATTCATGCAGACGTTGCTCGTGCTCCGGAAGATTTTCGCTGCCATAGCACTCCCGATAGAAGGTCCCGAAGTTGACCGCTCCAGCAATCACGGCCGATGCATCCAGCACCTGGTCAATTTCACCGGTCGATGAGACCAACGTCACACGATCCGGCTCATCGCGTGTGATAAGCGCGTAGCACTGGCCGAAATAGGGATGCAGATGCAACGAGACACTTCGAATGCCAGTAAGATACTGCACATTCTCAGTTGCGGCAGCGACGAGACCGTCAAGATCATCCTCGGACATCTTCCGCTTCAACCGCTCAATATTCGCCAGCACAGCCTTCTCCAAGTGTTTTATTTATTGAAACAGTGGTTCATAACAAGCTCGCATGTGAATGGCATTTGGTCAATCGCGGAAAACTACCTTGCATAGCAAAGCGGTATAATTAAGCGATTTGCACGATTATTGAGCCTTGACGCGATTGGAATGCGGTGGTTCATTATAAATAACGCCGTTTCGTTTATAGAAACGCAAAGACAACAAAGCATCAAGGAGCCCGCTCATGAAGATTAGCGTCGGATTGCCTACCGGGATGGAAGGGCTGATGTATCCGGTCCCGTTCTCGACCCCTCAGGACATCATCGATATCGCCGTGCACGCCGAGCGGCTTGGCTACCATTCGGTCTGGGGCAACGACCATATGACCACGCAGCACTATGTGCGCGACGAATTTCCGACCCCGCCGAATTACTGGGAACCGTTGATCACATACGGTTTCATCGCCTCCGCAACGAAGACGCTGCGCATGGGCACGGGCATGCTCGTGCTCCCGATGCGCCGCGACATCGTCGTGACAGCGAAGCAGATCGCGACCCTCGATCAGTTCAGCGGCGGTCGTCTCGAAATCGGCATCGGCGTAGGCGCCTATCGTGAAGAATTCGAAGCACTGCAGCCTAATTTCAAGGCGCACCGCGGCAACATGGTCGATGAGGGCCTCGGTGCTTTGCGCCAACTGTTCAGCGAGCGCATGGCAACGCATGAGGGTGAATACTACCAGTATCGCGATGTCGAGATGTTCCCGAAGCCGCTCCAGAAAGAGCTGCCGCTCTATCTCGGCGGCAACAACAAGAACGCCATCATGCGTGCTGCGAAGGCTGGAAACGGTTGGATGCCGGCTTGCGTCGAGGCTTCAAAGCTCCGTGAGTCCGTCAACATGCTGCACGAACTCGCAGCCAGCCATGGTCGGGACGGCTCAAAGCTCGAAGTGGCTCCGCAATACATCGTCTATCTCGGCAAGACGCGCGAACAGGCCATCGCCAAGTTCAAGCAATCGCAGATGTACAATCATCTCGTGTCGCTCAGCAAATCGACGCTGAAAGATCAAGGCGCGATCGCCCATGAGGACATCAATCTGGTCGGAGACGCGCAGCACATCATCGATCTCGGACTGAAGCTGAAGGAAGCCGGCGCCACTCACCTGCTCGGCCTGTACTTCGCCGTGAACACCATGCCCGAGTTGCTGGAGCAGATGCAACTGTTTGCGGAAGAAGTCATGCCGCACCTGACGAAGGCATAAAGAGAGGGATACAATGTCAGAAACCCCTCTTCCCACTCTGTCGATCGTCGGCGGTACCGGCGATCTCGGCTCCGGCCTCGCGCGCAGCTGGAGCCGTGCCGGATATACGGTCGTACTCGGCTCGCGGTCGAGCGAACGCGCAGAGGAAATGGCGTCGCTGCTCCGCTCCGAAGGTTTTACCAGCGTCGCCGGCGAAACCAACGCGGCAGCTGCGGCCAAGAGCGACATCGTCATCGTCGCTGTGCCTTTCTCGAATTATGAGGCAAGCCTCGCCGAGATCAAAGACGCAGCGAAAAGCAAGATCGTGGTGACAGCGGTCGTTCCGCTCGTACCGCCGAAAGTGTCGGTCGTACAACTGCCTGCCGCAGGATCGGCTGCTGTGATCGCACAATCGCAACTCGACCCGTCGACACGCGTCGTGGGCGCTTTTCACAATGTGGGATCGCAGAAGCTGCACGCCGGCAGCAAGGCCGACTGCGATGTTCTCGTCTTTGGCGACGACGCGGATGCCCGCACCGAAGTGATCAAGCTTGCCGATGCCGTCAGCAATCGCGGTGTCGATGGTGGCGCGCTGGCAAACGCAGCAGCTGCTGAGGCACTGACGTCAGTGCTGATCTGGATTAATCGAAAATACAAGGTGAAGGGCGCAGGCATCACCATTTCGGGCCTGGCGTAATGGAGAGCAACATGTCCGCAATCGACGAGAAGCTGAAGACTCTCGGCGTTGAGCTACCTACCCCGGCGGCGCCCTTGGCCAACTATGTCCCGGCGGTGATCATGGGGAACCAGCTCATCGTTTCCGGTCAATTGTGCCTGAATGGTGCAGGAAAGCTTGATGACGCCCACCGCGGAAAGCTGGGCGACGCTGTTTCGCTCGAGGCCGGCCAAGCCGCAGCACGGCTCTGCGCCATCAATCTCCTCGCACAGGCCAAGGCAGCACTGGGCGGCGATCTCGGTCGCATCAAGCGCTGCGTGCGTCTCGGAGGCTTCATCAATGCCACGCCGACCTATGCGTCGGTGCCGCAGGTGATGAATGGCGCCTCAGACTTCATGGTCGAGGTTCTGGGTGATATCGGCCGCCATGCGCGATCGACGATCGGGGTGGCTCAGCTTCCGCTCGATAGCGC
>NZ_JBIISY010000414.1:0-3267 GCF_044340795.1 Tardiphaga sp.
GTTCGGGCGCCATGGTGCCGAGACCGCCGATCATGATGCCGAGGCTGGCGAAATTGGCGAAGCCGCACAGCGCATAGAGCATGATGAGGCGCGAGCGTTGATCGAGCACCTCCGGGCCGAGTTTTGCGAGCTGCACATAGGCGATCAGCTCGTTGAGGATCGTCTTCACGCCCATCAATGATCCCGCCGTGAGCGCCTGGTCCCATGGCAGGCCCATCAGCCAGCAGACCGGCGCCATGACATAGCCGACGATGCGCTGGCCCGTGAGCGGCGTGCCGCCGATCGTCGGAAACAGCATCAGGATCGCATTCATCAGATACATCAGCGCCACAAAGACCAGCAGCAACGCGACGATATTGACCAGCAGTTCGATGCCGGCCGTCGTGCCCTTGACGATGGCATCCATGGTGCTGCTGGCGGGCGAGGGCGGACTGGCCAGCAGGCCGCTGGTGCGGCGGTCTTCGGTTTCCGGCACCATGATCAGGCTGACCAGGATCGCCGCCGGCGCGGACAGCACCGAGGCGATGACGAAATGCGCCGAGGCATCCGGGAGCAACGGCGCCATGAAGTTGGCGTAGAGCACCAGCACCGTGCCGGCGATCCCCGCCATGCCGCCGGTCATCACGAGAAACAGCTCGCTGCGGGTGAGCTGCGCGATATAGGGCCGAATGAAGAGCGGCGCTTCCACCATGCCGAGAAAGATGTTTGCGGCTGTGGAGAGCCCCACGGCGCCGCCGATCCCGAGCGTGCGCTCGAGCAGCCACGCCATGCCACGCACGATCGGCGGCAGGATGCGCCAGTAGAACAGCAGCGTCGTCAGCACGCTGATCACGAGCACGACCGGCAGGGCCTGCAGCGCCAGCACGAAATCTGCGCCGGGGGCTTTCAGGTCAAAGGGGAGCGCGCCGCCGCCGAGATAGCCGAACACGAAAGACGTGCCGGCGCGCGACGCAGCCGCGATGGTCGAGACCGCGTCATTGATCGTTCCGAAAGCGCGCGTGACGATGGGCAGCTTCAGGAGAATGACGGCCGTTGCGATCGTGAAGACGAGCCCGATCACGGCCTTGCGCAATGACACCTTGCTGCGATTTTCACCGCACAGCCAGGCAAGGCCAAGCAGAGCGAAAATCCCAAACGCCGACTGAAGCTGAAGCATATATCCCCCGAAACCGCGGCAATGATGCCGCGGCGACGGAGGTCATGCAATGTCGGTGCCGGGGAAGTCGAAGCTAGGCTGCTTTATTGTCAATCGGCTCAGCAATTAGCCTTATGCCGAGGGCTCCAAGCACCTTATGGACTGTGTCGAATTCGGGCTTCGATTGTCCATTGAGAGACTTGTACAGGCTTTCGCGCGAGACGCCGGCGGCTTTCGCAACGTCCGCCATTCCTTTGGCGCGCGCGGCTGTGCCGATGGCGCGTGTGATGAAAGCGGGATCATCAGTCTCGAAAGCGTCGGTGAGATAGACAGCAATCATCTCCGGCGTTTTGAGATATTCGGCTGCGTCGAATTTCGAGATGTCCACCATTGCCAGTCCTTCACAATGACGCGGCGATCTGCTTTGCACGCCGAATGTCCTTCGCCTGAGAAGACTTGTCGCCGCCGCAGAGAAGCAGCACCACGGTCTTGCCAGTCCGCGTGAAGTAAACGCGATATCCCGGCCCGAAATCGATCTTCAACTCGCTGACGCCATCGCCCACGGCTTTGACATTGCCGGGATTGCCGAGCGCCAGACGATCGACCCGTGCCGTGATCAGCGCTTGCGCGCGCAGATCCGCCAGCGACGTGATCCACTTCTGATATTCGCTGGTCTTCAAGACCTCGAACATGAAGTATCCTATAGGATACAGGTGCAGTGGTCAAGTTCTGAAGACGAGCGTGTTGCGCTCGCCTTCGGTATCGAATCCTCAGCCCCGTCCCACGAACGGCATCTTCGTGGCCATCACCGTCATCGTCAGCACATTCGCATCCAGCGGCAGGCCGGCCATATAGGCGACGGCATCGCCCACCGCCTTGGAGTCCATGCGTGGCTCCTGGCGCGAGGTGCCGTCGGGCTGCAACACGCCGGGGCCATTGACCATGCGGTCGGTCATGGGCGTCGCGGCATTGCCGATATCGACCTGGCCGACGGCGATGTCATAGGCGCGGCCGTCGAGATTGCTGGCTTTTGTCAGGCCGGTGATGGCGTGCTTCGTCGAGGTATAGGCGGCCGAGAACGGGCGCGGCGCATGCGCCGAGATCGAGCCGTTATTGATGATGCGGCCGCCGCGCGGGGTCTGGTCCTTCATGATGCGGAAGGCGTGCTGGGTGCACAGGAATGGCGCGGTGAGATTGGTGTCGACCACGGCCTTCCACTGTTCGAGGCCGAGATCCTCGAACGGGATCGCGGGCGCGCCCATGCCGGCATTGTTGAACAGCACGTCAAGGCGGCCGAATTCCTGCACGGTCTTGGCAAACAGCGCTGCGATCGAGGCGGGGTCCTGCATGTCGGCGGTGACGGGCAGGCTCTTGCCGCCCTGCTCAGTGCCGAGCTTCTGCGTCTCCTGCAGCAGTTCGAGCCGGCGGCCGGCGAGCACGACGGTGAAGCCCGTATTCATCAGCGCGAGCGAGGCGGCGCGGCCGACGCCGGTGCCGGCTCCGGTGACGATGGCGATCTTGGCGGTCATTGGTTTCTTCCCTGGTTCTTGAAACGACGTGTTCTAGGAGAGGTCTCGCGTCATGAAGCGCGCCTGATCGCCGTAGCTCAAAAGCTTGGCCCCAAGTGCTGGATCGTCCGTGACGGTAAAGCCCTGCCGCTGCCAAAAGTGGACCGAATTGTTGACGGCAACAAGGGTCATATTCGGTAGGCCCAGCGTGCGTGCGCGGGCCGCAAGGAGGCCGACAATGGCCGTACCGGCACCACTGCCGCGGGTCTCAGCCAGCAATGCGAGATCGTGGATGTAATATGTCGATGGAGAGGCGATCGGCTCCAGCACTGCATCGAGCGGCGGCGGCGCGCGATCCTGCCAGGGATGGCTCAACACATAGCCCTTGAGCCCGTCATTGCCGTCCAGCACCTCGCAGCCACCGGCATGCAGTGCCATGCGATTGGCGAACACCGCGTCGGTCTCGGGAAATTCGGGATGGATGACGTCGGCGAGGGCTTTAACGGAGCTGAGATCGCCGGCGGTCATTGGACGCCAGGCGTAGGATGGGTTGAGCGCAGCGATACCCAGCACTCATCCACTCGGGTGCATGCGGTGATGGGTATCGCTGCGCTCAACCCATCC
>NZ_JBIISY010000415.1:0-3248 GCF_044340795.1 Tardiphaga sp.
TGCCATTGTTTTTTTGGGTTCGTCACTCGGGACGTTTGTGACCGGTGAGGAATGGTACATCGACGGCGGCGAGACGTTGCACTTGGCCCACGACGCGCGTCAGATGATCGATGCAGTGAAGTTCGCCAAGCGCGAATCCGCCCTCCCCAAAACAAAGTGAGTCAATCCGCAACGGTAGCGTTATTAGGCGGAGCGGCAACAGTTTCGGGTGCGATGCGCCAAAACGAACTAAGCAGAAGCCTTTCTCGTTGCGCGAGCCGGCAACGCACTATAGTGCGTTGCCGATACGCACGCCTTCATCGACCGCACGCATGGCGTCAAGCTCGGCAGCCTCCCGCGCGCCCCCGATGATGTGAACTTCGATGCCGGCATACTTCAGCTTTTCAAATGATCCGCGGTTGGCTTCTTGGCCGGCACAAACGACGATCGTGTCCGCCTCGATCAACTTAGGCTTGCCCTCGATAGTCACGTGGAAGCCGTGGTCGTCAATCCTCTCGTATGTAACTCCTGCAATCATCGTGACATCGCGTTTGGCAAGGCTGCTGCGTAGAATCCACCCTGTCGATACCCCAAGATTAGCACCCGGACGCGTTGCCCTACGTTGAAGTATGGTAATTTCTCGCCGGCTTTGTACTGGAGCCAACGGATCGCCCAACAACCCACCAGCTGTAGCCAGAGTGGCGTCAATATTCCATTCGGCCATAAATTCCACAGTATTAAGGCGTCGCGACATCGGCTCTGCACCGGGATTGGAATGGCAGAGATATTCGGCAACATCGAAACCAATACCGCCAGCGCCGATGATGGTCACTCGGCGGCCAGCTTTTTTTCTCCCCCCGAGCAAGTCGCTGTAGGAAATAACTTTGGGATGATCAATACCCGCGATGTCCGGCAATCGCGGGCTTACGCCGGTAGCAACCACAACAGCTTCGAAGTTCTCGCGCTTGAGTTGTTCGGCATCCGGCGTCGTATTGAGGCGCAATTCCACGCCTTCATCCGACAGCTTCCCGCTGTAGTAGCGCAGCATTTCATCGAACTCGGCCTTGCCGGGCACCGCACGCGCAAGATTTATCTGACCACCAACGCGATCGCTTATCTCGAACAGCGTGACTTTATGCCCTCGCTGACTAGCCTCTGTTGCTGCGGCAAGTCCAGCCGCACCGGCGCCGATGACCGCGATCTTGCGAGCTTTTACGGCTTTCTTGTCGTCAAATTCTGTTTCACGACAAGCGCGCGGATTCACGAGGCACGTGGCACTACGATTAGAGAAGATTAAGTCGAGGCAAGCTTGATTGCAGGCGATGCATATGTTGATTTTGTCGGCCTGACCTTCCCGCACCTTGCGAGCAAAATGCGGGTCGGCAAGCATCGGGCGCGCCATCGACACCAAGTCGGCGTCCCCAGATGCTAGAATGTCCTCGGCGACTTCGGGCGTATTGATCCGGTTCGAAGCCACCACGGGAATATCAACGCTTTTTTTCAGCCGGGCGGCCGCAAATCGCCAGGCGGCTCGCGGGACTGGGTAGGCGATGGTTGGCACGCGCGCCTCATGCCAACCGAACCCGGTGTTCAGTATATCAGCACCGGCAATCTCGATCCGCTTCGCCTGCCTACTGACCTCGTCCCCGGTAGCGCCACCCTCAACCAGATCCAGCGCGGAGATGCGATAGACGATCAAAAAGTTCGGTCCGGTAGCCGCGCGAATGCCGCTGACTATCTCGACGGGAAGACGATGCCGGTTTTCCTCAGCTCCGCCCCATTCGTCTGTGCGGTCATTGGTCCGCAGGACCGTGAACTCATTAATGAGATAGCCCTCAGATCCCATGATCTCGACACCATCGAATCCTGCGTCCTTCGCCAAAAGCGCGCAACGCACATAGTCTGCAATTGTCTCCGAGATATCGGTAGAGGTCATCGCGCGGGGCGGAAATTTATTGATGCGGGTGCGGATATCCGACGGCCCAAAACACTCTGGCTGCTTAGCGTAACGGCCCGCATGCAGAATCTGTAAACAAATCTTGCTGCCATAATGGCGAACAGCGTCGGTCACACGGCGCAGTTCCCACGCTTGTGATCGCTCGGTCAGAATCGGTCCGCCAGGCTCGATGAGGCCGGCGGTATTTGGAGCGTAGCCGCCCGTGATGATTAGGCCAACCTCGCCCTTGGCGCGTTCAGCAAGGAATGTCGCCATTTTTTTCAGCCCGTTAGGCTCCATGTCCAAACGGGTGTGCATCGAGCCCATGATTATTCGATTACGCAGCGTTGTTTGACCCACTCCCAACGGCGACAAAAGGCTCGAATACCGAGAAACTCCAATCATCAGGACAGCTCCGAGGCACGATTGCGTTATTTCTAACAATTGTTAGAATGCGATATTATCCGATCGAGTGCAAGTTGGTGAGTCGGCTTTAGGGACCCGTCATGGATTACACACTAAGTACTGAGCAGCGGTCCTTCCGCGAAGCCGCCGAACGGTACGCTCGGGAGAAACTCGCCCCGCGGTATCTAACGCGAGCGAAGCATGACCGCATCGATCGAGCGGTGCTTAGGGAAATGGGCGATCTCGGCCTTATTGGTGTCGATCTTCCTGAAATATACGGTGGCCTCGGGCAGAGCAGCGCCACCGCTGGCGTGATAATCGAACAGATTGCCTATGGCGACTTTAATGTCAGCTACGCCCAGCTGCTCGCTTCGCTGATGGGTGGGATGATGAACCAGCATGCGACACCAGGCATCTGCGAGGAATGGCTGCCGCGGGTAATCAATGGCGAAGCAATCATCGGGCTCGGCCTCACCGAGCCCCGTGGTGGATCGGACGCAGCGAGTTTGGTTTTGCGCGCCGACAAGTCCGGCAATGGCTACCGCCTCAATGGCGAAAAGACCTCGATGAGCTTTTCTGACCAATGCGATGCGGCCGTCGTCTTCGCACGAACTGGGTCAATCGAAGACGGTGCACGCGGCGTCAGTGCTTTCTTTGTGGACCTTAGCCTGCCCGGCATTACCCGAACACATTTCGACGATATCGGTACCAGACCGGTTGGCCGCGGCTCCGTCTTTTTCGACGATGTTTTTGTCCCGGCTGAATGTTTGATGGCCGAGGAGAATAGAGGTTTCTCAAAGATTATGGCCGGATTCGACTACAGTCGAGCTTTGATTGGACTTGAATGCATCGGACCTGCGCAAGCGTCCGTTGACGAAGCTTGGAAGTACAGCACCGAACGCCGGGCGTTTGAGCGGCCGATCGCCCA
>NZ_JBIISY010000180.1:0-12295 GCF_044340795.1 Tardiphaga sp.
CCTCGGCCTCGCTTTCAACGAGATGGTGGCGTCTGGCGAGTTGAAGGCACCGATCGTGATCGGTCGCGATCATCTCGATTCCGGCTCGGTGGCAAGCCCGAACCGCGAAACCGAAGCCATGAAGGACGGCTCTGACGCCGTCTCCGACTGGCCACTGCTCAACGCGCTGCTCAACTGCGCCTCCGGCGCGACCTGGGTGTCGCTGCACCATGGCGGCGGCGTCGGCATGGGCTTCTCGCAGCATTCCGGCATGGTCATCGTCTGCGATGGCACGCAGGAAGCGGCCAGGCGCCTCGAGCGCGTGTTGTGGAATGACCCCGCCACCGGCGTAATGCGGCATGCCGATGCCGGCTACGACATCGCCATCGATTGCGCTCAGGAGCACGGCCTCAATTTGCCGTCGCTGCCATTGAAGGTCTGACCGCGCGTGAAGATTCTCCGCGCCGCGGACTACAGGACCATGCCGTGGAAGAACGGCATGGGCTCCACCACGGAAATCGCGATCTCGCCGACGGATGCGAGTCTCGACGACTTCGACTGGCGTGTCAGCATGGCCCAGGTGGCGAGCGACGGACCGTTCTCGTCCTTTGCGGCAATTGATCGCACGCTGCTGGTGCTCGAAGGCAACGGTCTCGATCTTTCCGTCGCGGACCAGCCGATCACGCGCATTGATCGCGACACGATCCACTCCTTCCCCGGCGACCAGCCGACATCCGCCACACTGGTTGACGGGCCCATCCTCGATCTCAATGTCATGAGCCGTCGCGGAACGATCACGCAGGATGTGCAGCGCATCAAGCTTACCGGGCGTCAGGATTTTATGATTTCTGCGCAAACGATTTTGGTGGTCGAACAAGGCGCGCTTGAAGTCGTTGCTCCGACGCCGTCGATGGTTCTGGGCGAGCGTGATGCGATCATTGTTGACCCATCAACGCCATCGCTGACACTGATCGCGGGCGAGAAAACGCAGTTGATCGTGATTCAGTTCCGCTAGCTATCTACGAATTTCGAGGTCGTTTCTGATGACCTCATAAATCCGAGAAATGCCATAAAGATCAAATATATAACATATACTAATTACGGATATTTGATTAGGCGGGAATCACTGCAACACTCAGTCTGAGCTGAAACAACGATGAGGCGAGGATTCGATGCAGCGCAGACATCACAACATTCCCATCGAAATCGTACGTACGGTTGTTGCGATCTCTGAGGCAGGCAGTCTCACCAAGGCGGCTGATCAGTTGGGCTTGAGTCAGCCTGCGGTGAGTTCACAGATCAAACGCCTTGAACAAATCGTCGGAGGCTCGCTGTTCAGCAAGACGCCGAATGGCAGTTGCGCCACCGATCTCGGCAAGCTCGTGCTGGCACAGGCACGCAAGATCATCGAAGCCAATGACCAGGTGCTCGCGCTCGGCGGCGCCGACGCCACGGCAGGCCGGCTGCGGCTTGGACTGAGTTCACTGCTCAGCCGCCAGTTCGTTCAGGAACAAGCAAGCCGCCTCGGCGATGTGCACATCCAGGCTGGCACCTCGAGCGATATCTCTGCGGCACTCGTCGAAGGCCATATCGACATCGGTTGCTTCTATCAGCGCGGCGACGTCGATGCCGATCTCGCGACGCTGATCGTCGACGAATACGAAGACCGGCTCGTCTGGGTGCGTTCAAAGAATTTCGTGCTCAGCCCCGGTGCACCGATCCCGATCGTCACCTGGACCAATGACGACTGGATGATCAACACGCTGACCCGGCATGGCTTGTCCTATCGCATCGCCTTCAGCAGCCAGGACTATGATGCCAAGAAATCGGCCGTCGAAGCTGGCATCGGTCTCACTGCGATGCCGAGCCGGATGATCCCGACCGGACTGGTCTGGGCCAAGGAATATTATTTGCCGGAGCTGCCCACCATCAAAAACCTGCTCTGCATCCGGCATGGCCTGAGCTCAAATCGCGTATTGGAGCTGAAGAACCAGCTGTCCGAGCTGTTCATGTATCACTCGGCGGCCAAGGACCCACATAAGGAAAATCACAAAGTTGCCTGACGAGGCCGCCTATTTCCGCGAACAGGCCGAGCGCTGCGAGAAACTCGCGCGCGAGGTCGATGACCCCGCCGTAAAGGAGCGGCTCCTGAATCTCGCGACCGAATATGCCCGTCGCGCGCAAGTACGGCCGCCCCCACCGCCCCGGCGGCGCAGGCCGCCTAACTATCCAAATCGCGGCTGAATCGATCCGGCTACTGCCGGATACCGTGTTTCTCCAGATCGGCTTTGACAGCTTCGTCGGACAGGTCGAGCTTGCGGGAATTCTTCCAGTCATGCTGCGCGGTGTGAACCAGCCGCTTCACCACATGATGTGAATCGGTCTCGATCGCCAGTTCGCGGCGATCGTCGAAGCTGCCCGGGGTCAGATTGATCGAGCCGACGATGGCCCGCTCCTCATCCGCCAGCAGCATCTTGCCATGCAGCTTCATGTCGTTGAGCCGGTGCACCTTGGCGCCGACATCATGCATGATGCGCAAGCCGCCGATCCCCTCGATCAGCTTGTTCTTCTTCAGCTTGTGCGGCTGCCGGGCCATGATGTGGACGCTGACGCCGCGCGTGACGGCACGCACCAGCCGCTCGATGATATCCGTGTCCTGATAGCGTTCGTTCTGGATGAACAGCGAGTCCCGGGCCGCGTCGATGAAGGCGCCGATCCGCTCGCGGCCGTTGTTCGGGCACCAGATGAGTTGAGAATCCGGATGGGGCTCGAAATTCTGCTTGGCCCAGTCGGCATCGAAGCAATCCACCATCTCGGAGATTTCGAGTTTGTTGGAGGTGGTGACAGCATAGTCGCGCGTTTCGGTGAGATCGCGCGTTTCCCAGTTAAGCGATTCCACGAAGCCAAGTTCGTCGTCGATCACCATCGACTTCTGATGGGTCAACGCAAAGGCCGGATTGCTGTCGCGCACCTCGACCCCCGCCGCGGCCAATGCCGCCGCCGTCTCGTCATTCTCGCTTTCGCCACTGCGCCGCGCCGGATTGAGCATCACCCGCACATACACGCCGCGCTTCCTCGCCGCGATCACCTCATCGAGCAGCGTCGGATCGGTGAACAGGAACATGCGGATATTGATGCTGCGTTTGGCTGCCCGCAGCGGCTCGACAATCGCCTGGGCGGTGTCATCCGGAAATACGATCAGCGTATGCGACATGGACAAGCTCTCGCGAGAAGGAGGAACCGGGCGCAGACGGATAGCGATGGGACGATGCCGTGCTGCATTTCTAACCTTGAACCGGGTTCGGCGTGAAGGGGTGGCTCGCCAGCGTCATCCGCCGGTGATGGATGAGATTGTCGAGGCGCTGCGCTGCCGAAAGCAGGGTCGGCGCATCCAGCGCATTGTCGTCACCGCCAATCGCGGCGGCGAGATGGGCATTAAGCAGTTCGTCGATCTCGCTTTCGATCGCGGCGAGTTCGGCCTCGCTGGTCGCTTCCCTGATCCTGCGCCGGATCGCATCCACCGACATCAGCGCGGCGCTGCGACGATCGGCCGGGTGAATGCCAAGAAGGCGCCACGCCGCCGCAGCAACCGAGGCCAGGGCACCCAGGATCATCGGCGCGAGATAGATATCGTCGCCATACTTGTCCATGAAGCTTTGCTCGGTGCCGTTGTAGTAAGCGGCAGCGCCGGGATGCACGGGAATGAAGGCATCAGGATCCGTATTGGCGGCAGCAATGCCAGATAGTTGCGGCTGCGAGGCCACGAGATCACGGCGCGCGGATATCAGCATGGCCGTGAGATTGGCCACCATGCTGGAATGCAGCTTCTTGTTGGCGACAAGATAGTAGCCCACGCGCAACGTTGTCACGTCGTCGTCGGGCACCGGCGGCGCGCCGCGCAGCGTGCCCTTGGGGATGTCGAAACTCTCATACGCGCCATCTGCATCGGCGATGGCGCCGGCGGCATCGATCGGAATCAGCACCGGCGCGCCCTTGAACAGGCCGCGTATGTAAGTGAGATATTTCTCGGTCAGCGGAATGACGACCAGCAGCGCGCCGACCTCCCTGGTCTCGACGGCCCGACGCACATCACCGATGGCGACATCCTTGAAGCTGACCTGTGCGCGGCCGAGATCATATTGCTTGGTCAGCGCCTGAACGAGCCGGCGATTGACCTCCCCGCCCACCACACCGATGGTTCGCCCATGCAGCCCCTCGACCGAGGTGATCCGCGATCCCGGCGGCGCCAGCAGCATGACGACGCCCTTGGTGAGCACGGCCACGCTCCGCGCAGCCGAGAGATCGCCGACATCGGCGCGGATCACCGCGAGGTCGGCCTTGCCCTCGGCAAAAGCCTTGCCGGACCCGACCACATCGTCGAAGCGCTGGATGTTCAGGCGGATCGAGGATTTCTTGTCGGCGAAATGACTGGCGATGATCGAGGCCGTACGCCCGGCCTCGCCATCAAGCGAGCCCACCGCGAGGGTCAACACCGTGGTCCGGTCGACATAGCGCCAGGTCAGCAGGCCCGCGCCAAGCACGAGCCCGCTCAGGCCGGCAAGCAGCAGCACCCGGCCCCAGAACGGGAATGCAATGGTCATGCTCTTCATGTTCGGCCCGTATGGCGGCAGGATATCCGGATAATGACGTCAAAATCGAGCTGTATCCGACTACAGTTAAGGTCCGCTAACTAGAGGCAGCTATGGTGGCTTGATCTCGGGCAATCAGTGGTCCCGGGATATCGGCTTTGGAGGCACATTTCCCATGACCCGCCTGGTGTTCGAGATGCTGCGGCCCTATCGCGGCTGGCTGGCCATCGTCTTCCTCGCCATGCTGGTTGAAATCGGCGCCAGCCTCGCGGCCCCGTGGCCGCTCAAGCTGGTGCTGGATGACGCGCTGGGTACCCACCATCTGCCTGACTGGCTCGCCTGGGCGCATGACTATGGCATCGGCCGCCACACCGTCGGCGTCGCGCTGTTTGCCGGCATCGCCACCCTGCTGATTGCCGTAGTCGGCGCCGCCGCGACCTATATCGACAACTATTATTCGACTTCGGTCGGCCAGTGGGTCGCCAATGATCTGCGCATCCGCATCTATGCCCATCTGCACCGGCTGTCGTTGCGCTATTACGACCACGCCAAGAGCGGTGCGCTGATCTCCACCATCACCACCGACGTTTCGACACTGCAGAGCTTCGCCTCGTCGTCCACGCTCGATATCCTGGTCGATATCATCACCATCTTCTTCATGATCGGGCTGATGTTCTGGCTCGACTGGGACTTCACGTTGATCGCGCTGGCCATCACGCCGTTCCTGCTGGTGTTCGTGATGCATCTGAAGAAGGCCGTGAAGGAAGTCACCCGCACGGTGCGGCAGCGACAGAGCGAGATCGTCGCCGTGGTCCAGCAGGGCCTCGGCTCGGTGCGGTCGGTCACCGCCTTCGGCCGGCAGGATCTCGAACTGGCACGGCTGGAAGCCGCCAGCCACGCCACGGTCGATGCGGCCATGCAGGCGCGGCGCGTAAAGTCGCTGCTGTCGCCGGTGGTGGGAATCGTGGTGGCGTTCTGCACCGCCATCGTGCTGTGGAAGGGCACCTCGCTGATCACAGCCGGCACCATGACCGCAGGCGCGCTCACCGTGTATCTCGCCTATCTCGCGCAGTTCTTCAAACCGGTGAAGGACCTCGCCGCGATGACGAGCTCCATCGCCCAGACCACCGTGGCGCTTGAGCGCATCCAGAAGATCCTGTCGGCCGACGACATCATCGTCGAGAAGCCTGGCGCCATCGATCCCGGCCGCGCCAAGGGGCAGATCAGTTTCGAGAATGTCCACTTCGCCTATGAGGAAGAAGCGCCGATCCTGAACGGCGTCTCGTTCCGGATCGAGCCCGGCCAGATCGTCGGCATCGTCGGCCCCACCGGCTCCGGCAAGTCCACGGTGCTCAGCCTCGTCCCGCGCTTCTATGACGCGAGCTCCGGCCGGGTTTCAATCGATGGCATCGATGTCACCGACTACAAGCTCTCCGCATTGCGTTCACAGATCGGCTATGTGCTGCAGGAGACCGTGCTGTTCCGCGGCACCATTCGCGAGAACATTGCCTATGGCCGGCCGGGCGCGACCGAAGACGAGATCGTCGAGGCTGCGAAGATCGCCAACGCGCATGAATTCATCATCCGCATGCCGCATGGCTATGACTCCATGGTCGGCGAACGCGGCGACACGCTGTCCGGCGGCCAGCGCCAGCGCATCGGCATTGCCCGGGCCGTGGTGCGCAACAGCCCGATCATGATTTTGGACGAGCCGACCGCCGCGCTCGATACCGAATCCGAAGTGCTGGTGATGGAAGCCCTAAAGCGGCTGATGCAGGGACGCACCGTGATCATGATCGCACATCGCCTCTCGACCATTCGCGACGCCGATACCATTGTCGTACTGAAAGAAGGTGTGGTTGCGGAGCAAGGTTCCAACGACGAGCTGATCGCGCGAGGCGGCCTCTATGCGGAGCTGGTTCATCGGCAACAGCAGGCGCCGAGCGAGCAGCACGCCAGCGTTTCATGACGCCATTGTGAGCCGGCGGATTGTCGCAGAGCCCTGTTTATAACGGTTCTAATCGCAAACTTCGGTATGTCTTGACCTGACTTGATAGCTGCTCGACAAGGTCCGGCATGACGACGACCCCCATGACATCTTCACCCGCAGCAGCGGATCACCATATGCGCCTTGGCGAAGCTCCGCGCGGCTTTGTCGGCACCATCGTTGCGCTGAACCCAAAAGCCGCGGGACCGACCTCGCACGAGCTCGAGCAGTATCTGCTGGAAATGGGGTTCACCGAGGGGGCAAGGGTCGAGATCCTGCATCAGGGCGCGATCAAGCAGGACCCGATCGCTGTGCGTGTCGACAACATCACCATCGCCGTGCGCCGGCGCGAAGCAATGGCAGTTCTCGTAAAATGACGATCTCAGACGTGACCAGCGAACGTTTCAATCTCGCGCTGGTCGGTGTTCCCAACAGCGGCAAGACGTCGCTGTTCAACGCCCTCACCGGCAGCCGCCAGAAGGTTGCGAACTACGCCGGCGTCACCGTCGAGCGCAAATCGGGGGCCTTTGTCACGCCTGCCGGGCGCCAGGTCACCCTGCTCGATCTGCCCGGCACCTATTCGCTGCGCGGCCGCAGCCCTGATGAGATCATCACCCGCGATGTCGTGCTCGGCAAACGTGCCGGCGAGGCGCCGCCGGATCTGGTGCTGTGCATCGCCGACGCCACCAATCTGCGGCTGACGCTGCGGCTGATCCTCGAATTGAAGCGCACCGGCCGTCCGTTGCTGGTGGTGCTCAACATGTTCGATATCGCCACGCGCCGCGGCATCACGATCGATGTCGATGCTATGTCGGCCGCGCTCGGCGTTCCCGTCATCACCTCGATCGCGGTGAAGAAGGGTGGCGCCGATGCGCTGCGCGCCCGTACCGACGAATTCGCCACCACGATGCCGGCGCCGGTTGCGCCCGCGGAGTGGACCCAGACCAGCATCGCAGACATGAAGGCCTATCAGCGCGAGGCTGACCGCATCATCCGCGAAACCGTGACGATGCCGAGCAAGCCCGACACGCTGACCGCGCGCGTCGATGCCGTGGTGCTGCATCCGGTCTGGGGCCTCGCGATCCTGGCCGCCATCCTGTTCGTCATGTTCCAGGCGGTGTTCAGCTGGGCAACTCCGCTGATGGAGTTGCTCTCGGATGGCGCCGGCGCGCTCGGCAATCTGGTGGCACAGGTGGTGCCCGAAGGGCTGCTGCAAAGTTTCCTGCAGAACGGCCTGATTGCCGGCGTGGGCAGCGTGCTGGTGTTCCTGCCGCAGATCATCATCATCTTCCTGTTCATCCTGCTGCTGGAAGACTTTGGCTATATGGCGCGCGCTGCGTTCCTGATGGACCGCATCATGGGAGGTGCCGGCCTGCACGGCCGCGCCTTCATCCCGCTGCTGTCGAGTTTTGCCTGCGCCATTCCCGGCATCATGGCAACGCGCGTGATCGACAATCGCCGCGACCGCCTCACCACCATCCTGATCGCGCCGCTGATGACCTGCTCCGCGCGCATCCCGGTCTATACGCTGATCATCGCCGCCTTCATCCCGGCGACCGATGTCGGGGGCTGGATCAATCTGCAGGGGCTGGTGATGTTCGGCCTCTACGTGATCGGCATCGCCAGCGCGCTGGCAGTGTCCTTCGTGATCAAGTTCTTCATGCTCAGCGACTACCAGCCCGCCCCGTTCATGCTCGAACTGCCGGACTACAAGATGCCGCGCCTGAAGAGCATCGGCATCGGCGTCTATACCCGCGCAAAAATGTTCCTGCAGCGCGCGGGCACGACCATTCTCGCGATGATGATCCTGATCTGGTTCCTGGCCACATTCCCGCAGGCCCCTGCGGGCGCGACAGAACCGGCGATCGATTACAGTCTGGCTGCGATGATCGGCAAGACGCTGGAGCCGCTGTTCTCCGCGATCGGCTTCAACTGGCAGATCGTGGTGGCGCTGATCCCCGGCATGGCGGCGCGCGAAGTCGCGGTCGGTGCACTCGGCACCGTCTATGCGATCGAAGGCGGCAAGGAAGCGGCGGAGGCCATCGGCCAGGCGCTGTCGAGCAAATGGAGCCTCGCCACTGCGCTGTCGTTCCTGGCGTGGTTCGTGTTCGCCCCGCAATGCGCATCGACGCTGGCGGTGATCCGCCGCGAGACCGGCGGCACCAAGTGGATGCTGATCACCTTCTTCTACATGTTCGCGCTGGCCTATCTGGCGAGCCTGATCACGTACAAGATCGCGGTGGCTGCGGGATTGGGCTGAGCTGCAGCTGCGTAGCCCGGATGGAGCGAAGCGCAATCCGGGGACCGGCGTTTCAACTCCCTCTGCGGTCCCCGGGTTACGCTTCGCTTCACCCGGGCTACAGATCAAAACCCTGCCGCTTGCCCGTCCTTGCGCGGATCGGAGCCGGCGACATAGCCGCCCTCAATCCACCGCACGAGCTGTGCGCCGCCGAAGCCGAAGGCTGAATCCGGCGGCTCGCGGACGATCACATGGCCGCGGGCCTTGAGATCCGCCGCCACCTCGTCCGAAATGCCGTTCTCGATGGCGACCTTGAGTCCGTCCACATAGCGCCAACGCGGTGCATCGGCGGCGGTCTGCGGATCCTGCCCCCACAGCTGCATGCGCAGCATCATCTGCAGATGGCCCTGGGCCTGCATCGGCCCACCCATCAGGCCGAACGCCATCAGCGGCGCATCGCCCTGCATGACGAAACCGGGAATGATGGTCTGGAACGGCCGCTTGCGCGGCCCGACCTGGTTGGGATGCCCTTCGTCCAGCACGAAACCGAAGCCGCGATTCTGCAGGCTGATGCCGGTGCCCGGCACCACCACGCCGGAGCCGAAGCCGGAATAGTTCGACTGGATATAGGACACCATCATGCCCGCGGCGTCGCCGGTCGACAGACACACCGTGCCGCCGGTCTTCGGCGCACCGGCGCCAAAGTCCTGCGCGCGGCTGCGGTCGATCAGCTTTGCGCGCGCGGCAAGATAGGACGGGTTCTGCAGATGCGCGACGGTGACGTCGCGCATGTAATCGAGATCGGCCGCATAGGCATAGACATCGGCGAAAGCGAGCTTGCAGGCCTCGATCTGCAGATGCAGCGCGTCGGCACTATCGACCGTCAGCCCGTCCAGCCCCGCCGCCTGGATGATGCCCAGCGCCATCAGCGCCACGATGCCCTGCCCGTTCGGGGGGATCTCGTGCAATGCCGTGTCGCCAAATGCCTGGCTGATGGTGCCGCACCAGTCGTTGCGATGCGCGGCAAGATCGGCCTCGTCGAGCGCGGCAGCGTGCGCGCGCCCAAAATCGGCGATGCGCCTGGCAAGCTCGCCGCGATAGAACGCCTCGCCCTTGGTCGCCGCGATCAGCTTCAGCGAATGCGCATGGCCCGGCATGCGAAACAATTCGCCCGCCACCGGCGCGCGGCCGTTCGGCATGAAGCACTCGGCGAAGCCCGGCTGGTTCTTCAATTCCTCGGCGCCGCGACGCCAGAGTTCGGCGATGACCGGCGAAACTTGAAAGCCACTCTCCGCATAGGAGATCGCCGGCTCGAACAGGTCAGCGAAAGGCAGCTTGCCGAACCGCTCCGACAGATCGACCCAGGCCGACACGGCGCCCGGCACCGTAACGCTCTCCCAGCCGCGATGCGGAAACGTCTTGCGGCCGGCAAAGCGCTCCGGCGTCCACGCTGCCGGCGAGCGACCGGAGGCATTGAGCCCGTGCAGTTCCTTGCCGTCCCACAGGATGCAATAGGCGTCGGAGCCGATGCCGTTGCCGGTCGGCTCCACCACGGTCAGCACGATGGCCGCCGCCAGCGCCGCATCCAGCGCATTGCCGCCGCGCTCCAGCATACGCAAGCCCGCCTGGGTCGCCAAAGGCTGCGAGGCTGCCACCACATTGCGCGCCATCACCGGCGAGCGGCGGGAGGCATAGAGGCCATCATGTCGGAATTGCATGGTCGCGGTATCCACTTCAGGTCATGTGCGGCGGGACGATACGACCGCGCTGCCCATGCCGCCAGACGCAAAAAGAGCATGGATGCGGGGCACCCATGCTCTTGAACAGGATCGGGAATGGTCGCGGCGCGCTTACACGCGTTCGATAATGATCGCCGGCGCCATGCCGCCGGCGGCGCACATGGTGACGAGGCCGCGCTTCAGGTTGCGACGCTCCAGTTCATCAAGAATGGTGCCGACCAGGATCGCGCCGGTGGCGCCGATCGGATGGCCGAGGGCAATCGAGCCGCCATTGACGTTGACCTTGCTGGTGTCGAGCTCGAGGTCACGGATGAACTTGGCCGCCACGACGGCGAAAGCCTCGTTGATCTCCCAGAGGTCGATGTCGTCCTTGGTGAGACCGGCCTTTTCCAGCACCTTCTTCGCCGCCGGCACCGGTGCATTCAGCATCAGCGTCGGATCGTCGCCGATATTGGCCATGGCCACGATTTTCGCACGCGGCTTCAGGCCGTGCTTGTCGGCATAGGCCTTCGAGGTCAGCAGCAGCGCCGCGGCGCCGTCGACCACGCCCGAGGAATTGCCGGCGTGATGGAAATGCTTGATCTCCAGATCCGGATATTTCTGGTTGATCTGCTTGCGATAGGTGTTGCCCTTGTCGTCCAGCGGATAGTCGGCCATCGCGGTGAAGGCCGGCTTCAGGCCGGCAAGACCTTCCGCCGTGGTTTCCGGGCGCGGATATTCGTCCCTGGCGAGCACGACATTGCCCTGCTCGTCCTTCACCGGCACCAGGCTCTTGTCGAACCGGCCTTCCTTGATGGCGATGGCCGCGCGGCGCTGGCTTTCAAGGCCGAGCGCATCGAGTTCCTCGCGGGTAAAGCCTTCCATGGAGGCGATGGCGTCGCCGCAGATGCCCTGATGCGACTGCGGATGCACCTTTGCGAGGCGTTCATTGCCCGAGCCCATGCCGAGCGGGCGCTTGCCGGCCGCCATGTCCTCGGCGGCCATCGCGCCGGTGAGCGACATCATCTCGGTGCCGCCGGCGATGACCACATCTTCCATCCCCGACATGATCTGCGCTGCCGCAAAATTCACCGCAGTGATGCCGCCGCCGCAGAAGCGGTCGAGCGTGGTGCCCGAGGCCTTGATGTCGTAGCCCGCATCGAGTGCCGCCATGCGGCCGAGATCGCCGCCCTGCTTGCCGCGCTGGGTCGAGGTCGACCAGATGATGTCATCGACTTCGGCGGTATTGAGCTTGTTGCGCTCGGCAATGGCCTTGAGCACGGTGGCGGCGAGATGCTGCGGATGATGTTCGGCGAGCGCGCCCTTGCCGACCTTGCCGATCCCGCGCGGGGTGCGGACTGCGTCGATGATATAAGCGTCGGCCATAAGTCTTCCTCCAGATTTTACAGTGTTTTTCTGGAGCCGAGATTGGCCAAGCGGGGGGCGAAGTCAAGGCGCAGCGATGGCATGCGTGCCCGCCAGATTTGGCGGGCTTCGCCTCATTCAGAGCAGAAACGCCAGCGCCGCCTCGCAGCGGTCCTCGACCTTGAGGGTGAGCAGATCGTCGGCACGGGTGCGGCCGAGATTCACGGCGGCGATGGGGATGCCCTTCTTCGCCGCCATCTGCACGAAGCGAAAGCCGGAATAGACCATCAGCGACGAACCGACCACCAGCATCGCATCCGAGCTCTCCAGTCGGTCGCGCGCCTCATCCACCACGTCGCGCGGCACCGTCTCGCCGAAGAACACCACGTCGGGCTTCAACACACCGCCGCAAGCGATG
>NZ_JBIISY010000181.1:0-12258 GCF_044340795.1 Tardiphaga sp.
TGATCGTCGTCCAGGCCGATGACGATTTCGTCCTTCGCGGTGATCACCTTGAACAGCGAGACCTTGGAGGTCGCAAGCGCGGGATGCGACAGCACGCTCTCGAGAATGAGGCCTGCCAGTGCGAGACCGAGCAAAAAGCGGTTAGAGCGAGTGGACATCGGATTTCAGTTCTTAACGCCATGCACGCCGAACAGGCATGTGCAAGTTGCAGGCAGCAATTGTAGTTCAGGACAGAAACGCCCCGCGTCACCATTGGAGGTCACGCGGGGCGAACATGTCGTTCAATGGTGTCTACGTGGTTACTTCGGCTGAAGTTTCAAGGCTGCGGAGTTGATACAGTAGCGCAGGCCAGTGGGGCCCGGGCCATCGTTGAAGACATGCCCGAGATGCCCATCACACTTGGAGCACAGCACTTCCGTACGGATCATGCCGTGTGTCGTGTCGTGCTCCTCGTCGACATGACTTTCTCGTGATGGCTGCGTGAAGCTCGGCCAGCCGCAGCCGGAATCGAATTTCGCATCCGATTCAAACAGCGTCTGTCCGCAACCGGCGCAGACATAGGTGCCGGGCGTCTCGGTGAATTCGTATTCGCCGCTGAACGGACGCTCGGTCGCCTTCTCGCGCAGGATCGCGAACTGCATCGGCGTCAGTTCGGCGCGCCACTCGGCCTCGCTCTTCACGACTTTGTCAGCGGGGGTCTTGGTATCGGACATAGTGCCTCCGGTTCCGCCGCCCGCCAATGTGCGACCGCCACCTCAGTTCGTGGCTTTGGCCGCATTCACCAGCGTCGGCTTCTCGATGAAATTCTCGGCAAAGATCTTCTTCAGGTTCTCGATCTTCGGCAGGTCGTTATAGACAATATAGGGCTGATTAGGGTGCAGCGTCAGATAGTCCTGATGATAGGCCTCGGCTGGATAAAAGGCCTGCAGCATCCCCAGTTTGGTGGCGATCGGCTTCTTGTAGACCTTGGCGGCGTTCAGCTGCGCGAT
Source organism: Tardiphaga sp. (assembly GCF_044340795.1). Classification (GTDB taxonomy): domain Bacteria; phylum Pseudomonadota; class Alphaproteobacteria; order Rhizobiales; family Xanthobacteraceae; genus Tardiphaga. The sequence continues at coordinate 990 of NZ_JBIISY010000181.1, forward strand.
ATAGGCCTCGGCCACCTTCTTCTGTTCCGGCGTGGTGGCGAAAATCTCCGAGCGATACTGCGTGCCGACATCCGGGCCCTGGCGGTTCAACTGGGTCGGATCATGCGCGACCGAGAAATAGATCTGCAGGATCTTGCCGTAGCTGATCTTCTTCGGGTCGTATTTGATCTCGACCGCCTCGGCATGTCCGGTGGTGCCGGTCCCGATCGCGGTGTAGTTCGCGGTCGACTTGCTGCCGCCGGAATAACCCGACACCGCGCTGACGACGCCATTGGTGTGCTGATAGACGCCCTGGACACCCCAGAAGCAGCCGCCAGCGATCACAGCCGTCTGCAGGCCATCGGCGGCCTGCGCGTCAGTGGCGGGAGCAGGGATGATCACGGCTTCTTCGGACGCAAATGTCGGTGCGATCTGCACGGCAGCGATGGCAAGGGCACCGGCTGCGGCGGTGAGCGTGAGGCGGCGGAACAGGGAGCGCATGGCGGATCCTCTCGGGTGTCGCGTGCCGATATCGGCAGTCTAGCCCGGTGGTGGCGGCAGGCAATTGCCGGGCCGGGCAGTTATGCGAGATACGAACTCCGAAGCAGCGCGTTACACGGCGACGGACACGGTTTCGTGAGGGAGAGATGCCGCGCTCGGGCCAAAGAAAAAGCCGCGAGACGGGAGTCTCGCGGCTTCATCGGATCGATGCATCGATTGCTTACGGGCAGGCGTAACGCATGCCGTTCTTGTTCAGATAGGTGCCCGAAGCCGGGTCGTAGGACCGGTAGCGCTGGGCGCAGTAGGCGTGGTTCTGCTGCTGGGCAGCCTGGGCCTGGCTGGCGGCGATGGCGCCACCGATGATCGCACCGGCAGCGAGGCCGCCGATCACGGCGCCAGCGCTCGGACCGCGGCGGTAACCGCCGTGATAGCCGTAGTGGTGATGGTGATGGCGGCGATAATACTGGACCTGCTCGACCGGGGCTGCGCCGCTCTGGCTGATCGCGCTCTGGCTGATCGCGCCCTGGGTCATCAGGGGCGCCGACGTGGCGGGTGCCGCGAAGGAAACGGCGGTGATACCGGCGAAAACGACGGCGGCGGCGGACTTCATCAATCGCATTTCAACTCCTGCCTCTGCGTAATGAACAGGACTAACGCTTAAGCATCGTGACGGTTTCAGGGCACCGTCAAATTGTTCCTGCGGCATTCCCGCACACACGCAAAAGTATCAGACGACGATGCTCAATCGTTTCGCGGCACGCGTGATGCCGGTATAGAGCCAGCGGGCGCGGCTGTCCTGAAATGCGAAGCTTTCGTCGAACAGCACGACATCGTCCCATTGCGAGCCCTGGCTTTTGTGCACCGTCAGCACGTAGCCATAGTCGAACTCGTCATAGGGTTTGCGCAGGTCCCAGGACAGGCCTTCGACGCCACCGGTGAAACAGTCGGCGCGCACGGAGACCTTCGTGACCTTCCCGCCAAAATCTTCGTCCGGCATGATGCGCATGGTGACGATGGCGGATTTCGACGTGGCCCGCGCCCGCACGCGCCACAAGCCGCCATTGAACAGTGCCTTTTTGCGGTTGTTGCGCAGGCAGACCAGCTTGTCGTCGGCGACGGGCAGGGGATCGGTGAGGCCGAGCTTTTCACGGACCCGCATATTGTAGGCGCGGCGCGTATTGTTGCGGCCGACCAGCACCTGATCGGCGGCCATCACGCGCTCCGGGTCGAGCGATTTTCGCGATACGACCTCGCTGTCGCCAAAGCGGCCAATGCTCAGCGGCCGGCCTTCACGCACGTCCATGGACATGCGCACGATCGGATCGTGTTCGGCCTGTCGATGTACCTCGGTGAGCATGGCGTCGGGTTCGCTCGCGGTGAAGAAACCGCCGCCCTGGATTGGTGGCAGCTGTGCGGGATCGCCGAGCACGAGCAGGGGGCAGTCGAACGACAACAGATCACGGCCGAGTTCGGCATCGACCATCGAACACTCGTCGACGATGATCAGCTTGGCCTTGGACGCCGGGGCATCGTCCCAGAGTTCGAAATTCGGCGTCTCCTCGCCGGTCTCGCGGGCGCGATAGATCAGTGAATGGATGGTGGACGCTTCGTGGCAGCCCTTGTTGCGCATCACCAATGCGGCCTTGCCTGTAAAAGCCGCATATTTCACCTCGCCATCGACATCCTCGGCGATGTGGCGTGCCAGCGTGGTCTTGCCGGTGCCGGCAAAGCCGAACAGGCGAAACACCTGCGGCGTGCCGTTCTGGCCGGGCTTGGCCTTCAGCCAATCGCCCACGGCTTTCAGCGCGGCGTCCTGATGCGGGGTGAATTTGGTCATAGGGTCTCGGGGAAGAACGATTCGAAAAGGGAAGCTAACCATTCGGGCGGGCGGTGCAAGCTGCGCTCAATCCGCCCGACGACACGGCGACGGGTTGCCCATCGGCGTCAGATGGATCAGTTATAGCGGGCGCACGTAAAGGAGACCGGCTTGGAACGCAGACTGCTTCAAATCGCATTGGCGATCGTCGGCCTTGTCGCCATCCTCTTCGGTGTCACCGGCGTGTTCTTCGGCACCAGCCTGTCGGGCGTCACCCTTGGCGTGACGATGGAAGGCTATGTGCGCTTCATCAAGGGCGTGCTGATCGCAGCCGGGTTGATCTACTGGTCGGCGATCCCGCGCCTGGAAGCGCGTGGCGAGCGAATCGGGGTGGTCAGCTTCCTGCTGGTGTTCGGTGCGGCGGGGCGTTTGCTGGCGGTGGTCGGTCACGGCTTTCCAACGGTGGGGCTGATGGTCAGCCTGATCGGCGAACTCGTCGTCGTACCGCTGATCTGGCTGTGGCACCGCAGCTATGTCCGGCGCAGTGCCGCTCGATGAAGCGTGCAGGCATCTGGCTGATTTATATCGTTGGCGCGCTGTCGATCGGCTATCTCGCCCTGTTCGCCTATCAGATGTGGCGGAAGCCGGATCTCGTGCCGGGCGAGCCGATCAAGATTTTCCGCAAGCAGGATGCGCCAAGCTATTCGTAGCGCTCACTGTCGTTGCCCGGCTAGACCGGGCAACCCAGTAGACATCGTCCGTCGTGATTGAGCCGGAATCTCACCGTGTACTGGATCGCCCGCTTTCGCGGGCGATGACAGACGGGGAGTGAGGCAGCTCACGCCGCCCCCATCATCCCGCGATAATCGCCATTGCCCGCACCGGCCGGAGTAATCGGCAGGCCGCCATCGGCATATTCGTTCAGCTTGTTGCGCAGCGTGCGGATCGAGATGCCGAGGATGTTCGCCGCATGGGTGCGGTTGCCGAGGCAGTGCTTCAGCGTCTCGAGGATCAGGTCGCGCTCGACATCCGCCACCGTGCGGCCGACCAGCGCGCGCGTCACCTGTTCGGCGGCCATGGTCGCATGCGCCACCGCCGGCTGGGCCTTGGCCTGATCGAGGCGATCGCCATCCGGCGTCAGGATCGCATCCGCGCCGATTTCGTCGCCCGACGACATCAGCACCGCGCGGTGGATGGTGTTTTCCAGTTCGCGCACATTGCCCTGCCAGCGATTGCCGGTGAGGACACGGCGCGCGTCGGCCGAGAGCGGACGCACCGGCACGCCATTGGCTTCGGCATATTTCTTGGCGAAGTGCTGGGCGAGTTCGAGAATGTCGGCCGGGCGATCGCGCAGCGCGGGGATCTTGAGGTTGACGACGTTGAGGCGGAACAGCAGATCCTCGCGGAAGGTGCCGGCCTTCACGGCATCCGACAGGTTGCGGTTCGAGGTCGCGATGATGCGGATATCCACCGGCACAGGCTTGGTGCCGCCGACGCGGTCGATGACACGCTCCTGAATGGCGCGAAGCAGCTTCGATTGAAGCCGGACATCCATTTCGGAGATTTCGTCCAGCAGCAGCGTGCCGCCGGTGGCTTCCTCGAACTTGCCGATGCGGCGGGCGATGGCACCAGTGAAGGCGCCCTTTTCGTGGCCGAACAGTTCGGATTCCAGCAGATGCTCGGGGATGGCCGCGCAGTTGATGGAGATGAACGGCTTCTTGGCGCGGTTCGAGCGGGTGTGCACATAGCGCGCCAGCACTTCCTTGCCGGTGCCGCTCTCGCCGGTGACCATCACCGAGGCATCGGAGCCGGCGATCTGCTGCGCCAGCTTCACGACCTTGCCCATCATCTCGTCGCGGAAGATCAGGTCGCGCGAGTCATTGGCGACGGCTGCGAGGACGGCGGCGATCAGTTCCGGCTCGGGCGGCAGCGGGATGTACTCTTTCGCGCCGGCATGGATCGCGGCGACAGCGGCGCGCGCATCATTGGTGATGCCGCAGGCTACGATCGGCACATGGATGTGCTCGGCCTCGAGCCGCATCACGAGGTCGCGGATGTCGAGGGCGACATCCACCAGCATCAGGTCGGCGCCCTTGCCGGATCGCAACACGTTCATGGCCTGATCGTGCGCTTCGGCATGCACCACCGAGGCGCCGTTATCCATCGCGATCTTGGTCGCGGTGGTGAGCTGGCCTTTCAATGTGCCGACGATGAGAAGCCGCATGGTGATCTCCTGTTATCTCTTTGGTTCGCGCCGCTGTCGCGAAGTATCGATTAATTCTCGGCCTTGATGATTTCGGTCATGGTGACGCCGAGCTTTTCCTCGACCAGCACCACTTCGCCGCGCGCCACCAGGCGGTTGTTCACATAGATGTCGATGGCCTCGCCGACGCGGCGGTCGAGTTCGAGCACCGTGCCGGGGCCGAGCTTGAGCAATTCGCCCACTCCCATCTTGGAGCGCCCGAGCACGGCCGAGACCTGCACGGGTACGTCGAACACCGCTTCGAGGTCAGCGGCGATGCGCGTAACGTTTTCCTCATCGGCATAGCCGACATCGCCGGTCACCATCGGATCGCCGGCATTGAGATCGGGAAGCGGGACCTGGGGATCGCTCATGGTTCAGTCCTCATGGCCTTCAAGCCGTATTGCGGGACGCCATGTAGCGTCCGACGAGTTCGTTGATCTTGACATCGATGGACGCGCGGTCGAGCACCATGCCGCCGTCAGCCCATTCGATCTTGCAGTCGCCATTGGCGATGTCGGGTTCGGCGAGAATGACGAGGCGGCCGGTGAAGCCGCTCTGCTTGGCCTGCTTCTCGATCTTCTCGCGGGCTTCCTCATACAGCGCATCATTGATGCGGATGACGAGATGCGGCGTGGCGACGAGATGGCGGAAGCAGTCATGCACCAGCGCCATGATCTCGGTGAGCGGCTCGCGCGCCACCAGTTCGCTGCACAGCTTGCGCGCGACCGCGATGGCAACATCGACGGCCTCGGTCTCCATCTTGGTCTCGATGCCGGCGACGCCCTGACCCACGGTTGCGGCGGCGATGCCGATCTGTTCGAGGGCCAGCGCCATGCGGCGGTCCGCTTCGGCCTTGGCCTCGCGCTGGGCGGCATCAAAGCCTGAGCGATAGGCATGAGCCTCGGCCTGGGCGATCCGTTCGGCCATTTCCGCGGGCGTGATGACCGGCGCGCGTCCGTGATCGGGCGCCGCGAAGTCGGTATCGAACAGGAATTTTGCGGGGGCGGCCATCAATACACCAGCTCGTCGTCGGCGCGGTTCTTGGTCAGCACGATTTCGCCCTTGGCGGCGAGATCCTTGGCAAGGTTCACCAGCAGTGCCTGCGCTTCATCGACGTCGCGCAGACGCACCGGGCCGAGCGCGGCCATGTCGTCGGTCAGCATCTTGGCCGCGCGTGACGACATGTTGCCCATGAAGAAGCTGCGGACTTCCTCATTTGCGCTCTTCAGCGCGATGCCGAGCTTGTCCTTGTCGATATTGCGCATCAGCGTCTGTGCCGAGCCGGCATCGAGCTTGATCAGGTCATCGAAGGTGAACATCAGTGCCTTGATGCGCTCGGCGGATTCGCGGTTCTCTTCTTCCAGCGAGGTGATGAAGCGCGTTTCGGTCTGGCGGTCGAAATTGTTGAAGATTTCCGCCATCACCTCGTGGGCGTCGCGACGGCGGGTCTGCGACAGGTTGGACATGAACTCGACCCGCAGCGTCTGCTCGACGCGCTCGATCACTTCCTTCTGCACCGCTTCCATGCGCAGCATGCGGTTGATGACGTCGAGCGCGAGGTCTTCCGGCAGGATGCCGAGTACGCGGGCGGCATGTTCCGACTTCAGCTTCGACAGCACCACGGCCACGGTCTGCGGATATTCGTTCTTGAGATAGTTGGCGAGAACCTCTTCCTGCACGTTGGAGAGCTTCTCCCACATGTTGCGGCCGGCCGGGCCGCGGATCTCTTCCATGATGCCGTTGACGCGCTCGGCCGGCAGATACTGGGTTAGCAGCCGCTCGGTGGCGTCATAGGTGCCCATAAGCGCGCCGGACGCCGACATCCGCGACACGAATTCGAGCATCAGGTCTTCGACGGTTTCCGGCTCGATGGTGCCGAGGCTGGACATATGGGACGACAATTCGCGGACTTCGTCGTCATCGAGCAGCGACCACACCTTGCCGCCGTATTTCTCGCCGAGCGCCAGCATCAGGATCGCGGCGCGCTTGGGACCGCTCAGCGGCTTCGTCGGCGCACGGCCGGCCTGGCGCGCGGCAAGGCCGGCGACCACGCTCTGGATGTCGCTGCTGTTGTCGCCGGTGGTTGCGGGGAGCTCTGCCATCGGGATTACGCCGGTTCCTGCAGCCACTGACGAACAATGGCCGCGGTTTCATTCGGATTGCGATCAGCCAGCTCACCGACGCGATGCACCGACTGGGCATGGACCTGGCCCTGGATGGTGGCAACGTCGATCATGTTGGCGCCGGTTGCGGCGACCAGGGTCTGGCCGTCAGCGCCGACCGTGACATTGTCGGGCAGCGCCATCATGCCGGCCGGGACCGGCAGGGCAGCCGGCGGGGTCTCCGGCGTCAGGATGCGGCGGACCAGCGGGCGGACGACCATGAACACGACGACGAGACCGAGCAGCATCATGACGCCGAGCTCGATGACGTTCATCACGTCGTCCTTGGTGAACTGCAGATTGCCGAGCAGGCCGGTCGGCTCGGCAGCGGGCGGAGCAGCGGGGCCTTCGGCGAATTTCAGGTTGACCACTTCCACCTGGTCGCCGCGCTTCTGATCGAAGCCGATGGCGGAGCGGACCAGGGTGGCAATGCGGTCGAGTTCTTCCTTCGGGCGCTGGGCATAGACCATCTCGCCCTTTTCGTTCTTGCTGTAGCTGCCATCCACCAGTACCGCGACCGAGATCCGGTTGACGCGGCCGGCTTCGGTGACTTCGGTCTTGGTGACACGGGAGATTTCGTAATTGTTGGTCTCTTCCGACTTCTTGCTCTGATCCTTGGGGTTCCCGGTGGTGTTTTGCTGATTGCCGGGGAGCTCGTTGTTGACGGTCACCTGGCCATCACGCTCGCCGCTCTGGGATTGTTCTTCGCGGCTCTGGCTGGAGCGCAGCACCCGGCCTTCCGGATCGAACTTGTCCGAGGTCTGGGTCACCTTGTTATAGTCGAAATCGGCGGTGAGCTGGACGCGGGCGCGACCGGAGCCGACCACCGAGGAGACAATGGACTCCACCTGGCTGCGCATCCGCTTCTCGAAGGCGGTGCGGCGCTCGTCGCCGGCGGCGGTCTCGGCATTCGGATCGGCGGCGCCATCGGCGAGGAGCTGGCCGGCCTCGTCGACGATGGAGACCCGTGCCGGCTTCAGCCCGTTGACGGCCGAGGCGACCACATGGCGGATCGCCCGAACCTGCTGCGGATCCAGCGCGCCGCGAATGCGGACCACGATCGAGGCCGACGGCTCCGGGGTTTCGCGCGAGAACAGCGGGCGCTCGGGGAGGACCAGATGCACGCGGGCCGACTGGACGCGGTCGATCGCCCGGATGGTGCGGGCGAGTTCGCCTTCCAGGGCGCGCAGGTGGTTGATGTTCTGGACAAAACTGGTGGTGCCGAGGGCGTCCGACTTGTCGAAGATCTCGTAGCCGACGCCGCCGCCCTTGGGCAGGCCGCCTTCGGCCAGCTTCATGCGCAGGCGGGTGACCTTGTCCTTCGGCACCATGATGGCGGCGCCGTCATTCTTGATCTCGAACGGGATCGCCTGGCGTTCCAGATCCTTGATGATCGCCGAGGAGTCCTCGGTGGTCAGGTCGGTGAACAGCGTGGTCATCTGCGGCGTGGTGACGCGCATGATGATGAAGCCGAAGAAGCCGATCAACGCCACCGTGACGGCAAACATCGCTGCCAGGCGCGCGGCACCGAGACTTTTGAAGAAACTGATCAGACCCTGCACAACCCGGCCCCTGGAGATTCGGTCTCCGGGACCGACTGGGCAATTTTTGCCGAGGTATGGTTTCCAGTTGGTTAACGCGGGTTAACTTTACGCCTCATTATTGCCAAACAGCAAAAACCGGCTTCCGAAGGGAAAGCCGGTTTTCATCAAACTCGAACCGTTAAGGTTTTGTTTACTGACGATACTGCTGGATGCGGGTGGTCCGCAGGCCGGCTAGACCGTGCTGGTCGATGGAGAACTGCCAGGACAGGAACTCGTCCACGGTCAGCGTGTAACGGCTGCAGGCTTCTTCCAGAGAAAGAAGGCCACCGCGGACGGCGGCGACGACTTCGGCCTTACGGCGGATCACCCAGCGCTTGGTACCCGGCGCGGGCAAATCGGCAATTGTTAATGGGCTGCCGTCAGGCCCGATGACGTATTTGACCCTCGGGCGATGGGGTTCTGTCATGGCGTACTCACACTACTCTCAACCACTGAACTCACAGAAACAAACTACGCCCGCCGGCTTAAAATATGCCTAATCCCACAACTCCAATGCGAATAGACTTTGCGAAAGGGTTTGTTGACGATTTGGCAAAGGGGGGCGGTCCAGCGTCCTCCGCCCGCACGTCGCGGTGAGGAGGCACGGCCGGTCCGCCCAAACGCGCGGAGCGCAGGCGGATGTACCGTCTTGAAACATGGAGATGGCCATGTTCGCCGCCTGCCGCCATAGCCAACGGAAGGCTCTGACGCTGGTAAGGAGGCACGGCTTCCGGCCCCTCGACAGGACGAGGGGCGAGCGCGAAGCGAGGGGTGCGAGATGAGTTCTCGCGCCGCTCAATCTGCCCGATGCGCGTATCAGGTCGAAGGTGTGGGCGTCGGTGTCGGCGTGCTGGTCGCGCGCACGACGCGCTTGATCTTGTCGACCGTGTAGTTCGAGCCGTTGATCGACAGCAGCGCCGGGCTGGCTGACAGGTCGACCGAGTCGACGACGCCCTGGACTTCCGTGGAGACGCCGACGTCGCGGCCGTTGTCGTCCTTCGCGGTCGCTGTCAGCGTGTAGGCGCCTTCCGGATATTGCACGCCGTCATTGCCCTTGCCGTCCCAGACGAAGGTGCCTTCGCCGGACTGCAGCGAATATTTGCCGCTATAGACGACGTTGCCGGCCGAGTTCGTGATGCTGATATCCGCCGTGGAAGCCTTGTCTGCAAGCAGATTCCATGTCGCCGACGTCTTGAACTGCGCGGTCGCGCCATCCACGGCGACATTGTTGCCGACATAGACCAGCGCCTGGGTCGCCTGCGTCGCCTTTTCCATCTCCACCAGCGACTTCAGCTGATCGTTCGACTTCAACTGCTGTTCGACTTGCGCGAACTGCACGAGCTGCTGCGTGAACTGGTTGGTATCCAGCGGATCGAGCGGATTCTGGTTCTGCAGCTGCGTGGTGAGCAGCGTCAGGAAGGTCTGGAAGTTATCAGCGAGGCCCGTCGACGAGCTCGTATTGGTGCTCGTATTCGTATTGGTCGAGGTCCCGGAGACGACAGGGTTCGAGTAAGTCGCATCAACTGCCATGGGTCAATCCTCAGATGCTGATATCGATGCCGCCATTGGCGCCATACATGCGGCCATAGCCGCGTGCTGCAGGGGCCACGGTGACGGTGTCGTCGTCATTGATGGTCAGGCGGTGCATGTGGCGGCCGGACTGCTCGCCATTCTGCTGCTGTTGCTGTTGCGGAGACTGGTCGCGCAGCGAGAACTGCAATCCGCTGTCATTGGTCTTGAGGCCGGCCTCTTCGAGCGCACGCTGCAATTGCGGCGCGTCCTGGCGCAGCATGGTCAGGGTTTCCGGCTTCTCGACCGTGAGATGGGACGTGACATTGCCATGCTTGTCGACTTCGAGACGCACATCGATGCGGCCGAGCTCGGCGGGATCGAGGCGAATGTCGAATGACGTCTTGCCGGCCTTTGCCGATTGCGCGATCTCGACGGCGACGCCGGACAGCGGCACCGGCGGATTGGCGGCGACTTGCGGCTGCAGCTGCTGCGCAGCGGCAACGGTGTTGGTCGCCTGCAGATGCGTCGGCTGCGGCAGCGGCGTGCTGGTCGGTACCGCCTGATCGAGGGAAGCCGGCTGCGGCGCTTGCTCGGCACGATGTGCGCGGTTCTGCTCGACTGCAGGCTTCGCGTCGGTGCTGGCTGCGGCATTCGCGTCCGGCTTCGGCGCATCTGCTGCAGGTTGATCCGTCTTGCCGTCAGCCATCTGCTTGGGAGCAGCGCCATCTGCCGGGGTCGCCAGTGCCGATGCGTCCGTTTTGCCTTCCGGCTTGCCGTCGCCGGTCGTCAGCGTGGCGGTCTTTGCGGTTTCGCTGCCTTCGGTCTTCTTCGCGCCTTTCGCGGCAGCCGGCATGGCGCCTGCGATCAGCGCGGCGAATGTCGTTTCGCCTTCGGCGGATTTATCGGTCGGCAGCACGCCGGTCTCGGGTGCTGCGATTTCGCCGGCATCGAGCTTTGCCTTTAGGGCGGCGGCAGCTGCGATGGCGAGGGGCTGCGCGCTGCCGGTGGTGTCCGGGGTGGTCGGGACGACGCCGGCTGCGTCCGTCGCCGACGCAACGGATGTCGCTACGGCGACTGGCACCATGTCGAGCGTCGCGGTCTGTGCGGCGGCGTCGGCGGCCGTCGTGGCGTCGTCGCTTGCGACATTCTTGGGGCTGTCCGTCGAATCCGCTTTTGAATCAGTGGCTTGATCGGATCTGGACGATTTGTCGTCCTTGCGCGCGGTTTTGCCGGTTTGCGACGCATTTGGTGCGGCGTCAGTGCGGCGGTCTTGCGGCGCCGATGAGGCGCGGTCATCCCGGCGATCGGCTGCCTTCGGACGCTCGGCGACCGGGCGGTCGTCGCGGCGAGACGGTGCCGGGATGTCGGGGCGGGCGGTCGGGGCGGCAGCGACGTCACTATTGGCGGTATTTTGTTCGACCAGCGAAACAAAATGGTCCGATCCAGCCGATGCATCGTCGCGCGCGGATTT
>NZ_JBIISY010000011.1:0-55178 GCF_044340795.1 Tardiphaga sp.
CTCGCTACGCAACGTGATGGTCTACAATGCGAGCTACGGTCCGAACCGGCCCGAAAATGCTCCGCCGCAGACGGTCTGGACGAACACGATGCCGAGCAGCCAGGCGGAGGTGAACGCGATCACCAGCGTGCTGCAGGCCGGCAAGATCATCGTGGCGGCGACCGGCAATGACCGCAGGGACGATCCCACCGCCGGCAAGAATCCGAGCGGCATGGCGCTCTATCCCTATATTGCGCCGACGCACAACAAGACGGGCGTGTATGATTCACTTGGCCTCAATCTCGATCTGACGAGCTATCAGCGCCAGAACGGCCAGATCATCGCGGTCATGTCGATCGGCCCCACCAAGGAAGCGGCGTGGTATTCGCAACTCTGCGGTGTTACCGCGAGCTGGTGCGTTGCCGCGCCGGGTGGCGACCACGAGAAGGGGGCGCAGGTCACTTCAACCATTCCCTATAATAATCAGTGGGGGCCGGACCAAGGCACGTCGATGGCCGCGCCAGCCGCGTCCGGTGCATTGGCCGTGCTCGTCCAGGCCAATCCGACCTACAACGCGCAGGACCTGTCGCGCTTGCTGTTCTCGACCACAGAAGATCTCGGCGCCCCCGGCATCGACAAGGAGTTCGGTCATGGCCTGGTTCGGCTCGACCGTGCGACGGATGGCGTGACGACGCTGGCCGCCAATGCGACCAAGTCGGTGGCAACCAACATCACCGAATATTGGAGCCGGCCGCTCACCACCGATGGTGCCTTCACCAAGAGTGGCGAAGGCATCCTCACGATCTCGGGCCGCACCATGGCGAAGGGCGACGTCTTCGCGCAACTCGGCACGCTGGCCGTCGATGGCACGCTGTCGGTGCAGACTGGCAGCAAACTGAATGTGGCGCAGCCGGCGACACTGGGCGGCTTTGGTGTCGTGGCGGGTGACAGCATGATCGCGGGCATCTTGTCGCCAGGCAAAATGGCCAATATCGGCGATCTCGCGGCCGGTACCGTCGTGCGAGGCAATTCTGTGGGTTCGCTCACTTTCAACGGCAATGTCACGCTGGCATCGACCGCTAACACGCGCATCGACATCGATGGCACGCTGATCGTGCCAGGCGGCCCCGGCACCTATGACAAGATCTATGTGACCGGCGCCGGCAATGTGTTCTACGCCGGCGGCACGTTGACGCCGGTGCTGCGCGGAAGCATCGGCACGGTCAGCAATTACACACCTGCGATCGGTACCCAGCTTGCTTTCGTTCAGGCGCAAAACGGTGCGAGCACCGCGGGTGGCTTCTCCGGCCTGACCCAGCCCACCGACGGCCTGCCGACCAACGGTCGGTTCGATGTGATCTACAGCACGACGGCGATCACGCTGGCGGTGACGCCGGTAAGCTACAGCGCGCTTGCGAGCACCAACCAGCTCAATGAGAGCCAGAAGTTCTTCGCCAACCTCCTCGACAAGGCGCGTCCGCAGGCCGGCGTGTTGCCGACGGCCGCGGAAAAGAACCTGTTCGACGCGATCTACAAGATCAATACCGGCGCGGAATTCGAAAAGACCGTGTCGCAGCTCGGCGGTCCCGGCCAACCGGCCGTGGCTGGGGCATCACTGCAAGCCTTTGCCGGATTCCTCGGCGCCATCGGCGATCGTCAGGATGCACTGTCCTTCGGCAGCGAGCAGGGCCAGAACGGCACCGTGCAGAACTTCGCGTTGTCCTATGCCGGTCGCAACATGATGACGGCAGAGACCAATTCCGCGCTGAACGCCTTCGCCAGCATCACGCCGGCGCAGCGCGTGAAGGACGGCTGGACCATGTGGGGTCAGGGTTTTGGGCGCAACAGCCGCGTCGGTGACAGCGGCGGCCTGTCCGGCTCGCAGGCCACGAGCGCCGGTTTCACACTCGGTGCCGATCGCTGGTTCTCGAACAACCTGATCGCCGGCGGCGCCTTCGGCTATGCGCGCACGACGGCGAGCGCGACGGACATTCAGGGCAATTCGGACACCTATGCCGGCGCTGCTTATGCCAGCTGGACACCGGGCGCGGCCGTGGTCGATGTCCGCATCGCCGCCGGTCCGAGCCAGATGTCCACGACGCGCCAGATGATCCTGGCCCCGTCGGGCCTGAATGGCAGCGCCAACGGGATCGGAATCGGCACATCGCTGGAAGCGGGCTATCGATTTGCAGTGACGCCCGACGTGATCGTGAAGCCCTATGCCGGCCTGAACTGGCAGGGTTTCCGCCGCGACGCGTATAGCGAAACGCCGTTCGGCATCGGTCTCGCTTATGGCGCGCAGACCTATGACAAGCTGATGAGCACCGTCGGTGCCGTCATGAGCGCGAAGCTGCGCACCACTGACGGCGCCACGCTCGTGCCGGAACTGAAGCTCGGCTGGGGCTACGATTTGCGCGACACCACGCTGGTCAGCCAGGCCGCGCTGCTCGATCAGCCGTTCCTCGTGACGGCTGCATCGCCTGGCCGCAGTGCGGCGCTGGTCGGCGCAAAACTGTCGGGCTGGCGGACGGAAACATTCCGCATGTTTGGTGCCTATAACGGCGAGTATCGCAGCAATGCCGTGAGCCATCAGCTCTCGGCGGGCGCGCGGTTTAATTGGTGAGTTGTCTGTAGGGTGGGCAAAGCGTCAGCGTGCCCACCTTCACCGGCCGTGCACTTGAAGGTGGGCACGTCGCTCCGCTCCTTTGCCCACCCTACAACTCAACCCACCCTACGAAGCGGCCTTCAGCGCCGCAAAACCTCGCTCCAGATCGGCCTTCAGATCGTCGAGGCTCTCGAGGCCGATATGCAGGCGCAATGTGGGACCACCGGGCGCCCACTTGGTGGCCGTGCGATACTCGCTGCAGTCGAACGGGATGATGAGGCTCTCGAAGCCGCCCCATGAATAGCCCATGCCGAAGAGCTTCACAGCATCGAGCAGGGCATCGACGGCCTTCTGCGACACCGGCTTCAACACGATGCTGAACAGGCCGGAGGCGCCGGTGAAATCGCGCTTCCAGATGGCATGGCCGGGATCATCTGGCAGAGCAGGGTGCAGCACTTTCAGGACTTCCGGCCGCGCCTTCAGCCATCGCGCCATCTCAAGTCCTGCGCGCTGGTGATGAGCGAGACGCACCGACATGGTGCGCAACCCGCGCAGGGCGAGGAAGACGTCGTCCGGTCCCGCACAGGTGCCGAGCAGCTTGATGCCTTCGCTGATCTTCGGCCACGCGGTGTCGTTCGCCGAGATGGTGCCGAACATGATGTCGGAATGGCCACCGATATACTTTGTGGCGGCCTGGATGCTGACATCGACTCCCTGGTCGAGCGAGCGGTGATAGAGCGGCGTCGCCCAGGTGTTGTCGTCGATGACCAGCGCACCATGCTTGTGGGCGATGCCGGCGATGACGGGCACATCCGGCATTTCAAAGGATTGTGAGCCGGGGGCTTCAACCATCACGGCGCGGGTGTTCGGCTTGATCAGCGCCTCGATGCCGGCGCCGATCAGCGGATCGAAATAGGTGGTCTCAATGCCGTAACGCGCCAGCATGCCGTTGCAGAAATTGCGGGTCGGGCGATAGGCGCTGTCGGAGACGAGCAGATGGTCACCGGCATTCAGCACCGACAACAGCGTGGTCGAGATCGCGGCAAGGCCCGAGGGCACAAGACCGACGCCGGCGCAGCGCGGGCCTTCCAGGGCCATCAGCGCCTGCTGCAGCGCCTTGGTGGTCGGCGTGCCATGGCGGCCATACTGGTATTCGCCGCGATGGGCATGCAGGTCGTCGGCGGTCGGATAGAGCACGGTGGAGCCGCGCACGGTGGGCGGATTGACGAAGCCCCATTGACCGGGCGTGTCGCGGCCGGCGGTGACGATCACCGTATCGGTATCGAGCGAGGTGGTGCCGTGATTGTCGGATGAAGCCATCGGGATGCGCCTGCCGGGTCTGGTGTTTTGCCGCAGCGGGGCGCCTTGCGCAGGCGCATCTGCTGCATCGCCACTAAGCCGACACCGCCGGTTCCGCGTCAACCCCTTGACCTGACTGGCAGATCGTTCGCGCCTGCAGGCAATGCTGGTGACCTCCAGCCGCGACTCGCATAACTGGATTTGATCTGAGCCCCGGGCGGACAGGCTTTTCGGCCGGGCCGCTGAAGGCTATGGAACTGATCGAACGGTTCGGTATTCAGTTCTTTGTGTGGTGCTGTGCCCGGTTGGTCGGGCGGTGCTGACGCCCCAGGAAAGGCTCCTCCATGAAATCCGCGACCCTGATGCTCACCCTCGCCATCGCTGCCGGCTGGACGGCGCAGGGCGCGTCGGCGCAGACACTGAAAACCGTGAAGGACCGGGGTGTTCTGTCCTGCGGCGTGACCCAGGGCCTGCCGGGCTTCTCGGCGCCGGACGATCGCGGCAACTGGGCGGGCCTCGATGTCGATCTGTGCCGCGGCATCGCCGCCGCAATCTTCAACGACGCCACCAAGGTCAAATATGTGCCGCTGTCGGCCAAGGATCGCTTCACGGCGCTGCAGTCGGGCGAAATCGACGTGCTGTCGCGCAACACCACCTGGACGCTGTCGCGCGATACATCGCTGGGCGTGAATTTTGCCGGCATCAATTACTACGATGGCCAGGGTTTCATGGTGCGCAAGGCCCTGAAGGTGAATTCGGCGCTTGAGCTCGCGGGAGCTTCGGTCTGCCTGCAGACCGGCACAACCAACGAGCAGAATCTCGCGGACTTCTTCAAGGGCAACAGCATGAAATATGAGGTGGTCGCGTTCTCGACCGCCGATGAAGTTGTCAAAGCCTATGAATCCGGGCGTTGCGATGCGTTCACCGCCGACATCTCGCAGCTCTATGCAGAGCGCCTGAAACTGACGACGCCAGCTGATCACGAAGTACTGCCGCAGGTGATCTCCAAGGAGCCGCTGGGCCCGCTGGTGCGCCATGGCGATGACCAGTGGCTCGACGTGGTGCGCTGGGTCCTGTTCGCGCAGATCAATGCGGAAGAGCTGGGGATCACCCAGAAGAATGTCGATGACCAGGCGAAATCCGACAAGCCCGAGCTGAAGCGCATCTTCGGCACCGATGGCAGCCTCGGCGAACAGCTCGGCCTCACCAAGGACTGGTTTCACCGCGTCATCAAAGCGACCGGCAATTACGGCGAGAGCTTCGACCGCAATGTCGGCCCGGGATCGAAACTCGGCATCGCGCGCGGATTGAACCAGCTCTGGAACAAGGGCGGCATCATGTTTGCGCCGCCGATCCGCTGAGCGCGTCGCAGCGGACCGCGATGACAGGCGAAGCCAGACGACCACCCTTGATGCTCGGCGACAAATTGCGCCGTGCACTGGGCGGGCAGGCGGGCTGGCGCGGCTTTGCGTTGCAGGTCGTGCTGGTGGTGGCGCTGGTCTGGATCGCGCATGAGATCATCGACAATGCGCGTGAGAACCTGGCGACGCAGAAGATCGCATCCGGCTTCGGGTTTCTCTGGAGCACGGCGGGGTTCGGCGTCAGCCAGACGCTGATCCCGTATTCGGAATCCGACACCTATCTGCGCGTGTTGCTGGTCGGCCTGACCAACACTCTGGTGGTCTCGCTGGTCGGCATCGTCTGCGCCACGATCCTCGGCTTCGTCATCGGGCTCGGGCGGCTGTCGCCGAACTGGCTGCTGTCGCGGATCGCCGGCGCCTATGTGGAATTGATCCGCAACCTGCCGCTGCTGTTCCAGATCCTGTTCTGGTATCTGGCGGTGCTGGCGGCGCTGCCTCAGCCACGCCAGAGCATCAATCTGTTCGACAGCGTGTTTCTCAGCAATCGCGGTTTTGGCATGCCGAAACCGATCGGCACGGAGGCGCTGGCGCCGTTCGTGATCGCCATCGGCATTGCTCTGCTGCTCGTGGTCGCGCTGCGGGCGATTGCCCGGCGGGCGCTGTTTGCCACGGGCAGGCAGATGGTGATCTGGCCGATGGCGGTTGCCGCCATGATCGGGCTGCCGGTGCTGGCTGTTTTCATCTTCGGCAAACCGTGGACCTGGGAATATCCGGTGCTGCGCGGGTTCAATTTCTCCGGCGGCATGCGCATCGTCCCTGAATTCGCCGCTCTTGCGATTGCGCTGTCGACTTACTCGGCGGCCTTCATCGCCGAAATCGTGCGGGCCGGCGTGCAGTCGGTGCATAAGGGACAGACCGAGGCGGGCGCGTCGCTCGGCCTTTCGCGCGGCGAGGTGC
The DNA here is from genome assembly GCF_044340795.1 of Tardiphaga sp. GTDB lineage: Bacteria > Pseudomonadota > Alphaproteobacteria > Rhizobiales > Xanthobacteraceae > Tardiphaga. The sequence goes on from NZ_JBIISY010000011.1 coordinate 6,202, forward strand.
TGCGGCTCATCGTGGTGCCGCAGGCCATGCGCGTGATTTTGCCGCCGCTGACCAACCAGTATCTCAACCTGACCAAGAATTCGTCGCTGGCGGTGGCCATCGGCTATCCCGATCTGGTCTCGGTGTTCGCCGGCACGGCGCTGAGCCAGACCGGGCAGGCGATCGAGATCGTCGCCATCACCATGGCGATCTATCTCGTCATCTCGCTCATCACGAGCGCGCTGATGAGCCTCTATGGGTGGCGGACCTCGCGGAGCATGGGCTCATGAGTGATACCGCCTATGTCGCCAAGACCATGATCGAGCCGCGCACGGCACCGGTCCGCACCACCGGCGTGTTCGGCTTCGTGCGCACGCGGCTGCTGAATTCGCCGACCAATATCCTGCTGACCATTGCCTGCATCCTGCTGCTCTGGTTCACGATCATCCCGACCCTAAAATTCTTGCTGGTGGATGCGGTGTGGCATGGCAGCGACCGCAATGCCTGCCTGCCCGAAAGCGTCGGGCGCCCCGTGGGCGCCTGCTGGCCGTTCATCGAGGCAAAGCTGTCGCAGTTCATCTATGGCTTCTATCCCGAAGCCGAACGCTGGCGTGTTGATCTGACGTTTCTGATCGGCGTGCTGCTGCTGTTGCCACTGCTGATCCCGCGCGTCCCGGCAAAGGCCATCAACGCGGCGCTGTTCTTCCTCGCATTCCCATTCGTCGCGTTCTTCCTGCTGCATGGCGGCTATGGCGGGCTGGAGGTGGTACCCACGCGTCTTTGGGGCGGCATGCTGGTGACGCTGGTGGTCGCCATCACCGGCATCGTGGCCTCGATGCCCATCGGCATCGCGCTGGCGCTGGGGCGGCGGTCGAGCATTCCGCTGATCCGTTTCGGCTCCATCGCCTTCATCGAATTCTGGCGTGGCGTGCCGCTGATCACCGTGCTGTTCTTTGCGACCTATATGCTGCCGCTGTTCCTGCCCGGCAATTTCACGGTCGACGGCCTGGTTCGCGTGCTGATCGGCGTCGCGCTGTTTGCCGGCGCCTATAATGCCGAAGTGATCCGCGGCGGACTGAACGCGATTCCGCGCGGGCAGGCGGAGGCGGCGAGTGCGCTTGGCCTGTCCTGGTGGAAGACCACGCGACTGGTGGTGCTGCCGCAGGCACTGCGCCATGTCATTCCCGGCCTCGTCAACAGTTTCATCGCGCTGCTGAAGGACACCTCGCTGGTGTCGATCGTGGCGTTGTTCGATCTGCTCGGGCAATTGCGTGCGGCCTTCGCCGATCCCGCCTGGTCGTCGCCATCGACGCTGTTCACCGGCTTCGCCTTCACCGGCATCATCTATTTCGTGCTGTGCTTCGGCATGTCGCGCTATTCGCTGTTCGTCGAGCATCGGCTCAACGCACATCGACGGAGTTGAGAACCCATGGCGAGCGCAAATCCCATCGTCGGCATCAAGGGCCTCAACAAGTGGTTCGGTGAGTTTCACGTCCTGCGCGACATCGATCTCGACGTCGGCGCCGGCGAGCGCATCGTGGTCTGCGGGCCTTCGGGCTCGGGCAAGTCCACGCTGATCCGCTGCATCAATGCGCTGGAAGAATTTCAGGAAGGCCGGATCACGGTCGACGGGATCGAACTCGGCCCGAACCTGCGCCGTGTCGATGACATCCGGCGCGACGTCGGCATGGTGTTCCAGAGCTTCAACCTGTTTCCGCATCTCACGGTGCTGGAGAACTGCACACTGGCGCCGATCTGGGTGCGGCACATGCCGAAGAAGGATGCCGAAGCCGCGGCGATGAAATATCTGGAACGCGTACGCATCCCCGACAAGGCGCGTTCCTATCCCGGCCAGCTGTCAGGCGGCCAGCAGCAGCGCGTCGCCATTGCACGCGCGCTGACGATGAATCCGAAAGTGATGCTGTTCGATGAGCCGACCTCGGCGCTCGATCCGGAAATGGTGAAAGAGGTGCTCGACACCATGGTCGATCTCGCCGAGGAGGGCATGACCATGCTGGTGGTGACCCACGAGATGGGATTTGCGCGTCAGGTGGCCGACCGGATCGTTTTCATGGATTCCGGGCAGATCATCGAAGTGAACAAGCCCGAGGCGTTCTTCGATCATCCGCAGCACGAGCGGACGAAGGTGTTTCTGGGGCAGATCCTGCGATGAAACCCCGCCCCTCATGTTGAGGAGGCGCGCAGCGCCGTCTCGAACCATGAACTGGCTGGACTCAGAGTCCCGCGGCCATCCTTCGAGACGCCGCTGTGCGGCTCCTCAGGATGAGGGCGGAGTGGATGGCTACACCTTCTCGAACGGCACCTGGATGTCGCTCTTGCGCTCCAGCCAATCCGGCACCGGCAGGTTCTTGCTGCGCATGAAGTCCGGGTTGAACAGCTTCGATTGATAGCGTCCGCCGGAGTCGCACAGGATGGTGACGATGGTCTTGCCCGGCCCGAGTTGTTTGGCAAGCCGAATGGCGCCGGCGATGTTGACGCCGCTGGAGCCGCCGAGGCAGAGGCCCTCGTGCTCGGCCAGGTCGTAGATCACGGCCACGGCTTCTTCATCGGAGATCAGGAATGCCTGATCGACCGTGCGCTTGGCCTGCTGTGCGATCGGCGTGATGCGGCCGAGGCCAATGCCTTCGGTGATCGATCCGCCATCGGACGCCTTGGCCTCGCCAGTCTTGAAATAGCTGTACATGGCCGCGCCATGCGGATCGGCGCAGCCGATCACAATGCCCTTGCCCTTTTCTTTGAGATAGGTGCTGGTGCCGGCCAACGTGCCGCCGCTGCCGACCGCACAGATGAAACCATCGAGCTTGCCGTCGGTCTGCTGCCAGATCTCCGGCCCGGTCGACTCGTAATGGGCCTTGGCGTTGTCCAGATTGTTCCACTGGTCGCCGAACAGCACGCCATTCGGTTCGGTCTTGCGAAGCTGATCCGCGAGACGCTTGCCGACATGCTGAAACTGGTTCGGATTCGAGAACGGAACCACCGGCACCTCGATCAGTTCGGCACCGGCGAGCTTGAGCATGTCCTTCTTTTCCTGGCTCTGGGAGTCAGGGATCACGATGATGGTGCGATAACCGCGGGCGCTGGCCACCACGGCCAGACCGATGCCGGTATTGCCGGCCGTGGATTCCACCACCAGGCCGCCCGGCTTCAGGTCGCCGCGCTTTTCGGCTTCCAGGATCATCCACTTGCCGGCGCGATCCTTCACCGACTGGCCGGGATTCATGAATTCAGCCTTGCCGAGAATGGTGCAGCCGGTGAGTTCGGAGGCGCGCTTCAGCTTGATCAGGGGCGTGTTGCCGATGGCCTCGACGACGTCTTTGTTGAAAATCATGAGCCTGCAATTCTCGAAGCGGTTGACGGTGCTGGGTTCAACCTAGTGAACGCAGCACGGTCATACAAGGGAAGGGCGGGCAGGTCAGGGCAGCGCGAGACGGACGTCTTAAGGCCGCGCCTCATTTCGCTTTTGCGAACACGACTTGACGCACGTCGATATTCCCCGACAGGAAACCAGCCTCGCAATAGGCCAGGTAGTATTCCCACAAACGACGAAAACGATCGTCGAATCCAAGCGGCGTCAGGCTCGGCCATGCCGCGCGGAAATTGTCTCTCCAGATGGCGAGCGTGGTGGCATAATCCAGCCCGAAGATGCGCTCCCGGATAACAGGAACGCTGAAGCGCTCCCCGAGCGATTTCAGGATATCCGGCGATGGCAGCATGCCCCCCGGAAACACGTAGCGCTGGATGAAATCGACTTCGGCGCGGTAAGTCTGGAAGAACTTGTCCTGAATGGTGATGGCCTGAATGCCGGCGAGGCCGCCCGGCAGCAGGCGATCACGGATCTGCGAAAAATAGCGCGGCCAGAACTGCTCACCGACGGCCTCGATCATTTCGATGGATGCGATCCGGTCATACAGTCCGCGTTCGTCCCGATAGTCCTGGAAACGGATCTCGACCTTGTCGGCAAGGCCGGCATCGTGAATGCGCTTGCGCGCATAGTCGCGCTGCTCGGTGCTGATCGTCAAGCCGACGACTTTCACGTCGTAGTTCTTCGCGGCATATTCCGCAAAGCCGCCCCAGCCGCAGCCGATCTCCAGCACCTTCTGACCTGGCCTCAGCTCGATGGCTTCGGCCAGCCTGCGATACTTGTTGTGCTGGGCGGCGGTGAGGTCCTGCGTGCCGTCCTCGAAAATGGCCGAGGAATAGGTCATGCTCGGATCGAGCCAAGCCGAATAGAACCGATTGCCGATATCGTAATGCGCGAAGATGTTCCTGCGCGCCTGCCGCTTGGTATTGCGGTTGAACCAGTGGCGGACCACCTGCACCAGCCGCATCATGGGATTGTTGCCGAGCATCGACTGGATCAGGTCGTGATTGACGCAGAACAGATAGAGGAATTGCGTGAGGTCCGGCGTGTCCCAGTCGCCGTAGAGATAGGCTTCGGCGATGCCGATATCGCCGCCATTGATCAGGCGTTTGGCAAAGGCGTAGCTGTGGACCGTCATTTCCGCGGCGGGGCCGGGCTCGCGACCGCCGAGGCGATAGCGGCGCCCGTTGGGCAGTGTCACATCAAGCGTGCCGCGCGTCAGGTGGGCGCCAAAGCCGAGCGCCATTCGGACGATCCTGGGCAGGTCCGCCAGGATACGTGCGGCATTTTCCGGAGTGACGCTTTCCGGCGCGGTGAAGGTGAGTTCAGACATGTGCATCCGCCGTCAAGATTGTCGTTGTGCGTTGCGATAACGCTCAGCGTGCCGATGACTTGGCGGAAATATAAGCGCGGCTCCGTTCACTCGCCAAGCCGGTATTTCCGGCATTGGGTGACGGCCGCGGGACCAGACGGGCGCCCTTGAGCCACAGCCGCAATGCCTCCCAGTGGATGGCAGCCATGATCTTCAAGGTGACGAGCGGGAGGCCGAAGAAGGATCGCAGCAGAGCCCGCGACGTCAGAGGGCGGCGACGGCCATGGAAGGTCGCGGCAAGCAGCGGGCCTTCCGCGTCCGTCTCGAGGATGCGCAGCTTCACGTCATCTGACGGCGGTGACACGCGGAAGTGATAGCGCATCGCCGTCTCGATGAAGGGCGAGACGTAGAACAGCTTGTCCTGCATCTGCCGGATGCCGGCATCGCTCTGCTCGCCGGGGGCAACCGGCAGCACGTAGGGATGGATGTCGCCGAAGGTGTTGCGCACCTCATAGATGATCAGCGCGAGCGAGTCGTCTGCGCGACGGCAGAAATAGACCGACAGAGGGTTGAATGTGTAGCCGAGCAAGCGGGGATAGCAGAGCAGTTCGACGCGGCCGTTCGTGAGGTCGATGCCATGCGCCGCCGCGCAACGCTTCGCATAGGCGCGCAGGGATGAGCCATCGCGCTCGCCGTGATCCTTTTCGTGGAAGCTGTAGAGCGCTGGGCGATTGACACCGAACAGGCGCGACGTCCGATCCGCGTCATCCAGCCTATCAAGGTCGATCAACAGGCTCATGACCCGGTAGCTGAAGCGATGCCCCATGGGCTTCAGGCGCGCATGCATGACGTCGCCGAAATACAGCGCCGCCGGTGCCGTCGCTTTGCCCGCGCTTGCCATCACTATTCCGCAGCCTCCGCCAGTTCTGCCGGTGTTTCGCGCCACGGCACTGTGGCCCCCAGCGCTTCTACGACGGCGAGGCCTGAGCGCAGCCCGTCCTCGTGAAAGCCGTAGCCGGTCCAGGCGCCGCAGAACCAGGTATGGCGTTTGCCCTGAATGTCACCGAGCCGCTTCTGCGCCGCAAATGCCTTGGCGTCATATTGCGGATGTTCGCACAGGTAACGCCCGAAGGTCAGGGTGGGATCCGGTGCGAAAGGCGGATTGAGGCTGACGAAGAGCGGCTTGTCGTCTGGAATGTCCTGCAACTGGTTCATCCAGTAGGTCACGGCGACATCGTTGACGTGGTCGCCTTCGCGCTTCCAGCGCAGGAAATTCCACGACGCCCATGCGTTGCGACGCTTCGGCATCAGCCGGGTGTCGCGATGCAGATAGACGACATTGGGTGAATAGCCGATATCGCCGAGCACCGATGTCTCGTGCTCACTTGGATCGGATAGCAGTGACAGTGCCTGATCGCTATGGGTCGCAACGACGACGTGGTCGTAGCGTTCGTGATGGCCGCGGCTGTCATGCACCGTGACGCCATGGATGTTGCGCTCGATCGATGTCACCGCGCAGCCGAGCCGCAGATGATCGCCGAAAGCGGCGGTCAACTTCTCCACATATTGCTTGCTGCCGCCGCGCACCGTGCGCCAGACCGGGCGGTCATATTGCAGCAGTCGGTGATTGCTGAAGAAGGCGACGAAATTTTCGGCGGGAAAATCCAGCATGCGATCCGCCGGCGCAGACCAGATGGCAGCGCCCATGGGCGCGAGATAGTCGGTCAGCAGGCGGGGCGCGAACTTGCGCCAGCGGAAATAGGCACCCAGCGTCATGTCGCCAAGCAGGCCGGCCGCCTGATCCTTCACGCTCTGCTCGTTGAAAGTGAGGATGTCGCGCAGCATGCGCAGATAGGATGGCGACAACGCATTGCGCTTCTGGGCGAACAGGCCACGCGCCGTATCTGCCCAGTTGTCGCCGCCGCCCTTCCATTCGAACCGCCCGGCATCGGCGCTAACGGAAAAGCTCATGCAGCTGTCGACGGTCTCGACGCCGAGATGAGCGAAAAGGGCGGTGAGGTCGGGATAGTTCAGCTCGTTATAGACGATGAAGCCGATATCCACCGGGACCTGCTCGCCGTCATAATCGACGGTCACCGTATGGCTATGGCCGCCCGGGCGTAATTCGCGGTCATAGACCGTCACGGGATAGCGCTTCGACAATGCCCAGGCCGCGGCATTGCCGGCTATTCCCGTTCCGATCACTGCGATGCGCATTCCAAAGTCCCTTGAGGTGGCCTGATAATGGGGGAGCTACGGTCGAAATGAGCCTGCGGTTTCACCGGCGGAACAGGCGCGAGGCGGGGGAGATGGGCGGCAGCAATATCGAGACACATGAAATCTTCGTAAGCCGGAGGGCGCCGTATCAATCGTCAACTTCAAACGGGCCGATGAAATAGGGGTATCTGTGCAAATAGGAGCGTTTTCACACGCCTAACGCCCGAGCGTGCTTGCACGTTCCGAAACGCAAGAACACTGTCCGCGGCATCCACGGGCAGGTAGAATGGGCGCACGTTTCATCGTCCAGCATCACCCGGTCAACGTGTCGCAGTCCATTGCTCCCTTCGTCGTTTCCCCCTGCATTTTGCGGGGTCTGCGAAGCCTGTCCGCGGAGCGGCTGCGGTGAGGCGTCCGGCTGTGCGAATCATCGGCCGAGTGCTGGCCGTGCTGATGGTCGGATCGGCGTTGTCCGGCTGCATGCTGACGTCGGATCTGCCCGATCCGGCGCTGGATATCCCCACCGTTTACAAGGATGCCCATACGTCCAGGCCGGGGGCGGCCACGCCGTCGCTCGACTGGTGGCGGGGTTTCCGCTCCGCCGAGCTGACCCAGCTCATGGAGGAGGCCCAGACGGTCAACCTGGATATCGCGGCGGCCGTCGCCCGGCTCCGGCAGGCCGATGCGCAGGCGCGAATCACGGGCGCGGCGCTGCTGCCGACCCTGAGTGCGGGCGGTCAGGAAAACTATGCGCGCACCTCGGGATCGAGTGCCAGCGGCTTGACCAATAATGGCCGCGAGATCACCAATTTCCAAGCTTCGCTGTCGGCCAGCTACGAGATCGATTTCTGGGGCAAGAATCGCGACGCGGCGCTTGCCGCCGAAGAAACCGCCAATGCCAACCGTTTCGACCGCGACGTGGTGGCGCTCACCACCATGGCGGCAGTGGCCAATGCCTATTTCCAGGTGGTGACGGCGCAGGACCGCATCCGCACCGCCGAGCGCAACATCGCGAGTGCACAGCGTATCCTCGATGCGATCAAGCAGCGCTTCAGTGCCGGCACCGGCACCGATCTGGATGTCGCCCAGCAGGAGAGCGTGCTCGCCAACCAGCGCGCCTCCGTGCCGCTGCTCCGCACGACCCTGGCACAAAACAAGCATGCGCTGGCGACGCTGGTGTCGCGGCCACCGGAAAGCGTGCGTGTCGCTGGCGGGACGCTAAACGCGATCGCCGCGCCAAAGGTGACGCCGGGGCTACCGTCCGAGCTGCTCACGCAGCGCCCGGATATCCGCCGTCAGGAAGCACAGCTGGCCGCGGCAACCGCCAATGTGGGCAGTGCGCGCGCGCAGTTCTTCCCGACGATCCAGCTGACCGGTTCGGGAGGCTATCAAAGCTCCGCGCTGGTGGCGCTGTTCAATCCCAATGCGGCGTTCTTCAGCCTTGTCGGCGGCCTGACCCAGCCGATCTTCGACGGCGGCCGTATCCGCGGCAATTTCGAGCTAACGCAGGCGCGGCAGGACGAATTGGTGCAGACCTATCGCAAGACGGTCGTCTCCGCCTTTGCCGATGTGGACAATGCGCTGGTGGCGATCCGCCAGACCACCGAGCGGCTGCGTCTGCAGCGCGAGGTGGTCCGCGCCTCGCGGCGGGCCTTCGAGTTGTCGGAGCAGCAACTGCGCGCCGGAACCGCCGATATCGTAACTGTGCTAAACACCCAGCTGACGCTGTTCCAGGCCGAGGACACCCTGTCCCAGGCCCAGTTGGCGCGGCTTCAGGCCTTTGTCAGCCTGTTCCAGGCGCTGGGTGGCGGCTGGGAGCCGAAAATGGAAAGACCGGTCAATGCTCTTTAAGCCGGACATGAAAGCCGCTGGCGACGGCGTGGCGAAGGTGGCCGGCAAGGCCCGCCGCCGCACCGTGTCGATCGCGGTGACGCTGCTGATCCTTGGAGGCCTCGGCTATATCGGCTGGCGCGCGATGCAGCCGCAGCAGGGCAGCGGCGGCGACATGCGTCGCGGCGGCTTCCGGCCGGACATGATGACCGTGCCGGTGCTGGCGGCGACGCCGAAGATCGAGGACGTGCCGGTCTATCTCGATGGCGTCGGTGCGGTCCGTGCGCTCAATAATGTCACTGTCCGCGCGCAGGTCGATGGCAAGCTGATCAAGGTCAATTTCAAGGAAGGCCAGGACGTCAAGGCCGGTGATGTGCTCGCCGAGATCGACCCCGTGCTCTACAAGGCGCTTTATGATCAGGCCGTCGCCAAGAAGGCGCAGGACGAGGCGACCCTCGCCAATGCCCGCCTCGATCTGATCCGCTATGAACAGCTGGCGCAGTCCAATGCCGGCTCCAGGCAGCAGGCCGACACCCAGCGCTCGCTGGTGGCGCAGCAGGAAGCCCTGGTGAAGTCGGATCAGGCGGCCATCGACAATGCCGCGGCCACGCTGAGCTATACGAACATCATCGCGCCGTTGTCCGGCCGCGCCGGCCTGCGGCAGGTCGATCAGGGCAACATCATCCGCGCCTCGGACACCACGGGTCTCGTTGTGATCACGCAGCTGCAGCCGATCGCCGTGCTGTTCAGCCTGCCACAGCAGCAGATCACGCGCGCCAATGCCGCAGCGGCGAAGGGTACGTTGTCGGTGGACGTGTTCGGTAACGACGGCGTGACGGTGATCGATACCGGCACGCTGACCGGCATCGACAATCTCGTCGATGCGACGACAGGCACGGTGAAGCTGAAAGCCGAGTTGCCGAACGCGAATTACCAACTCTGGCCCGGCCAGTTCGTCAATGTCCGGCTCAAGGTCGAGACCCTGAAGGACGCCATGGTGGTGCCGACCTCGGCCGTGCAGCGTGGCCCGGCCGGCACATTCAGCTATGTGATCGGCGAGGGGGATGTCGTCAAAGCGGTGCCGGTGACGGTGACACAGCAGAACGAGTTTTCGGCCGTCATCGCCAAGGGATTGTCGGTGACGGACCGTGTGGTCACTACGGGCTTTGCCAACCTGTCCGATGGCGCCAAGGTCAGCGTCGGCACCAATACCGGCGAGCCGGCAGTCGATCTTGCGCCGCGCAGCAAGCGCGGCAGCGGCAAGGGCAGTGATGCAGGCGAACGCCGCAGCAAGCGCGGGCAGGGCCAGCAGCATGGCAGCGACGGCAATCCGTCCGCGCCGATGGGACAGACGGCGCCCGCCGCCGGCCAGCCCAGCCAGGGCAACCCGCCGCAGGGAGCAAAACAGCCATGACGCCAATCCTGACCGGTCGTCGCGGTTGATGGCCGCGACCGTGAAGAGCGCACAACCATGAGCGTATCCGAACCCTTCATTCGCCGGCCCGTCGCCACCTCCCTGATCGGGGTGGCGCTGCTGATCGGCGGGTTGCTTGGCTATTTCGCGCTGCCAGTCTCGGCGCTGCCGCAGGTCGATTTTCCGACCGTGCAGGTCTCGACGCAATTGCCGGGCGCGAGTCCGGAAGTAACCGCTTCGCTGATCACTGCGCCGCTGGAACGCCAGCTCGGCCAGATCCCCTCGCTGGTGTCGATGACGTCGACCAGTTCCTATGGCGTCAGCCAGATCTCGCTGCAGTTCGATCTCAACCGCGACATCGACGGCGCCACCCAGGATGTGCAGGCGGCAATCAATGCCGCCGCGGGGGTGCTGCCGCGCAACCTGCCTTATCCGCCGGTCTATGCGAAGGTGAACCCGGCCGACGCGCCGGTCATGACGCTGGCGCTGACGTCCGACACTATCGCATTGCGCGCGATGAGCGACCTGTCGGACACACTGCTGGCACAGCGGCTGAGCCAGATTACAGGGGTCGGCAAGGTCGGCGTGCTGGGCGGCCTCAAGCCGGCGGTCCGCGTGCAGGCGGATCTGGCGCGGCTCGCGGCCTATGGCATCTCCATGGAGGACCTACGCACGGCGATTGCCGGCGCCAATGTGTCCGGTCCGAAGGGATCGCTCGACGGCCCGCAACAGGCTTACACGATCGCGGCCAACGACCAGATCGTCGCGGCAGAGGCCTACAAGCCGATCATCATCGCCTATCGCAATGGCGCGCCGGTCACCATCGGCGACGTTGCACAGATCGTGGACGGGCTGGAGAACAACCGCACAGGCGGCTGGTATCAGGGAACACCGGCGGTGATCATCGAGATCCAGCGCCAGCCGGGCGCCAATGTGATCGAGGTGGTGCGCCAGATCCGCGAGGAAATCCCGAAGGTGCAGCGGCTGATGCCGGCGGGCGTCAAGCTGACCATCGTCAGCGACCGCACGGTGACCATTCGCGCCTCCGTCCATGACGTGCAGTTCACGCTGGTGCTGGCCGTCATTCTCGTCACGCTGGTGGTGCTGCTGTTCCTGCGCTCGCTGCGCGCCACGCTGATCGCAGGTGTCGCGCTGCCCTTGTCGCTGATCACCTCCTTCGGCGTAATGTATTTCGCGGGGTTCAGCCTCGACAATCTCAGTCTGATGGCGCTGACCATCGGCACCGGTTTCGTGGTCGACGATGCCATCGTGATGATCGAGAACATCGTCCGTCACATGGAGGAGGGCGAGAGCCCGATGCAGGCGGCTCTGAAGGGCGCCAGCGAAATCGGCTTTACCGTGATCTCGCTGACCGTCTCGCTGATCGCCGTGTTCATCCCGCTGCTGTTCATGTCGGGTCTCGTCGGCCGCATGTTCCGCGAATTCGCACTGACGCTGACGATCGCCGTGGTGATGTCCGCCGTGGTGTCGCTGACGCTGACGCCGATGATGTGTTCGCGGCTCCTGAAGAATTTCCATGACGAATGGCAGGTGCCGGGCCTCGCGACGATCAGCGCGGGGATCGATCGCATGGTGGCCTTCTATCACCGCACGCTGTTGTGGGTGATGAAGCACCAGCCGGCGACACTGGTGGTGACCTTCATCACCATCGCGGCCACGCTGGGCCTCTATGTGATCGCGCCCAAAGGCTTTCTACCATTGCAGGATACGGCATCGATCACCGCCGTAACCGAAGCCGGGCCGGATGTCTCCTTTACCGAGATGCAAAGCCGGCAGAGCGCGGTCGCAGCCATCATCCAGGTCGATCCGGATGTGGCAGGGGTGGTATCGGTGATCGGAGGCGGGTCGGTCAACCCGACCACCAATGTCGGTCGCCTGGTGATGACGCTGAAGCCGCTCGGCGAGCGCAAGGACAACATCACCAAGGTGATCGCCCGGCTCAAGGATCGTGTCGCGACGGTTCCGGGCATGACCGTCTATTTCCAGCCGGTGCAGGATATCCAGATCAGCACGTCGGCCAGTCGCTCGCAGTATCAATATACGCTCACCGGCACGGATGCGGCGGAGGTGACACAGTGGTCGCAGCGTCTCGTCAAGGAGCTGCGCAGCGATCCGATGTTCCGCGACGTGTCGTCAGAAGCCGCCGCCGGCGGGTTGCGCGCGGCACTCGATATCGATCGTCAGCGTGCCGGCCAGCTCGGCGTCAGCCTGCAGGCCATCAATGACACGCTGAACGATGCCTTTGCCCAGCGGCAGATCTCCACGATCTATGGCCAGTCGAACCAGTATCGCGTGGTGCTCGAAGCGTTGCCCGAACAGCAGCGCGATCCGGGCGTGCTTTCAAAGCTTTATCTGCCGGGTGCCAATAATGGGACCAACAATGCGCAGGTGCCGCTGTCGGCCGTCGCCACCCTGACGCGGACCACGGCGCCGCTGGCGATCTCGCATCACGCCCAGTTCCCGGCGATCTCGCTCAGCTTCAATCTCGCTCCCGGCGAGGCCCTCGGCAATGCCGTCGAGGAAGTGAAGGCGATCGAGACGCGGATCGGCATGCCGAACAGCATTGTCGGCATGTTCTCGGGCGATGCGGCCGAATTCTCGAAGTCGCTGGCCGGTCAGCCGTGGCTGATCCTCGCCGCCATCGTCACGATCTACATTGTGCTGGGCGTGCTCTATGAGAGCTACATCCACCCGATCACCATTCTCTCGACCCTGCCTTCCGCCGGCGTCGGCGCCATCCTCGCGCTGATGCTGTGCGGCGAGGATCTGTCGGTGATCGGCCTGATCGGCATCATCCTGTTGATGGGCATCGTCAAGAAGAACGCCATCATGATGATCGATTTTGCGCTCGATGCCGAGCGTGAACGCGGCATGGCGCCGGAGGCGGCGATCGTCGAGGCTTGCCTGCTGCGTTTCCGTCCGATCATGATGACGACCCTGGCCGCGCTGTTCGGCGCGCTGCCGCTGGCGCTGGAAAGCGGCACCGGCTCGGAGCTGCGGTTCCCGCTCGGCGTCTCCATCATCGGCGGCCTGATCCTCAGCCAGCTGCTGACGCTCTACACCACCCCGGTGATCTATCTCGCGCTCGATCGCGTCAGTCGACGCTTCGCGCGGCGCACGCCGAGGGCGGCCGGTGCTGCAGGCACCAGCGGGACGGGAGGGCCGTAGTGGCGATCTCGATCTCCGAACCATTTATCAGGCGGCCGGTCGGCACCACTTTGCTGGCTATCGGCCTCTGCCTGATCGGTCTGGTCGCCTATCGCTTCTTGCCGGTGGCAGCGACGCCGAACGTGGATTTCCCGATGGTGATGGTGATGGCGTCCCGCCCGGGCGCCGATCCGGCGATCATGGCGTCTACCGTGGCCGCACCGCTGGAGCGCCGGCTTGGGACGATTGCCGGGCTCGAACAGATAACCTCGACGAGTTCGCTCGGCTCTACCCGCATCATGATGCAATTCGCCATCAGCCGCGACGCTGACCGGGCCGCACGCGACGTCCAGGCCGCCATCAATGCCGCGGCCGCCGATCTGCCGACCGACCTGCCGACGCTGCCGACCTTCCGCAAGGCCAACCCGTCCGCGGCGCCGGTCTTCATCATCGCGCTGACCTCGAAGACCATGTCGGCATCGGCGATGTATGACGTGGCCGATACCGTGATCGTGCAACGCATCGCCCAGGTGCCGGGCGTCGGCGAGGTAACGGCGCTCGGCGCCGACCAGCCGGCCGTTCGGATCCAGCTCAATCCGATTGCGCTCTCCAATGCCGGCATATCCAGCGACGATGTCCGCACCGCGATCGTCAATGCCAATCCGCTCGGTCCGGTCGGCATCTTCCAGGGGGCGCGCCAGAGCGAGACAATCTCGATGAATCCGCAGATGCGGACCGCGGAAGAATTCCGCGACATCATGATCAAGAGCTCGAATGGCAACTTCCTGCGCCTGTCCGATGTCGCCGACGTGCAGGACGCCACCCGCAACAGCCGTTCGGTGGCCTGGTTCAACAAGCAGCCGGCGGTGCTGATCCAGATCACCAAGCAGGGCAATGCCAATGTCATCGACACCGTCGATCGCGTGAAGGCGCTGCTACCGGATCTGAAGCAGTGGATTCCGGCGGGCATCGAAGTGTCGGTGCTGACCGACCGCACGGGCACCATCCGCGCCTCGGTCGAGGATATGGAATGGACGCTGCTGGCCACCGCCTTTTTGGTGATGGCCGTCGTGTTCCTCTTCGTCCGACGCGGCGTGCCGACGATCGCCGCCGGCATTTCGGTCCCTCTGGCCATCGCGGGCACGTTGGCCGGCATGTGGCTGGCCGGCTTCTCCATCAACAATCTGTCGCTGATGGCCTTGGCGATCTCGGTCGGCTTCGTCGTCGACGATGCCATCGTGATGATCGAGAACATGTTCCGCAATCTGGAGGAGGGCATGGCGCCGCTGCAGGCGGCGCTTGAGGGCGCGAAACAGATCGGCTTCACCGTGGTCTCCATCAGCCTGTCGCTGATCGCCGCCTTTATCCCGCTGCTGTTCATGGACGGGCTGGTCGGGCGGCTGCTGCGCGAATTCTCGCTGACCCTGACCTTCTCGATCGTGGTCTCCACGCTGGTCTCGCTGACCGTGACGCCGATGATCTGCGCGCGTTACATCCGGCACACCACATCGTCCACCGAGACGCGATTCGATCGCGTCGTCGAAGGTGCGCTATCGCGCATCATCGCGGCCTATGAACGGTCGCTGCATGCCGTGCTTGCTGCTCCCTTTCTGACGCTGATCGTCTTCTTCGCCACCATCGCGCTGACCGTGACGCTCTACATCAAGACGCCAAAAGGGTTCTTCCCGAATGACGACAGCGGCTTCGTGATCGGCTCGACGCGCGCCTCGGCTGATACGTCGTTCCAGGCCATGGTGCCGCTGCAGCAGCAGGTCATGGACATCGTACTGGCCGATCCCGGCGTCGCCAGTGTCGGCTCCTCACTCGGCAGCTCCGGCTGGGGCGGTGGCGGCCCGCGCGGCAGCCTGTCGATCGCGCTGAAGCCGCCGGCCGAGCGCGATGGCGCCTCCACGGAGGATGTCATCAACCGGCTACGTCCCAAGTTGAGCGCGCTGCCGGGCATCCGCCTGTTCATGTTCGCGGCGCAGGATCTGCGCGCCGGCGGGCGACAGAGCGATTCCAACTATCAATACACGCTGACCTCCAGCGATCTCGATCTGCTGCAGAAATGGGCGCCGCTGGTGAGCAAGCGGCTGGAAAGCGTGGACGGCGTCACCGACGTTTCCAGCGACCGCGATCCCGGCGGATTGCAGCTCACGCTGCAAATCGATCGCAAGCTCGCATCGAGCCTCGGCGTCGACGTCGCCGATGTCGACGCCGCGCTCAACAACGCGTTCTCGCAGCGGCAGATTTCGACCATCTATACCCAGCGCAACCAGTACAAGGTGGTGTTGGAGATCGACCGCAAGTTTCAGAATGATCCGTCGGACCTCGATCGCATTTTTGTCGCCGGCGCCAACGGCGCGCAGGTGCCGCTATCGGCGATCGTGAAGGTGACCCGCACGCTGTCGGCGCTTGCCGTCTATCATTCGCAGTCGATGCCTTCGACCACGGTGTCGTTCAACCTGCTGCCCGGCGTGCAGCTCGATTCCGTGACCAGTTCGATCCAGCGTGCCGTCGATGAATTGCACATGCCGGAAGGCATCCGCGGCGGTTTCGACGGCAGCGCCGGCGATTTCAACAAGACCGCCAGCCGCCAGCCGCTGCTGATCCTCGGCGCCTTGATCGCGATGTATATCGTGCTGGGCGTGCTCTATGAGAGCCTGATGCACCCGCTGACCATCATCTCGACGCTGCCATCGGCGGGGCTTGGGGCATTGCTGGCGCTGCAGATCACCAACACGCCGCTGACGGTGATCGCCTTTGTGGGCATCATTCTGCTGATCGGCATCGTCAAGAAGAACGGCATCATGCTGGTGGATTTTGCGCTCGAAGCCGAACGCCAGCGCAATCTGTCGCCGGCGGATGCGATCTTCGAGGCTTGCCGGGTGCGTTTCCGGCCGATCCTCATGACTTCGCTTGCAGCGGCCTTTGCCGCGATTCCGCTCGTGATCGCCACCGGCCCGGGCACCGAGTTGCGGCGGCCGCTGGGCATCACCATCATCGGCGGGTTGTTCGTGTCGCAGATCCTGACGCTGTATACGACGCCGGTGATCTATCTGCTGATCGACCGGCTGCGAAACAGATACCGGCCGCAGCCCCAACCGCTGCCAGCGCCGGCCGAATAACGCTGCGGCTGTTGAAGCCGGCACGCCCGCGGCGTATAGCGGGCAATGTCCAGCATCCAAGACCTTCCGCCCGGCGAGATCATCGAGATCCCGGAATGCCCGCATTGCCAGAAGCCGCTGCCGCTGTGCATCTGCGACAGCATCGAACTCGTTGAGAGCCGCGTCGAGCTTCTGATCCTGCAGCATCCGCAGGAACAGGATCGAGCACTCGGCACGGCCCGCGTCGCCGCGCAGCATTTCGAGAATGCGCAGGTCCGTGTCGGCCTGTCCTGGCCCAGCCTGTCAAAAATTCTCGGCCGCACCGTCGATCCCGCGCGCTGGGCGATCCTCTATCTCGGCTCGGCCAAGGTGGCGGATTACGATACCGACCTCGACATTCTCGCCATCGACCGGAAGGGCGAGGCCGAGATGAATCAGAAGGCGCTGCTGCGCGACATCGAGGGCGTGATCCTGCTGGATGGCACCTGGAGCCAGGCCAAGGCGCTGTGGTGGCGGAATGCCTGGATGCTGAAATGCCAGCGCGTGATTCTCGGCCCGGCCGCGCCGTCGCTTTACGGCAAGCTGCGTAAGGAACCGCGCAAGGACGGGCTGTCCACTATTGAGGCTGCCGGCATGGTGCTGTCGGCGCTGCAGAAGAAGCCCAAGATCGCGGAAACGCTCAATGCGAGCTTCGAGCGCATGCTGGTGCGCTATCGCGAGGTGCAGGCCGAGATTCCGGAACTCGCCCCAAAGGCGAAAAAGCGCGACTGGCGCCGGCGCGGCAAGAAGAAGTGACCGGGCAGGGCGAAAGCCCGTCCGGATTCCGTCGATTCGTCTAAGTGATTGATCGGATTGATGGAGGCCACGTCGGGAATCGAACCCGAATAAACGGTTTTGCAGACCGGCGCGTAACCATTCCGCCACATGGCCCCATAGCGGGTTTGTTACAGACCGTTCGCCGTTAAGGCAATGCCCGGTTCGTATCTTTCGCGCGGGTTCCCACCATCAACCGCGCAAAGGTCTTGGAGAGGCGGCCTCAGCAGGAGGCGTGCCAGCCGTCCGGGAACGGAATATGGGGCCAGGTGCCCTCATTGTCGTTGGCCGCGGTCGGAATCGGCGCGAGAAACATCATCTGGCTGCGAAAATCGTCTTCGATCTCCGCTTCGATCTCGGTCCGGACCGCTTCCAGAATGTAGTCGAACTCGGCTTCGCTCATGGTCAAACTCCCTGTCTTGCGGGCAATTTGACGAAAAGCTTTTGTGGTCACGTTGCGCGGATCGCTCAAATTGTAGCGATCCACCGCACAGGGCCGTGATGGTTGCCGAAGGGTTACGACGACGGACGCAATTTGCAGGAGATCATCGGCCGTGAAGGCGCGATGGCATCGGCAGGCACTGGAAAACATACGCAAACTTTACGGACGCATAACGCATCGGCCACGGCGTAAAGCCGCGAGCCGATGTCAGGACTTCTGGGGACAGCAGGCGATCAGATTTCGATCGGCACGGCGAGGCGACCGATGAGCAATGCCACCTCGTCGAGATGGTCGTCATCGTCGTGCTCGCGCTCATGAGTTTTCACGGCTGCGGCGAGGCGCGAGACGCATTCGTCGTCGCTGATCAGGGGCAGGGAGTGGATGTCGGTCGGAAGCGCGCGGTCGGTGTGCAGGGCGGGCATGAATCACCTCGTTTCGATTCTGGACTTGGGTCTGGACCTCAAACTTTGCGACGCAATAAGTCGAAAAGGCGACGGAAAGGTCCTGTGAGGCGGCATGATCCGTCAAAGTTTTCCCGGCAAGAACGGCGCCAGCCCTTGAAAATACGGGTGTTTTCAGCGATTTCGGCGAGTTTTCCCCGGTCGTGACGACAAGATGAAACATTCCGCATTTCCTGCTTTCCAAGCCGGGATCGCTTTGTTATACGCTGCCGCACGCGACAAGGTTCGCGCTTTCCCTGGTAGCTCAGCGGTAGAGCATTCGACTGTTAATCGAATGGTCGCTGGTTCGAATCCAGCCCGGGGAGCCATTTATCCTTTTTCCCGAGATCGATGCTGCCAGGATGCCCGAGCGCCTTCGCTTGCGCAGCAACTGTGCTTTTCCGCACCTTGCCCGCGGCACCGTGTTGCCGTAATTCCTCAGCTTCGAGACCTTCTAGACTCACCCAAGGGATTGCCATGTCCGACTTCTCCGCCGCCCGCCAGAAAATGGTCGATGGCCAGGTCCGTCCGAGCGACGTCACCGATCTGCGCATCATCGACGCCATGCTGTCGGTGGCCCGGGAGGAGTATGTGCCGGCGCATCTGCGCCCGATGGCCTATCTCGACCTCGATCTCGATCTCGGCGCGGCCGGGGAGGCGAAGCGCTTCCTGATCAAGCCGGTGGTGCTGGCCAAGATGCTGCAGGCCGCCGAGCTGAAGGCGACCGACAAGGTGCTCGTGGTCGGCTGCTCCAGCGGCTATTCCGCTGCCGTGATCGGCCAGATCGCCGGCAAAGTGACCAATGCGGGCCCTGAAGGGGACGCTGCCAGCGGTCCGTATGACGTCATCGTGATGGCCGGCGCCACCGAAATCGCCCCGACCGGCCTGTATGGCCAGCTGGCCCCCGGCGGAAAGCTGCTCGGCGTGTTCGCCCAGTCCAAGCCCCAGCGCGCCACCATGGTCACCCATTCCCATGACGATTTCGGCAGCCGCCCGCTGTTCGATGCCGTGGCTCCGGTGCTGCCGGGCCTGGAGCGGAAGGCCGAATTCGTCTTCTAAGGCCGTCTGCGCGGCCCGCCCGCGGGCAAGGCCCCTGGTCGGGGCCGCCCCCTAGCGCGCATGGGAACCTGAGCTGGAAATACAAGTGTGGCTTGTATGTCCCAGCTGCCAAGTTTCCACCGCGATCTCGCCACGAGAGGTTCCGTCTCGCTCCTGCGAGGAATATGGTGAGTGGAGACTCGCTAACGGATTCACCCGTCTGGCGCAGCTTTCGCTGCAGTCCGGATAGGTGAGTGGCAAGAATGGATTACCTGAATGGGCCGCGTAAAAGTTTCCACCGGCGTTGCTGTTGCGGCCTTGTTGTTGTCGCTTTCCGGCACAGCTCCGAGCTTCGCCGACACCATTGAAGCGGCACTGGTCCGCGCCTATCAGAATAACCCGCAGTTGAACGCCCAGCGTGCATCGGTCCGCGCGACCGACGAGAACGTGCCGCAGGCATTGTCGGGCTATCGTCCCCGGGTCGCGATCACTGCGAGCGGTGGCTATCAGTACACCGACTCGGTCAGCGTGATCGGCGGCAACGTGATCGCGCTTCATGGCGTGCAGGTGCCGCGCGCGGTTGGCGCGACCATCACCCAGAACCTTTACAACGGCAATCAGACCGCCAACCGAACCCGCGCCGCCGAAGGTCAGGTGTCGGCCGCGCGCGAAGGTCTGCGCGTTCTCGAGCAGACGGTGATGCTGTCGGCTGCGACCATCTACATGGACTATCTGCGCGACTCCGCTGTGGTCGAAGTGCAGAAGAGCAACGTCCGCGTTCTCGAACAGACGCTGAAGCAGACCCGCGATCGCTTCAATGTCGGCGAAGTGACCCGCACCGACGTGGCGCAGTCCGAAGCCCAGCTTGCTGCCGGCCGCACCCAGTTGCTGACGGCCGAGTCGAATCTCACCACCACGCGGTCGAATTTCCGCCGCATCATCGGCAATGAGCCGAATGCGCTGCAGGCCGGCTCGCCGGTCGATCGTTTCCTGCCGAACTCGTTGCCGACGGCCGTGGATCTCGGACTTGTCGAGAATCCGAACGTCACGGCCGCGATGTATGGCATCGACGTCAGCTTCCTCAATGTGAAGGTCAATGAAGGTGCGCTGTTCCCGACCGTGTCGCTGCAGGCGAGCATCCAGCAGGGCTGGGACCAGTCGATCACTGCGCCGCGCGGTTTGACCGCCGCTGGTGTCGCGCAGGTGTCGATCCCGGTCTATCAGGGCGGCGCCGAATATTCGCTGATCCGCCAGTCCAAGGAAACACTGGCGCAGCAGCGCCTCGCGCTCGAGCAGGTGCGCGACCAGACCCGCGCCAGCGTCGTGCAGGCCTGGGGGCAGTTGCTGGCGGGCAGGGCGCAGGTTGCGTCGGCGCAGGCACAGGTGCAGGCGTCGGAAATCGCGCTGAACGGCGTGCGTGAAGAAGCCAAGGCGGGTCAGCGCACGACGCTCGACGTCTTGAACGCGCAGCAGGCGCTGGTGAACGCGCGCGTCGCGCTCGTCACCGCACAGCATGACCGCGTCGTTGCCTCATACGCCGTGCTCAACGCAGTTGGCCGTCTGTCGCCGACGGTGATGAAGCTCAACACCAATGTCTATGATCCCAGCGTGCACTATCATCAGGTGCGCGACAGCTGGGCTGGCGTTCGCACGCCGGACGGACGCTGAGCAAGCCCGGTACTCTTGTCATCGCACTGCTTCAAAGGGCCGCCGCAAGGCGGCCCTTTCGCTTTTCGCCTTTGCTTGCAATCATTTGATGCAATGACGTAGCGTTCAATGCAGGGGCGTCGCGATTCGGAATGCATCACACAGGTGTTTCGCGACAGCTCGTGGTCAGGCGTCGCTTGATCTGGGGACAAGTCAGGCTTGCGTGATGAATGGTCAGCCCGATGCAACCGGGCGCCGCCATATTCAGCCTCGTCTGGTGTAAGATAGTGACGATCGATTTGACGATGCGGAGTCGGACATGACGCAACCTGCAAAGGTCCAGGAACCCTCCATGGAGGAGATTCTGGCGTCGATCCGTCGTATCATCGCGGATGACGAAGCCAAGCCCGCAGAGGCTGCGCCGGCCCCGGCACCCGCGCCTCCGAAGCCGGCCGTCGTCGCCGCAGTGCCGCCAGCGGCACCGAAGCCCGTGCCCGCACCGCCGCCGAAAGCGCCCGAGAAGGCGCCCGAGCCTGCTGCCGCCAGCAACAGCCAGGACGATATCGACGCGATGCTCGCGAGCCTCGACGCGGTGACCTCCGAACCGGCTGCCGCTGCCGATCCGGTCGATGATGTATTCGAACTTACCGATGAGATGGTGGTGACCGAGGAAGCCGAACCTGCTTTTCAGCGGGTCGAACCTGCCGACGATCTGGAGTTTGCAGAATCGGCTGCGGCCAGCATGCACGCCTCGGCGCGTTTTGATCCGCCGTCCTACGATTCCCAGCCGCGCGAACAGCCGGCGATGACGCCGCCCATGATGTCGCAGAACACCGCGTCAGCCGTGGAATCTGCGTTCCATTCGCTTGCGAATACGGTGCTCAGCAACAATGCCCGCACGCTGGAGGATCTCGTCAAGGAGATGCTGCGGCCGATGCTCAAGACCTGGCTCGACGACAACCTGCCGGGACTGGTGGAACGCATCGTCAAGGCCGAGATCGAGCGCGTCTCGCGCGGCGGCGGGCGTTAAGCGCCGTTAGCCCTCTCTGGCGGAAACGGGCCTTCGTTTGGCCCATTCCGGGCATATATACCGGCCATCTGTTGACTTGCGCGTGTCCTGCGGGTTTCTAACCGCAGGCACATTTATGGCCGTTTTTACGGCCTGACACTCCTGATTGATTGCATCCGTCATGATCGAAAAGACCTATCAGCCCGCCGATATCGAAGCCCGCATCGCGGCGGCGTGGGAGAGCGAAGGCGCCTTCAAGGCTGGCCGTCCCGAACGCAAGGATGCCGAGCCCTACACGATCGTGATCCCACCGCCGAACGTGACCGGCTCGCTGCATATGGGCCACGCCCTCAACAACACGCTGCAGGACGTGCTGTGTCGCTTCGAGCGCATGCGCGGCCGCGACGTGCTGTGGCAACCGGGCACGGACCACGCCGGCATCGCGACCCAGATGGTGGTCGAGCGCCAGTTGATGGAGCGCAAGGAGCCCGGCCGCCGCGAGATGGGCCGCGAGGCCTTCCTTGAACGCGTCTGGAAGTGGAAGGCCGAGAGCGGCGGCACCATCGTCAATCAGTTGAAGCGCCTCGGCGCATCCTGCGACTGGTCGCGCGAGCGCTTCACCATGGATGAGGGGCTGTCCGAGGCCGTCATTAAGGTGTTCGTGCAACTGTATCGCGAGGGCCTGATCTACAAGGACAAGCGTCTGGTCAATTGGGACCCGAAGCTGCTGACTGCGATCTCCGATCTTGAAGTGCAGCAGGTCGAGGTCAAGGGCAGCCTCTGGCACCTGCGCTATCCGATCGAGGGCAAGACCTTCAATCCGGAAGATCCGTCGAGCTTCATCGTCGTCGCGACCACGCGTCCGGAGACGATGCTGGGCGACAGCGGCGTTGCCGTGAATCCGAGCGACGAACGCTATATCGATCTGATCGGCAAGAAGGTCGTGCTGCCGCTGGTCGGCCGCCTGATCCCGATCGTCGGCGATGAATATTCCGATCCCGAAAAGGGATCGGGCGCGGTCAAGATCACGCCGGCGCATGACTTCAACGACTTCGACGTCGGCAATCGTCACGGCCTCGCGCGCATCAGCATTCTCGACATCGAAGGCAAGCTCGCGCTGGCTGACAACGAGGACTATCTGCGCGGCCTGCCGGAAGGCACGTCGCAGCTCGTTGAAGAACTCCATGGCATGGAGCGCTTCGCCGCGCGCAAGGCCATCGTGCAGCGGCTGGAGGATTTCGGCTTCCTAGAAAAGATCGAGCCGAATGTTCACATGGTCCCGCATGGCGACCGTTCGAATGTCGTCATCGAGCCGTTCTTGACCGACCAGTGGTATGTCGACGCCCACACCATGGCGCAGCCGGCGATTGCCGCTGTGCGCACCGGTGCCACTGAATTCGTGCCGAAGAACTGGGAAAAGACCTATTACGAATGGATGGAGAACATCCAGCCGTGGTGCATCTCGCGCCAGCTGTGGTGGGGCCATCAGATCCCGGCCTGGTACGGCCCGGACGGCAAGGTGTTCGTCGCCGAGACCGAGGACGAGGCCGTCGGCCATGCGCTCGGCTACTATGTCGAGCAGGAGCACATCACCGAAGAGCAGGCCCGCGAGATGGCGGAAGATCCTGACAAGCGCGCCGGCTTCATCACCCGCGATGAAGACGTGCTCGACACCTGGTTTTCGTCGGCGCTCTGGCCGTTCTCGACACTCGGCTGGCCGCAGACCGATGAAGACGTGAAGCGCTATTACCCGACCAACACGCTCGTCACCGGCTTCGACATCATCTTCTTCTGGGTCGCCCGCATGATGATGATGGGCATGCACTTCATGAAGGACGTGCCGTTCCCGACCGTCTACATCCACGCCCTCGTTCGCGACGAGAAGGGCGCCAAGATGTCGAAGTCGAAGGGCAACGTCATCGATCCCCTGAACCTGATTGATCAGTTCGGCGCCGACGCGCTGCGCTTCACGCTGGCCGCCATGGCGGCGCAGGGCCGCGACATCAAGCTCGCGACATCGCGTGTCGAGGGCTATCGCAATTTCGCGACAAAACTCTGGAATGCGTGCCGCTTCGCCGAGATGAACGAGTGCGTGCTGCCGGCCGGCTTCGATCCGACCGCCGCGAAGGAAGTGCTCAATCGCTGGATCGCGCATGAGACCGTCAAGGCGACGCGCGAAGTGACCGAAGCCATCGAGGCGTATCGCTTCAATGACGCCGCAGGCGCCGCCTATCGCTTCGTCTGGAACGTGTATTGCGACTGGTATCTCGAACTCGCCAAGCCCTTCATGATGGGCGAGGACGGGCCGGCCAAGGCCGAGACGCGCGCCATGGTCGCCTGGGCGCGCGATGAGATTCTGAAGCTGCTGCATCCGTTCATGCCCTTCATCACCGAAGAGCTGTGGGCGGTGACGGCAAAGCGTGATGGCCTGCTGGTGTTGACGCCGTGGTCGCGCAAGGCCACCGGCATCACCCGCGAGCAGGAGGCGCTCATTGTTGCCACCGCAGCGAGCGATCCGATCGTCGCGCCGATCCTGCTCGGGGACAACGCGCAGGCGCCGGCCGACTTCACGGATGACGCCGCCGAAGCCGAAATCGGCTGGGTGGTCGATCTCATCACAGCGGTGCGCTCGCTGCGCGCCGAGATGAATATCGCACCGGCCACGCTGACGCCGCTGGTGCTGGTGGCAACCTCGGCCGAGACCCAGGCCCGCGCGCAGCGCTGGAGCGATGTCATCAAGCGCCTCGCGCGCCTTGGCGACATCTCGTTTGCGGACAAGGCGGCGGAAGGCACCGTGCAGTTGATCGTGCGCGGCGAAGTCGCCGGCCTGCCGCTCAAGGGCCTGATCGACGTCGCGGCCGAGCAGGCGCGTCTCGAAAAGGAACTCGCCAAGGCCGAAGGCGATATCAAACGCGCCGACGCAAAGCTCTCGAACGAGAAGTTCGTGGCGAATGCCGCGGAAGAGGTTGTCGAGGAAGAGCGCGAGAAGCGCGCGGCTGCCGAAGCGCGGAAGGCAAAGGTGCTGGAAGCGCTGGAGCGGCTGAAGGGGATGTCGTAGGGGCGCGGTCATCTCTCACTTTCATCCCCGCGAAAGCGGGGATCCAGTAGACATCGACGCCTATGATAAGCACGCCGCCCGTACTTACTGGGTCGCCCGGTCAAGCCGGGCGACGACAACGGGGAATGTGCGCGCTTCCTTATTTCGCGAACGGCTTGCTCAGATACTTCGACCCGCGCACGCCATAGCGCCACGGATACTCTACCGCCTTGCTGATCCCAATCCGGATGCCCGCCACCACGTCGGGTACCTCGGTCCGCGCGAATATTTCGATCGGCGGCTTGTCCAGCGCCAGCGCGTTATGGGCAAGACCGATGCCGAGCGCCTGGCACAGCCGGCCAGGCCCGGAACAGAGCAGCCGCTCATCTTCCACCCCGCGCCGCGTCCGCATCTCGTCCAGTCCAAAGGTGGGCTGCAACGCGCGGATCAGCACGGCACTGGCTGAGCCCTCGGCCTCGCAGACCGCATTCACGCAATAGACCTGATGGATGCGATAAACATAGGCAAAGCCGGCGGGGCCGAACATGACCCGGTTGCGCGGCGTAGGCCCGTTGAACGAATGCGCGGCCGGATCGGTGTGATGATAGGCCTCCACTTCCACGATCAGGCCACCGACGCCATCTACGAGCAAGGTCGCGCCGATCAGTTCCGGAGCAACCTCATGGACGCTGCGGTCAAAGAACTTGCGATTCAGTGCTTTGCCGAGCTTGGGGGTGGTTTGGTCAGGTTTTCGGGCCATTCTCTTACGATATGCTTGGATGCAGGGCCGGGTCGGGCGAGGGCGGGTTGCGAGCGGGCGTCCGGCGGATTACCTAGAGCGTTGCACAGAACGGACAATTCATGGTCACCGTCCTCGATACCGTATCATCGTCGCAAATCCGTCCGCGTCATCCTGAAAAGGTGAATCGTCCGGACAATTTTTCGCCGCAGAAGCCGGACTGGATCCGCGTGCGTGCGCCGACAAGCCGTGGCTATGGCGACACCCGCAAGATCGTCAAGGAGAACGGCCTCGTCACCGTGTGCGAGGAGGCCGGCTGCCCGAATATCGGCGAGTGCTGGCAGAAGAAGCATGCCACCTTCATGATCATGGGTGACACCTGCACCCGTGCCTGTGCGTTCTGTAACGTCAAGACCGGCATGCCGAACGCGCTCGACGCGATGGAGCCGGCCCATGTCGCCGAAGCCGTGCGCAAACTCGGCCTGCATCACGTGGTCATCACCTCGGTGGACCGGGACGATCTCGCCGATGGCGGCGCCGAACATTTTGCGCAGACCATCCGCGCCATCCGTGAGGCGTGTCCGACCACCACCATCGAAATCCTGACGCCGGACTTTTTGCGCAAGCCGGGCGCCCTGGAAGTCGTCGTTGCGGCGAAGCCGGATGTGTTCAACCACAATCTCGAAACCGTGCCGTCGCGCTACCTCACGGTCCGCCCCGGCGCGCGCTACTTCCATTCGCTGCGGCTGTTGCAGAAGGTGAAGGATCTCGATCCCACCATCTTCACCAAGTCGGGCATCATGGTCGGGCTCGGCGAGGAGCGGCCGGAAGTGCTGCAGGTGATGGACGACATGCGCTCGGCCGACATCGACTTCCTCACCATCGGGCAATATCTGCAGCCGACCCGCAAGCACCATGTCGTGTCGCGCTATGTGACGCCGGATGAATTCGCAGGCTATGAGAAGGTCGCCTACACGAAAGGCTTCCTGATGGTGTCGGCCTCGCCGCTGACCCGCTCGTCGCATCATGCCGGCGAGGATTTTGCCAAGCTCAAGGCGGCGCGCGAAGCCATCGCGCGCTGAGTGATCGAGAATGCCGAGATTTGCCAACAAGCGCCGGGTGCGCCACAGCGCGCCGCAGATGTTCGACCTCGTGGCCGATGTCGAGCGCTATCCGGAGTTCGTCCCGCTCTGCAAGGCGCTGAAGATACGCCAGCGCACGCCGAATGCCGACGGCACCGAAGTGATCGTTGCCGACATGACGGTTTCTTTCAAGCTGGTGCAGGAGAGCTTTACGAGCAAGGTCACGCTCGACCGCATTAATCTGAAGATCCTCGTCGAATATCTGCGTGGCCCGTTCAGCAATCTCGAAAATCGATGGACGTTCGAGTCGAAGAGCGAGACCGAATGCGATGTCGGCTTCTTCATCAATTACGAATTCAAAAGCCGTATGCTGGCCTTGCTGATGGGCTCGATGTTCGACGCAGCGTTCCAGCGCTTTGCCGCGGCGTTCGAGAAGCGGGCGGATGAGGTGTATCGGGCGAAAGCGTAGAATGGGTTGAGCGCAGCGTTACTTATCCTACGCTTACTCCGCCTTGGGTTTTGGCTTGATCGGCTTCTTCACCGGCCTTGTGGCCGCCTTGCGTCGCGGTGACCGCGCCACCCGCGTCCGCACGCTGCTCGCGAGTTCGCGCTTCTTCGCCGCTTGCTGCGGCCCGCGCGCCAATTCCATCAGCATCCGCAGCGCTTCCAGCACCGAGCGCTGACGCACCGCCGAGCGACCGATCGCACCGAACCGGAATTCCTTATCGACAATCCGTCCATCACGCGCGGCCACGGCAAAGTGCACGAGGCCGACCGGCTTGCCCGGCGTCGCGCCGCCGGGGCCGGCGATGCCGGTGATGGACACCGCAAGATCGACATCGGCTTCTTCCAGCGCGCCGACGGCCATCTGGATGGCGGTCTCCTTGCTGACGGCGCCAAAGCTCTCCAGCGTCGTCGCCTTGACGCCAAGCATCTTGCGCTTGGCGTCATTGGAATAGGTGACAAAACCTCGGTC
Organism: Tardiphaga sp.; assembly: GCF_044340795.1. Lineage (GTDB taxonomy): Bacteria > Pseudomonadota > Alphaproteobacteria > Rhizobiales > Xanthobacteraceae > Tardiphaga. The sequence goes on from NZ_JBIISY010000011.1 coordinate 33,834, forward strand.
GATCACGTCAGACGAGCCCGGGATTTCCGTCAATGCGCCGGCGACGAGGCCGCCGGTACAACTCTCCGCCGTTGCGATCGTCAGCTTGCGGCTGCGACACAGATCGAGCAGCGCGCGGGAGAGGGCTCTTGCGTCGCTGCCAGCCATGTCAGTCCACCCAGGGTAGGCGGATCGTCGCCGCCGCGGTTGCTGCGATGCCTTCCTCGCGGCCGGTGAAGCCGAGACGCTCGCTGGTCGTTGCCTTCACTGCGACGCGCGACACCGGCACGCCGGAGATCTCGCTGATGCGCGTGCGCATGGCGTCACGCAGCGGGCCGATTTTCGGCCGTTCGCAGATCAGCGTCACTTCGAGATTGGCGATCTTGCCGCCGCGCGCGGTCACGCGGCCGACGGCATATTCCAGAAACTTGTCGGACGCTGCGCCCTTCCATTGCGGATCGCTCGGCGGAAAGTGCGAACCGATATCGCCGTCGGCCAATGCGCCGAGGATCGCGTCGACCAGCGCATGCAGACCGACGTCGCCGTCGGAGTGCGCAAGGAAGCCGCGCGTATGTGGTACGCGAACGCCGCAGATCATCAGGTGATCGCCATCGCCGAAGGCGTGCACGTCATAGCCCGTGCCCATGCGGATATCGCCGAGCGAGGCGGCGAGGCGGGCTTCTTCGCGGGAAAAATCTTCGGGAGTCGTCAGCTTCATATTTGCAGGATCGCCTTCAAAGGTTGCCACGGTCAATCCCGCCCATTCAGCGAGTGCGGCATCGTCGGTGAAATCGTCACGTCCCTCGGCTGCGGCACGACGATGCGCCGCGAGGATGACATCGAAACGAAAGGCTTGTGGCGTCTGTGCGATGCGCAGTTTTGCGCGCTCGGGTGTCGCCTCCACATGACCTTCGCCGTTGACGACCTTGATCGTGTCCACGACCGGCGCTGTCGGCACCGCGGCGCCGGTGAGCTGGGCAGCGGCAATCGCGCGCTCGATCACGGCCGGGGAGACGAAGGGACGGGCGGCGTCGTGAATCAGCACAATCTCCGGCGCGTGAGCGGCCAGTGCTTCCAGCCCGGCATGCACCGACGCCTGGCGAGTCGCGCCGCCATTGGCGGGAGCCTGGTACCGGAGCCCTGCGACGGCCTCATTGAACAGGGCGACATCGTCGGGGTTGGTGATCGGCTGCACAGCGAACACCTGTGGATGCGCGCAGAAAGGCTCCATGGCGCGCGCGATGACAGGTCGGCCGCCGATGGTGCGATATTGCTTCGGACCGCCGCCTCCGGCGCGCAGCCCCCGGCCGGCAGCAACGATGATGGCGGCGGTTTTCGGTGATTTTGTCATCAGGCTCAGGTGATTAAGGGGTAATCGTTTGTCGCACAGCCCTTAGCACGGTCGCGCCGAAAAACAGTAGGTTTGCGTGAGCATGACGCATAAACGTGCATTGCTGCACTGCACTTGCAAAGCTGTTGGCTTTGGCTAATGTGTAGGCATGAACGTTGACTGCACAACAAATGTGCGCATACTGCGCCCAGTCGCCGCAATGCTGCGGGACCGAGTAACGTGAGCAAGTCTGTGAACCCGGACGCATCATACAGCAAACGGTTGAAGATTGGTGACGTTGAAATCGCCAATCGGGTCGTGCTTGCGCCGATGTCGGGGATTACCGATGCCCCGTTCCGTCGCCTGACCGCAGAGCTTGGTGCCGGCCTCGTGGTCTCAGAAATGACCGCCAGCGACGATCTCGTGAATGGCCGTCCGATGTCAGTCCTGCGCTGCGAGGCCACCGGGATCGGTCCGCATGTGGTGCAGCTCGCCGGCTGCGAGGCGCACTGGATGGCCGAGGGCGCACGGATCGCCGAGGGCAGTGGTGCTGACATCATCGATATCAATATGGGCTGTCCGGCGCGGCACGTGACCGGTGGCCAGTCTGGCTCGGCGCTGATGCGAGATCTGGATCACGCGCTGAGGCTGATCGAGGCCACGATTTCCGCGGTGAAAGTCCCGGTCACGCTGAAAATGCGGCTCGGCTGGGACGACCGCTCGATGAATGCCTCCGAACTCGCGCGTCGCGCAGAGGAGGCGGGTGTCCAGCTCATCACCGTACACGGCCGCACCCGCTGCCAGTTCTACAAGGGTGACGCCAATTGGGATGCCGTACGTCCGGTGAAGGACGCAGTGAACATCCCCGTCGTCGTCAATGGCGACATCACCTCTTACGACAAGGCCGTAAGCGCGCTTGAAGCCTCCGGCGCCGATGCGGTCATGGTCGGCCGCGGCGCCTATGGTCAGCCATGGTTGCCCGGTCAGATCGGCCGTCAGCTCGAAAGCGGCATTGCTGAACTTGCGCCGACGCTGGAGCAGCAGCTCGCTTATGTCGTCGCACTCTACGATCACGTGTGCCGCCATTACGGTCTGCGCATTGGCCTGCGCCATGCGCGCAAGCATCTCGGCTGGGCCCTCGATGCTGCCGCGGCCTCGAGCAGCGCGCCGGCTGAAAAGCTCAAGACTTGGCGCGGAAGAATTCTCACCTCCGAAGATCCGTCCGGCGTGCATCGCGCGCTGAACGAGGCCTTCGACGATTTCGCATGGAGTGCTGCCGCATGAGCGCCGCAGAATATCGCCGGCCAGCCCCCGCCGACAGCGAGGCCATCCTCAACGCGCTGCCGCATCCGATCCTTGTGATCGCGCCGGACGGCAAAATCGTCGATGCCAACATGTCCGCGGAATCCTTCTTCGACATTTCCGCGCAATTCCTGCGCCGGCAGTCGCTGAAGGAGCTGGTGCCGTTCGGCAGTCCGCTGCTGGCGCTGATCGATCAGGTGCGCGCGGCCAATTCGCCGGTGAACGAATACAAGGTCGATCTCGGCACCCCGCGCATTGGCGGCGATCGGCAGGTCGATCTGCATGTGGCGCCGCTCACCGAGCGTGCTGGCCATATCGTGGTGATGCTGCAGGAACGTACCATCGCCGACAAGATGGACCGCCAGCTGACCCATCGCAGCGCCGCGCGGTCGGTGACGGCACTGGCCGCCATGCTGGCCCATGAGATCAAGAACCCGCTCTCCGGTATCCGCGGCGCCGCGCAACTGCTGGAGCAGCAGGCCTCAGCCGAAGATCGCATGCTGACCCGCCTGATCACCGACGAGGCCGACCGCATCGTCACGCTGGTCGACCGGATGGAAGTGTTCGGCGATGAGCGCCCGGTGGCGCGTGGCCCGGTCAACATCCACTCGGTCCTCGACCATGTGAAGCGCCTCGCGCAGTCCGGATTCGCGCGAAATATCCGTTTCATCGAGGATTACGATCCGTCGCTGCCGCCGGTGCTGGCCAATCAGGACCAGCTCATCCAGGTCTTCCTGAATCTGGTGAAGAACGCCGCCGAGGCCATTGTCGATCTTGGCTCGGACGGCGAGATCCAGCTCACCACGGCGTTCCGCCCGGGCGTGCGCCTGTCGGTGCCGGGCAAGAAGTCGCGCGTGTCGCTGCCGCTGGAATTCTGCGTCAAGGACAACGGCCCCGGTGTTCCCGAAGACCTGTTGCCGAACCTGTTCGATCCCTTTGTGACGACCAAGCCGACCGGAAGCGGCCTGGGTCTTGCATTGGTCGCGAAGATCATCGGCGATCACGGCGGGATCATCGAGTGCGAGTCCCAACCCCGAAAGACGACCTTCCGCGTGCTGTTGCCGATGTTCAATCCAGCGAAGACCATTGATCCGAGCAGCGACGATGCGCGTGCATCGTCCGGCTCGCAGACTTAAGTAGAGGACTGACGATGCCTGCAGGAAGTATTCTGGTTGCGGATGATGATACGGCGATCCGCACGGTCCTCAATCAGGCGCTCTCACGCGCGGGATACGAGGTGCGCCTCACCGGTAACGCCGCCACATTGTGGCGCTGGGTGAGCCAGGGGGAGGGCGATCTCGTCATCACCGACGTGGTGATGCCTGACGAAAACGCTTTCGACCTTCTCCCGCGCATCAAGAAGATGCGGCCCAATCTGCCGGTCATCGTGATGAGCGCGCAGAACACCTTCATGACCGCGATCCGCGCGTCGGAGCGGGGTGCCTACGAATATCTCCCGAAGCCGTTCGACCTGAAGGAGTTGATCGCCATCGTCGGCCGCGCTCTGGCGGAGCCGAAGGAGCGGGTGGCCAGCAATGACGATGACGGCGAGTTCGACTCGATCCCGCTGGTCGGCCGCTCGCCGGCGATGCAGGAGATCTACCGCGTCCTCGCCCGCCTGATGCAGACCGATCTGACGGTCATGATCTCCGGCGAGAGCGGCACCGGCAAGGAACTGGTCGCCCGCGCGCTGCACGACTACGGCAAGCGTCGCAACGGCCCGTTCGTCGCGGTCAACATGGCGGCGATCCCGCGTGACCTCATCGAGTCCGAACTGTTCGGCCATGAGCGCGGCGCATTCACCGGCGCCAATGCCCGCGCCACCGGCCGGTTCGAGCAGGCCGAAGGCGGCACGCTGTTTCTCGACGAAATCGGCGATATGCCGATGGAAGCACAGACCCGTCTGCTGCGCGTGCTGCAGCAGGGCGAATACACCACGGTTGGCGGCCGCACCCCGATCAAGACTGACGTCCGCATCGTCGCGGCATCGAACAAGGACCTCCGCATCCTGATCCAGCAGGGCCTGTTCCGCGAGGATCTGTTCTTCCGCCTCAATGTCGTGCCGCTGCGCCTGCCGCCGCTGCGCGAACGCATCGAAGATCTGCCGGACCTGATCCGCCATTTCTTCGCACTCGCCGAGAAGGACGGCCTGCCGCCGAAGAAGCTCGACGCCTTGGCGCTCGAGCGGATGAAGCAGCATCGCTGGCCCGGTAACGTCCGCGAACTGGAAAACCTCGCCCGTCGTCTGGCGGCCCTCTATCCGCAGGACGTCATCACGGGTCCGGTGATCGATGGTGAACTCGCGCCGCCGGCTGTGGTCTCGGGTGGTAACGCGCCGACCACCGTGGATAATCTGGGTGGGGCCGTGGAGGTCTATCTGTCCTCTCACTTCTCCAGCTTCCCGAACGGCGTGCCGCCGCCGGGCCTCTATCATCGCATCCTTCGCGAGATCGAGGTGCCGTTGCTGACCGCTGCTTTGGCCGCGACGCGCGGGAATCAGATTCGCGCCGCCGATCTGCTCGGTCTCAACCGCAACACATTGCGGAAGAAGATCAGGGATCTGGATATTCAGGTGTATCGCACCGGCGGGTGATCGCTTCTACGGTCGGACATTCCTTATTTTTCATCGTTCAAACGGTGAAATTGAGCGAGTTGCGCAATCCGCGGCTGTACCACGCCGCGGATTTGTCGTAATTGAGCAACATTGTTGTATGATTGCATCAGTGCGCGGTAGGTAGCGACCCAGCCCGCGTAACGGCTCGCTCAGCAAAAAATCCCGGAATGACGAACGCAGAGACGTCTCCACCAGTCTTCGAACCATCGGTATTCGAGTCGCGCAGGCCTCTGCGACGGCTGTTCGTGCCCGTGGCCGTGGGGATGGCGCTGCTCTCGGCCTGTTTCACCTTCCTCGTTCTCAATGGCCTGACGCCACTCGCGCCCACCCATCTGGTGGTCGTCTCCTTCCTGCTGATCAATGCCGCCACCGTCCTGCTGCTGGTGCTGATCATTGCGCGGGAGATCTGGAAGGTCGTGCAAGCCCGGCGCCGCGGCAGGGCAGCGGCGCGGCTGCATGTGCAGATCGTCAGCCTCTTCTCGGTCATTGCGGTACTGCCAGCGGTGCTGGTGTCCATCGTTGCCAACGTCACCCTCGATCGCGGCCTCGATCGCCTGTTCTCGGGTCCGACCAAGGCGGTGATAGGCAATTCGATGACGGTGGCGCGCGCTTATGTGAACGAGCATGCGCAACTGATCGGCGGCGACATCCTCGGCATGGCGGATGATCTCGCCCGTATCCAGCCGCTGTTCTATCAGGATCGCGGCACGTTCCGGTCGCTGATGCTGGCGAATGCCAAGGCGCGCAACCTGCCGGGCGCCATGCTGATCGACAAGGATCGCACGGTCCTCGAACCCGACCAGCCCGGCGTGAAGCCGGAATTCGAGCCGCCGCCGGCCGAGTTTCTGGTCAATGTCGGCAATGCCGAACCCGCCATCACCATCATTCCCGATGGCAACTATGTCGCCGCGGTCATCAAGCTGCGCGCTTTCGACAACATGTATCTCTATGTCGCGCGAAAACTGGATCCGCGCGTCGTCGCCCAGATGGCACAGACCCAGGCCAGCGTCGCTGATTACACCGAGCTGGAATCCCGTCGCCTCGGCATCCAGATCGCCTTCGGCCTGATGTTCACCGTCATCGCGCTGACGGTGCTGATGTCGGCCGTGCTGATCGGCCTCAACTTCTCGAACTGGCTGGTGGCCCCGATACGCCGTCTCGTCAGTGCCGCCAACATGGTCTCGACTGGTGACCTCCATGTGCAGGTGCCTGTGATCCAGTCGGAAGGCGATCTCGCCCATCTCGGCGAGACCTTCAACAAGATGACATCGGAACTGCGCACCCAGCGCGACGAGTTGGTCTCGGCTTCGGACGTCATCGACAGCCGCCGCCGCTTCATCGAGGCCGTGCTGTCGTCGGCCAGCGCCGGCATCATCGGCGTCGACGGCTCCAACATCATCGGCATTCTCAACCGGTCCGCCGAGAAGCTGGTTGGTCATTCGGAATCCGAAGTGCTGGGCCATCCCCTGCACGAGATCATCCCCGAACTCGACGAGCTCATGCAGAACGCCCGCGAAAGCTCGCAGCGCCGGGTGCAGGGGCAGATCACCATCGATCGCGAAGGGCGGGAGCGCAATCTCTCCGTTCGCATTTCCGCTGAGCAAACGAGCCAGTCCCGCGACAGCTACATCATCACCCTCGACGACATCACCGATCTCGTGTCTGCGCAGCGCACGTCGGCCTGGGCCGACGTGGCACGCCGCATCGCCCATGAGATCAAGAATCCGCTGACGCCGATCCAGCTCTCCGCCGAGCGCATCAAGCGCAAATTCGGCAAGGTCATCACTGATGACAAGCAGATCTTCGAGCAATGCACCGACACCATCGTGCGCCAGGTCGAGGACATCCGCCGCATGGTGGACGAATTCTCGCGCTTTGCGCGGATGCCGAAGCCCGTGATCGAGGGCGAGGATGTCGCCGATACCGTCCGCCAGGCGGTCTTCTTGATGCGCGTCGGCCATCCCGAACTCGACCTTACTGCCGAGATCAAGGAAGAGCCGCTGCGGGCGCAGTTCGACCGCCGGCTGATCTCGCAAGCGCTCACCAACATCATCAAGAACGCCGCCGAGGCCATTGAGGCCGTGCCGCCGGAAGAACTCGGCAAAGGTCGCATTGACGTCACAGCGTTCAGCGAGAACGGCCAGATCGTCATCGACGTCGTCGATAACGGCATCGGCCTGCCGACCAGCAACCGTTCGCGCCTGCTCGAGCCCTATGTGACCACGCGCGAGAAAGGCACCGGCCTGGGCCTCGCCATCGTCGGTAAGGTGCTTGAAGATCACGGCGGGGGTATCGAGCTCGGAGACGCTTCCAGCATCAAGCCGGGCCAGCGCGGCGCCTGGATGCGGTTGCGTTTCGCCATCTCCGGCCAGAAGCCCGATGCGGGGAGCGGAGAGGCGAAGACGTCTTCCGACAAAGAAACGAAGATCGAAGCCGTCACCGGCAGTTGAACAGAAGAAACGTGACCAGGATTTTTTGAGCCATGGCAAATGACATTCTGATCGTCGACGACGAAGCCGATATCCGCGACCTCGTCGCGGGTATTCTGGAGGACGAAGGTTTCACGACGCGCACCGCGCGCGACAGTGACAGCGCGCTCAACGAAATTTCTAACCGGCGTCCCAATCTCGTCTTTCTCGACATCTGGCTACAGGGCAGCAAGCTGGACGGCCTGCAGCTGCTCGAACAGGTGAAGAAGGACAACCCGGACCTGCCGGTCGTCATGATCTCCGGCCACGGCAATATCGAAACCGCGGTCGCCGCCATCAAGCGCGGTGCCTATGACTTCATCGAGAAGCCGTTCAAGGCTGATCGTCTGATCCTCGTCGCCACCCGCGCGCTCGAGACCTCCCGCCTCAAACGCGAGGTGCGCGAACTCAAGCAGATGGCGCCGATCGCCAGCAAGGTGACCGGCCGCTCAGCTGCCATGAACCAGCTGCGCCAGACCATCGATCGCGCTGCCAAGGCGAACAGCCGCATCCTCATCGTCGGCCCATCTGGGGCCGGCAAGGAGCTGGCCGCACGCACGCTGCACGCCTCGTCCTCGCGCGCCAACGGCCCGTTCGTGGTCATCAACGCGGCGGCGATCACGCCGGAGCGCATGGAACTGGAGCTGTTCGGCACCGAGCAGACCAATGGCGAACAGCAGCGCAAGGCCGGCGCGCTGGAGGAAGCCCATGGCGGCACGCTGTTCATCGACGAGATCGGCGATCTGCCGCGCGAGACCCAGAACAAGATCCTGCGCGTTCTGGTCGATCAGACCTTCATGCGGGCAGGGGGCACGACCAAGGTCAGTGTCGATGTCCGCATCATCTCCTCCACCGCCCGCAACCTCGAAGAGGAAATCGCGGCCGGTACCTTCCGCGAGGATCTCTATCACCGCCTGTCTGTGGTGCCGATCCGTGTCCCGCCGCTGTCCGAGCATCGCGAGGACATCCCGGAGCTGATCGAATTCTTCATGGAGCAGATTTCCGCCAATACCGGCCTGCCCAAGCGCCAGATCGGCCAGGATGCCATGGCCGTGCTGCAGTCCCATGTCTGGCCCGGCAATGTCCGCCAGCTTCGCAACAACGTCGAGCGCGTCATGATCCTTGCCGGCGGCGGGCCGGAGGTGATCATCACCGCCGACATGCTGCCGCAGGACGTCGGCTCCATGGTCCCGTCGATGCCGACCTCCAACAATGGCGAGCACATCATGGGCCTGCCGCTGCGCGAGGCGCGCGAAGTGTTCGAGCGCGATTATCTGATTGCGCAGATCAGCCGTTTCTCCGGTAACATCTCGCGCACCGCCGAATTCGTCGGCATGGAGCGCTCCGCCCTGCATCGCAAATTGAAGGCGCTCGGCGTCGGCTAAATCACTCTCACTCACGCAACGGAAATCGACGATGTCGCGTATTGCCTATGTCAATGGTCGCTACGACAACCTGTCCGACGCCGCGGTCAATGTGGAAGATCGCGGCTATCAGTTTGCCGACGGCGTCTATGAGGTTTGCGAGATCGTCGGCGGCAAGATGGTCGATTTCCCGCGTCACATGGCGCGCCTCGAACGCTCGCTGCGTGAACTCCGCATCGCCATGCCGATGGCGCTGACCTCGCTGAAGGTCATCATGCAAGAAGTCGTCCGCCGCAACCGGATCAATTACGGCATCGTCTATCTGCAGGTCACCCGCGGCGTGGCCCATCGTGATCACGGCTTTCCGTCGCCCGAGGTGAAGCCGAGTGTGGTTGTGACAGCGAAATCGCTGAACTTTGCCAAGAACCAGGCGTCGGCCGAACGGGGCGTGAAGGTGATCACCACCGCCGAGAACCGCTGGCCGCGCGTGGACATCAAGAGCGTCGGCCTGCTGCCAAACGTGCTGGCCCGGCAAGAAGCCCGCGACAAGGGCGCCTATGAAGCCTGGTATGTGGACGACAAGGGCTTTGTCACCGAAGGTGCTTCCTGCAATGCCTGGATCATCACCAGGGACGGCAAGGTGATCACCAAGAGTGCCGAGCGAGGCATCCTGTCGGGCATCACCCGTGCCGTGCTTGTCGAGGTGCTGGCCTCGCTGCAGCTCAAGCTGGAGGAGCGGAACTTCACGCCGGAGGAGGCCGCCAATGCCGCCGAGGCCTTCGTGTCCTCCGCGAGTCAGATCGTGATGCCGGTCATCGCCATTGATGAAAAGCCGATCGGCAACGGTAAGCCGGGACCGACTGCGCTGCGTTTGCGCCAGGAATTCCATAAATTTGCAGACATTGCGTAAGGTTTGCCGCATTTCCAGGCACGATTCCGTGTGGCGGCTTGCCTTCACACGCCGTCTGCCGTCTAATCGCGGCGTTTCGCGCCCCGAGGGGGATCTTTGGGCGATGAGACAGTCAGGCGACGCCCCAGAGAGGGCGGGCCGGGCGTAAGAAAAGCAACAAAACAGACACAACAGACTGCGGGATTAAAAAAAATGGCGGCAGACCGCGCACAAAATCTACAGGACACCTTCCTCAACCACGTTCGCAAGACCAAGACACCTCTGACGATCTTCCTCGTAAACGGCGTCAAGCTGCAGGGAATCGTCACCTGGTTCGACAATTTCTGTCTTCTGCTCCGCCGCGACGGTCACTCGCAGCTGGTGTATAAGCATGCGATCTCGACCATCATGCCGGGCGCGCCGATCCAGTTGTTCGAAGGCGGCGAAGAAGCCTGAGCGAACGCCTGAAAGATCTCTGATTGGAATTTCGTAGCTTCGAAGGCAATGCTGCCGACCGCCCCGCGGCCGGCAGCGAATCGACCGGCCGCGTTCTCGTGGTCGGTCCCTATTTGCGCGAACGCCGCGGCGATGCCGAGGCCAGCGCCTATGCTCATGTCCGCGACACCGAAGCCCGGCTCGAAGAGGCGGTCGGTCTCGCACGCGCCATCGATCTTGAGGTGATCGAGGCGGTCGCAGCCCCACTCAGCCAGATTCGTCCCGCCACCTATCTCGGCAAGGGCAAGGTCGAGGAGATCGCGGGTCTCATCGCCGCCAACGAGATCGGCATCGTGGTCATGGACTGCGCCCTGTCGCCGATCCAGCAGCGCAATCTCGAGAAAGAGCTGAAGGCCAAAGTGCTCGATCGCACCGGCCTCATCCTCGAAATTTTCGGCCGCCGCGCCAAGACCAAGGAAGGCACGCTGCAGGTCGAACTCGCGCATCTGAACTATCAGCGCAGCCGCCTAGTACGCTCATGGACGCATCTTGAGCGCCAGCGCGGCGGCTTCGGCTTCATGGGCGGTCCCGGCGAGACCCAGATCGAAGCGGATCGCCGCATGATCGGTGACCGCATCGGCCGGCTCGAGGCCGACCTGAAGAAGGTGCAGGCCACGCGTCGGCTGCATCGTGCCGGCCGCCAGCGCGTGCCGTATCGCGTCGTGGCCTTGGTCGGCTACACCAATGCCGGCAAGTCCACGCTGTTCAACCGCCTGACCCGCGCCGACGTGCAGGCCGAGGACATGCTGTTCGCCACCCTCGATCCGACGCTGCGCGCGCTCACGCTGCCCCATGGCGGCAAGGCGATGCTGTCCGACACCGTCGGCTTCATCTCCAACCTGCCGACCCAACTCGTCGCCGCTTTCCGTGCGACGCTGGAGGAGGTGCTGGAAGCCGACATCATCCTGCATGTGCGCGACATCTCCCATGAAGATGCCGAAGCGCAGCAGAGCGACGTCGACAATGTCCTGCGCCAGCTTGGCATCGACATGGATGCAGGTGCGGGCGCACGCATTCTCGAAGTCTGGAACAAGATCGACCGCTTCTCGGAAGAAGAGCGCGAAAACCTCGCGAATATCGCCGCGCGACGCCCCACCGAAAGCCCGGTGTTCATGGTCTCTGCCGTGACGGGCGAGGGCGTGAACGAACTCCTCACCGCCATCGAGGACCGGCTTGCCGCCACGCGCATCACCCTCGACCTCACGATCGACGCCGCCGACGGCGCCGGCATCAGCTGGCTGCATCGCAATGCCGAGGTGCTGGTGAAGGAACTGCACGAAGGCCATTTCGACATGACCGTGCGTGTGGACGAGACCAAGCGCGACGTCGTGATCAATCGTTTCAATGCGGTGCTGCGCGCAGACTAGATCGCGCGGGTGGCGATCAGCACCGAGATCGACAGCAACACGCAGATAATCACCGTGATGAATGGCAGCATCGCGCGATAGGCGTCGCGCTCGTGGCCGGGCGTTCCGGCAAGATTGCAGACGATCGACATCCGCACCGGCGACACCATGTTGAGCGATAGCGCAGCCGCATGCTGCAAGGCGACCACAGCCGCGACATCAAGTCCGGCCTCGGTTGCCAAGCTCAGTTGCGACGGCATGAACAGGCCATTGGCGGCATTGCCGCTATTGGCGAGCGCGCCGAACACGGCCGAGATCATCGGCGTCACCGTCACCGACCAGACCCCGAATGTGCTGTACATGCCGCGCGCCAGACCATCGGCGATGCCGGAGCGCGACAGCAGTTCGGCCATCATCGAGAAGATGACGATGGTCATGACGGCGAGGCGCCCGGTCTTCCAGGCTGAGCCGATCTCGCTCGACAGGGCATGACGATGGCCGCGCAGAACGCCAGTCAGGAGTGCAGCGATGACGAGCCATGTGCCGGCATGGAACAAGGGTGCCCAGATGGGCACACCGTCAAAGGGCTGAATGCGCCACACCGCCTGCAGGCCCTGATTGAGCGGCGGCACAAGCCGCGTCGCGGCGAGCCAGCCGATCAGGAGCGTGAAAGGCAGCATGCGCCGGGCTGCAATTAGGAGCTTCGCGTTATCCGGCCGTTCATCGATCAGGTAGCGCAGCACGATGGCCGGGCCGAAAGCCGCCAGCATCGCCGGCTCCGGTCCGAGATACGCCGTTGCAACAATGGCCAATCCCAGGCTGCCGACAAGCCACACCATTTCGCTGACGCGCTCGCGCCAGTCGGCACCGATGCCGGCGCGATCGGCCATCCGCCAATAGATCGGCAGCCACAGCACGTTGAAGATCATGTAGATTGCACTGGTGCGCAGCGCGAGGGCGGTCGGGTCCATGCGCGCGAACGCGGCGCCGACGACCGCACCGCTGCCCATGGCACCCCAGACGATCATGGTCTGGCTGATCAGCGAGAAGGCGAGCAACTCGATCGGCTTCAGGCCGAGGCGGCGGATCAGCACCATGGTCCCCATGATGCCGATGCCGAAGCCCGTTGCGGACTCTGCAAAGGGGCCGATCAGATAGCAGGCCGTGAACAGCAGGCGCCGCCGGGCGCGGGCGTCAGGCAGCGATTCCTCGACCGGCATGGCGGCATTGCCGGTCCGGATCGCCATTTGCCAGAACAGCAGGCCGCCAAGGATATAGGGAACGACGATCCAGCCGATCCACGCTCCGCGCAGCAAGGCCGTGCTGGCATCGGCGATTGAAAAGACGTGTGGCGCCGTCGTCATTGCGACGGCGAAAGCCGTGGCGAGGCCGATCAGCGAGGCGGGCAGGGCACCACCCAATCCGCTGCCGATAACGCCGATCACAGCGATCGCAGGTAATGCCCAGGCGAGATAAAGCAAAGCTCAGCCCCCGAACGCGCTGGTCAGGAGGCCGGTCGCGCAAGCGACGCGCGATCATCCGGAGCGAGCTGAAAAGGTACGATCAACATAAGACCCGTGGCATTGCAGCGCCCTTCTTGCGCGCTCACAATGCCTCGTGTCGCGGCGCTGCGCCAGCGCCGTGAAATCAATCAGTGCGCCGGATGCGGAAGGGCTGCCATCCGCTGACGGATGATGACATTGCCCACGGATCTATTCCGGCTTGATTCCGGCGTCTTTCACGACCCTCGCCCATTTGCCGATCTCTGTGCTGATCTGCTCCGTGAAAGCTGCAGGTGTTCCGCCGACCGGCTCGACGCCCTGGTCAAGGAAACGGCGCCGGACATTCTCCTGCTTGAGGATCGCGTTCATCTCCGCATTGAGCTTCCGAACGATATCCTCGGGCATGCCCGCCGGTCCGACGACGCCGAACCAGACATTGACCTCGTAACCGGGGACGCCTGCATCGGTGACGGCCGGCACATCCGGGGCGAGCGCGGTGCGCCCCTTGCTGCTGACGCCGAGCGCGCGCAGCTTGCCGCCATTCACCTGGGGCAGGACATTGGGGGTATTGTCGAAGGCAACGTCGATGTGACCGCCGAGCATGTCATTCACCATCGGTGCACTGCCCTTGTAAGGCACATGGACGATGTCGATGCCCGCCATGCTCTTGAACAGCTCCATGGACAGGTGGTTCGAGGAGCCGATGCCGGTCGAGCCGTAGGTAACCTTGCCGGGATTTTGCTTCGCATAGGCGATCAGATCCTTGACGGAATTGATCGGCAGCGACGGTTTCACGACCAGCAGGTTCGGCGTCTGCCCGGCAAAGATCAGCGGCGTGAAATCCTTCACCGTGTCATAGGGCAGGTTCCGGTAGATGCTGGGATTGGCCCCGAACGGGAAGGCGATGCCGAGCAGCGTGTAGCCATCGGGCGGAGACTTGGCGACAGCCTCGGTGCCGATCAGCGTGCCACCGCCGGGCCGGTTTTCGACCACCACAGGGACGCCGAGCGACTCCTGCAGTTTTTGCGCAAAGATCCGCCCGAGCGTGTCGTTGAAGCCGCCGGGCGGATAAGGGACGATGTATTTGATGGTTTTGCTGGGATAGGCCTCGCCTGCCGGAGGGGTGGCCTGCGCGTATGCGCAGGCGGTCCCAACCAGCAGGAGGATAAGCGCGCGGCAGGCGAAGTGAACGAAACGCTGGGCGCGCAGTACGACTTCCACCTGACGCGTGTCAGACATAGCAAGGTCCTTCGATCAGTGGATGGGCGTTGATGAAGGCTTCGTCGATCTCGACGCCGAGGCCCGGGATTTCCGACGGCGCGACGCAGCCATTGGCGTCGAGCTTGTAGGGAATGCCGCCGACTTCATCGCGGAACGGATTGTGCTTGGCGACGTCGCCTTCGAAATAGCCGGGGTCTTCCACGGCAGCGAGCACGTTGATGGTCGCAGTCATGTTGATTCCTGTCGCGGAAGTGTGCGGATTGAACGACAGTTTCCATGCCTGGGTCATGCCCGCGATGCGCATGGATTCCGTCACGCCACCTGTCTTCGACAGATCCGGCTGCACGAAGCTCACCGCACGATCCTCGATCAGGCGGTTGAACTCGTAGCGGGTAAAATGGTTTTCGCCGGCAGCAAGCGGCGTCGAGCCCATCGCGGCAGCCGCCTGATAGGAGCGATAGTCCAGCGCCGGGAACGGCTCTTCGAGCCAGCCGATCTGCAGATCGTCATAGGCCGGCATGACGCGGCGGACATCGTCGAGCGTGTAGCCGGTATTGGCATCGACCAGGATTTCGATGGTATCGCCAACAGCCTTGCGGACGGCCGCAGCACGCGCCACGTCATCGCGCGGATTGTCGCCAACGCGCAGTTTCACGGCACGGTAACCTTGCGACACATAGCCCTGCGCTTCCTCTGCGAGAGACTCCGGCGCCTGCCAGCCAAGCGAGATGCCGCCGGCATAGGCCTTGATCGGTTTTGAGGCGCCACCGAGAAGCTTGTAGAGCGGCCAGCCCGCGGCCTTGGCGCGGATGTCCCACAATGCGAGATCAAGGCCGCTCAGCGCCATGGCGGCGGCATAGCCCATGCCGTGGCTGGAGAGCTGCATCTGATAGACGCGATGCCAGACACCGACGACGTTCATGGCATCCATTCCGGTGACGAGTTCGGCAATCGTCGTGTCGATCAGCTTGGCGATGGCACCGGGGCAGCGGCCGTGATGCGCTTCGCCCCAGCCGGTCAAGCCTTCATCGGTCGTGACCTTCACCAGCACGGCGTCGCGCTTGACGGCGCGGCCGATGCCGAGGCGGACATTCTGGCCCTGTGGCACGCGGTAGGAGATCGGAACGGCTTTGATTGCTGTAATTTTCATGGGAGCCTCATGCTGCCTTGTGACCGGGATTGACGAGATTGCGCGGCGTCTCGCCACGCAGGATACGGAGCATTTCTTCCGCGGCGCCGACGGCCATGTCGCGGCTGCTGCTGGCGGTCAGCGCGGCGGCATGCGGCGTCAGCAGCAGGTTCGGGCAATCGAACAGCGCGTCGTCGGCGGGCAGGGGCTGGATGTCGAACACGTCCAGCGCGGCACCGCCGAGCTTGCCGTCTTTCAGCGCGGCGATTAGCGGCGCATTCTCCACCACCGCGCCGCGCGAGACATTGATCAACACCGCATCCGGCTTCATCTGCGCGATACGTGCGGCATTGACGAGACCGCGCGTTTCATCTGTCAGCGAGCAGCAGATGACCAGCGCATCGCTGCGGGCAAAGAGCTGATCGAGCGAGACCTCTTCCACATCGGCGGGCAACGCGCCCTTGCGGCGCGAGGTGCCGATCACCCTCATGCAAAAGCCCTGCTTGGCCATCTGCGCGATGCGGCGCCCGATGGTGCCGACACCGAGAATGCCGAGCGTGGCGCCGTTCAACTCGGTGAAGCCATCCGTCGTGGCGCGTGCATCGCCCCAACCCGTGCTTCGCATCAATTCATCCATCACATGAATTGGACGCCGCAGATGCAACACGGCCGACATTGCATATTCGGCAACTGCCGACGTATTGCTGCCCGGCAGATTGGCCACGGCAACACCGCGGGCCGTGGCGGCATCAACCGGAATGAAATCGAGCCCGACGCCATGGCGCACCATGCCCTTCAGACGCGGCGCATGATCGACGATGTCGTCCGGTAGTTTGGCGCGCACGATGATGCCATCGGCATCTTTCGCCCATGCACGCAGCGTGTCAGGCCTGGTGTCGGGTGCCGTGATGAGCCGCGCATGCGGCTTGAGAACTGCCTCGCCATCGGCATGCATCGGATTGGTCAGGAGGATGGTGGGCAATTCAGGCATCGAAGGCCGGTCCTTCCGTGATGGGATTGGCGAGCTGGCCGAGACTCTCGACGGTCGCGATGACGGTCGAGCCCGCCTTGAGCCAGGCCGGCGGCTTGTGCATCGCTGCAACGCCGGCGGGGGTGCCCGTGGCGATGACGTCGCCGGGTTCAAGCGGACCACGATGCGAGAGCCACGAGACGAGTTCGGCTACGCCAAAAATCATGTCTCTGGTCGAGCCGCGCTGCAGCACCTTGCCGTCCACCGTCAGCGTGACTCCGAGTGCGTGCGGATCCGGCACTTCGTCGGCCGAAGCGAGGAACGGGCCGAACGGACCGAAGGTCGAGATGTTCTTGCCGCGATCAAAGCTGCCATCGGCCTTGATCATCTCGCTGGCGCTGACATCGTTGAAGCAGCCATAGGCCGCGACATATTCCAGCGCCTGCTCCTTCGACACATTCACAGCGCGCTTGCCGATCACGGCCGCGAGTTCGGCTTCATACGTGCAGCCGCCGATCCCGGCGGGCAGCACGATGCTGCGTCCGGGAGCGATCACCGTCTTCGGCGTCTTCATGAACAGCACCGGCTCCGGCGGCGGCGCGATGCCGCGTTCGGCAACGGCATCGCGATAGTTATGCGCGATGCCGAAGATGCGCGGCGGCATCGGCAGCGGCGCCAGCAGCGTCACCTTGTCGAGCGTCAGCCGGGCGGCATCCGCTAGACCATGCGCGGCGAGGATGCTGACGATCTTGCCGAGGCCGGCATCGAGGAACGACTGCAGTTGCGGCGCCGTGCCGTTCAGGTCCGCCCGCATGGACGGATGGGCCAGATCGAAGATGGTGTCGGTCGGGCTCGTGCCATCGCCCTGCAGGACGCCGGCGCGGGTTGAGCCTTGCTCGACAAAGGTCACGAACCTCATGATCGCAGCCCCGCCATCACGCGACGCGATATTTGTCGATCACCGAACGATCGACCTCGATACCGAGGCCGGCGCCGGTCGGCACGGCGATCACGCCGTTGACCTGATTGATCGGCTTGACGGCGAGATGATCGCGAAAGGGGTTTTCCTCCTGCTCGAATTCCAGCATCGGCGGCATCGGGAACAGGCTTGGCGGCTGGTTCGGGATCGAGGCGAGGAAGTGGATGGTGGCGGAGAGGCCGACCACCGAGCCCCAGGCATGCGGCACGCATTCGACGCCATGGGTGCTGGCGAGCGCTGCGATCTTCTTACATTCGGTGATGCCACCGGCCGCGCAGACGTCAGGCTGCACGATATCCATCGCCTTGCGCACGATGGCGTCGCGAAAGCCCCAGCGGGTGAATTCGTTCTCGCCGCCGGCCACCGCCATGTCGAGCGCGCGCGTCACCTCGATATAACCGTCGATGTCCTCCGGCGAGATCGGCTCCTCGAACCATTCGATATCGAGCTCTTCCAGCTTGCGGCCGAGCTTGATAGCGGCAGGCACCGTGAGGCAGTGATTGGCATCCACCATCAGCTTGATGTCGGCGCCGATCGCCTCGCGCACCGCTTTCACGCGCTCATAGTCGCGCTTGATGGAGCCGAGGCCGATCTTCATCTTGATCGCCTTGAAGCCGGCCTTCTTATAGCCCTCGGCCTCCTCGACGGCCTCATCGACGAGGCGCTCCATGTCCGTGAAATACAGGCCGGTCGCGTAGCAGTCGACCTCGGTGCGGAAGGCGCCGCCGATCAGCTTGTGAACCGGCTTGTTGCAGGCCTTGCCGATGATGTCCCACAGCGCGATGTCGATGCCGCTGATGGCGGCAATCGACATGCCCTTGGGGCCGTAGTCCTTGATGCGATTATAGAGGTCTTCCCAGATCACCTCGACGTCGAACGGATCGCGGCCGACGACGCGCGGCGCCAGCTGGGTATCGATGAAGGCCTTTGCGACGGCAGAGGGGCCATAGCATTCGCCCCAGCCGACGATGCCGTCATCGGTCTCGATTTCGACGAGGCAGGTGCCACGCGTCTTGTAGAGCCATCCGCGCGATGAGGTGAACGGACGCTGCACGGGAGCAGCAACAACGTGGCAGGTGATCTTCTTGATTTTCAATGTCAGGTCCTCGACGAGTACGGCAGATGAGTGCAGCCGGCGACACATCGCCGGCTGCGGTTATTCCTTCGGGAATGTCTGTGCGGCGACCTTGCCGATGGCGACGGCAACGCTGTCGACTTCCTTGCCGAGCGCGTCGCCAGTGAGGTCGTCCACCAGGAAGACGTTCTTCTTGGCGAATTCCTTGAAGCGCGGGTCCTGGATGGCAGCCCGGAAGGCTGTCACCAGCTTGGTGCGCACATCATCGGGCAGGCCGGCGGGGCCGACGACATAGGCCATCTGCACGACGGGGCCGTACGGGAAAACGTCAAAGCCGCGTTCCTTGAAGGTGGGCACCTCCGGGAACATCTCCAGCCGCTCATTGGCAAAAATGCCGACCGGCGTGAGCAGCTTTTCCTGGATCTGGCCGAGTGTCTCCGACGGCTTCAGCACGCCGGAGTCCACGTGCTGGCCGATGAGGTCGGCAACGACCTTCGAGCCGCCGGTATAGGGTACGTTCACATATTCGACGCCGGCAGCACGCGCGGTCATCGATGCGAAGATGTGATTGAGATTGTAGCTGCCGGGCGTGCCGATGGTGACCTTGCCGGGCTTGGCTTTCATGTTGGCGATGTAGTCGGGCAGAGACTTCACCGACGAGGACGACGCGACCAGCAGCATCAGCGGATCGGTCGAAACGCGCGCGATATGGGTGAAGTCCTTGTTGGTCAGGCCGTTCGCCTTGTTCTGGGCGATCAGCGCCAGCGTCGAGCTGGTGCCCATGCCGATGACGTAACCGTCCGGCGTCGAACTGGCGACGCGCTTCATGCCGATGACGCCGGTGGCACCGGCCACGTTTTCGATGACCAGCTTGATGCCGTGCTCACGCAGGATCGGGTCCAGCGCGCGGGCCGCCACGTCATTCGAGCCGCCCGCATTCCACGGGACGATGAAGGTGATGTCCTTCTGTGGGAACCCGGACTGGGCCGAGGACGGTGAAACCGCAAGTAAACCAAGACCGGCAGCACACAGCGCTGCACGCCCAAAGGACGTGATGCTCAACATTGTTTTCCTCCCATTTTTGTTGTTTGTTATAACAAACATGATAGGAGGTCAACGCGGTATCTGCATGCGATTTGCGGAATCGGGGTTGGGTAGGCTAGCGAGCAGGGAATGACATCGCTCAAGCGCATTGAACGTGAACCGCTTTGGGATCTGGCCCATGCGCAGCTCCGCGACGCGCTGCTGGCTGGCCGTTTTGCGCCGGGCACGGTGCTGACCTTGCGATCCCTGGCGGAGACGTTCGGCACCTCGATCACGCCGGTCCGCGACGCGGTCACCCGACTGGTGGCGCAGGGCGTCTTGCAGCAAGGGCCCCGCAACGCCGCGATCGTGCCGCATCTGACACACAGCGAACTCAATGACCTCACCGTGGTGCGCTGCGCGCTCGAAGGGCGCGCCGCACGCGAGGCAGCAAGACGGCCGCAGGCCGCATCACTCGAACGGCTTCAGGCATTGCTCACAAAGATGCAGTCGCTGATCGCGGCACGTTCGCTCGAAAGCTATCTCGAGCATCATCGCAAGTTTCACTTCGAGATCTATGCGATGTCCGGCGTTCCGATTCTGGTGGAAACGATCGAGAACATGTGGCTTCGCTGCGGTCCGGTCCTGTCCTTCGTGATTCCCGAATATGTCGTGTTGCTGAAGGGGTGGGATCATCACACGGCCACGCTGAAGGCGATCGTCGCCGGCGATGGTGAGGCGGCCGAGTGGGAAATCGTCGCGGACATCATGGAAGCGGCCCAGTATCTGAGCAGTCTGGCCGACGCCGGCGGCCAACTGCGACGCCCGATGCCTGAAGCTGCGGCCGGCTGAGTTTCTCGCCTCGCCAAATGGCCCATCCACAACGGGCCGCAGCACCTAGATTTTAACCGCCGCCCTGCCTATATTGATCCTGTCGCAAGACGATGGCGCTGAACCTCACGATGGACCGCAGGCAGACCCGGGGGCAGTACCCGGCGCCTCCACCTCAGCAGCTTCTGGATTTGATGCAGGGCTGCTCAGGCGGGGGCGAAACAGGATCGATGGCTGCGAAGAAGTCGCGAATTGTGCTCGGCATGATACCGCCGTTATCGGGTCAAAAACCTAAATGCCAACGATAACGTTAGCATGAACGAAGTGCGCCTCGCGGCGTAACCGTTCGGGGTTGGTCCACCTAGCAACAGAACGGCCGGCCGCGTCATCCTTCGGGATGGCGCGGTTTTATTTTGGGCGCCTCGGACGCAATCGAACTGCGTCGAGCCGCCGCGTCCGAAAGCGCTCGATTGCAAGCTGTTGCCAAGACTGCGACGCATTTCGATCACTTTGAAATGCGAACTGTTACGCATTCAGGATCGGACAGAAGGAGCAACCCATGGCGCGAAATTTTGGCGTTGGACGGCGGTTCAACAATCCGGCCGATGCGCCGGTATGGCCACTATGGATGGTGACCTTTGCGGCGGTCGCGGTGATCAATGCGGCGACCTTCCTGCCGCCGCGTTAGCGTAACGCGGTCACCGCAAGCTCATCCATTGGAATTAACCTGCGTTAGCAGCGGCGTGGCAATGCGAGGCATTTCCGCGCCGTCATTTTAAATTTCGCTCGGTACATTGATCCCGAACACCATCGGGGGCGATCGTGACC
>NZ_JBIISY010000182.1:0-11953 GCF_044340795.1 Tardiphaga sp.
GAATGACCCCACAGCTTGGTCGCCTGGTCGGCATTGGGATTGGATCGCTCGCAGCCCGAGTAGAAGCCGCGTTTGCAGAAGAAACACTCACCGCAAGAGATCGTGAAGGGCACCACGACCCGGTCCCCGACCTTCAGCTTCCTGTTGTCCGCCCCCACCTCGACGACCTCGCCCATGGTTTCGTGGCCGAGGATGTCGCCGTGCTCCATCGACGGGATGACGCCATCAAAGATGTGGAGATCGGATCCGCAGATCGCACACGCCGTCACCTTGATGATCGCATCCTGACCGTGCTGGATTTTCGGATCAGGTACGCTCTCGCATCGAATGTCGTTCTTGCCGTGCCACGTCAGCGCTTTCATGGGATCCTCCATCGATCTGCCATCACAAGCGACCAAAGACGGCACCGTTCCGACCGAGAGGAACAGGACTGACATCAGCAGGTTGGCTGCACGACATCGCACAGGAGCCTGCCATGACCGCCATCCGACCATTCGCCATCATCACCGGCGCCTCGACCGGCATTGGTCTGGAATTAGCAAAATGCTGCGCCAAGGAAGGCTTCGATCTGCTGATTGTCGCTGATGAGGCAGCCATCGAGGACGCCGCAGCGCAGCTCCGCAGCAGCGGCGCCAATGTAGCGTCGTTGACTGCCGACCTCGCGACACTGGAGGGCGTTGATCACTTATGCGAGGCTATCAGCGGTCGTCAGGTTGATGCGCTTCTGGCAAACGCGGGCCGCGGCCTTGGGCGCGCGTTCCTCGATCAGGATTTTGCCAAGGCGCGCCGCGTGATCGATACCAACATCACCGGCACAGCCTATCTCGTTCACAAGATCGGCAATGACATGCGGCGCCGAAACGCAGGAAGGATCCTGATCACCGGTTCGATCGCAGGCTTCATCCCCGGCAGCTTTCAGGCGGTTTATAATGGCAGCAAGGCATTCCTCAACTCCTTCTCGTTTGCGCTTCGGGAGGAGCTGAAAGACACCAAGATCACGGTGACTTGCCTGATGCCTGGGGCGACCGACACCGAATTTTTCCGTCGGGCCGATATGATGGACACCGATGTCGGCACGACCGAAAAAGACGATCCTGCCAAGGTCGCCGAAGACGGCTTTCGAGCCATGATGAGCGGTGCTGGCGACGTCGTCAGTGGGCTGAAGAACAAGGTTCAATCCGCTGCCGCCAACGTCATTCCGGCAGGTATCCTTGCCGGACAGCATCGCAAGATGGCGGAGCCGGGGTCGGCGAAGGACTAGAGCGCTTACTTGTGCACCGCTGTCGCTTCTGATGTCCGGAGGCAGACGCAGTGCCGCGATCAGCTCCGTCCGACCGCCTCGCGCGGTCCACCCGGCGCAAGCACGTTCTTGTCGGCAGCGAAGCCCGCCCGGGGATGCGAAGCGGTCCATTCCTATGATCGGACGAATTTTGCCATGATGTCTGCTTGGTACAGCCGCCTGCCGACGTCAGCGGCCATGGTGACTTTACTCTAGGAGATGGCTCCGGTGGTGTGCCGGAAGGGTTATGTGCATCGGTCGCCATTAGCGAACAGGCAAGATCGAAGCGAAGGCCCGCGCCTGGGTCCTCCAACTGGCCGAAAACCGGCAGCGGTCGCGCTCGCGGTCGTCGCGATCCGCCCGCGTTCTTTCGATCGGCCTGATCGGCTGACATACCTCGAGAACGCAAACCTACCCACGCCTATCCGTGATATCAGGCGCATCGACATCGAATGGGAATCAAATGCTCACGATCGCAACGGTTATATCTTTCGTCTTGCTTGGGGCGTTGATCGCCAAGCGATGCAGGGCGCACGAACGTGAAACTGGGCTGCCTGCGCCTTCACGGAACACGACAGCACAGATCTTCCGTGATGCCCGCCAGAGAGGCATCCCCGAGCGACAAGCTTACGGCGACTGGGTGGCCAGGAGCAGCGACGAGTGTCGGCCGCTCACTATCGGCGGGGTTCGGGTCCCGCCCCAGGGCTGGGGGGCTGATAAGGACGGTACCGTCCCCGCTGCCGACGCTCTCGCTGGATCGCCGGCGCGGGGATCAAGTCGCCCCTGTCCGCCTCGTTCCTCCGCTGTTGCGAGGATCTTCGATCCGAGCCTCAATGTCGGCGACGAGCAATCGGATGTCGTCCAGGGGCATCTGGTCGAGAGCCGCGCAAATCCGAGCCTTGTACAGATCGACCACGTTGTCGATCAGGTGATCATCTGTCATCGCGAACCGCCCGCAGCGGAATCTGCGCTGTGTAGTGCGGAACGCGTCTCACTCAACTAGGTGAAGCCAAACTACCACAGCGCTATTTTGTCTGCGCGTGTGTCCCGCACCGGACAGACTAGGCATGATTGCTGCACTAGACGAAAGTCTATAATCATACATAACAGTTTTGAGGAGCGACGTGTCTTCCGCGAGCCTTGTGCCATGCCCAGCCTGTAGCCAGAGGCGTGATCTAATATCGATTGAACAAGAAGCCAAAGGCCGGGGCGAGTTGCGCTCCTTTCGTTGCCGAGAGTGCAAAGAGGTCATCAGCTATTTGATGCAGGGTCGCGCTTCGGCTCCCATCATCATCACCAGGCGCTTGGAATAGCGTCTCATGGATGAGTCTCCTTGCGTCGCGGTTTGGCGGCGTGGGATGAACGGCGATCTCGGCTTCAATCCCGCTCGATGCGCTTCATGTGGCGCCGCTGCCGGTCTGCTCCATCATTCCTCGCGCTTTCGCCTTGGCCTCACGAACGTCAGGCAATTCTAAACCTAGCTCCCGAGCCTTCTTCACGACCGACCGACGTCCCCGATTGAGGGCCGCCGATGCTGTTAAGGCTGTCGCGCCCTGCTCAGCCAAGGCGATGAGCCTTGCGATATCCTCATCGGTCCGTCCCGGTAGTTGGTCTCGACGGGTCCGCGAGCCTTTTTCTGCACGCCCCCCCAACGTGTTCCGCCGCAAGGGGAGACAGGAGACGTCGGTTGCATGAACTGGAACGGCATGGTGGCAGGGGGATCGATTGACGAAAGGCAGCCCACTCAGCCTTCGCGGAGGAAAACAGGGACACTGGCACTAGCCATTCGTCGAGGTCGATGGTCTGATGCACCGCCCGACGGGACCCCATCCTCCGCGGGCAGGCCCGCCGCGGCCTCCCTCCAGCATCGCCCGGCGCGTCGAGCTTTATTCACGCGAGGCCGACGCATCGTCGTTATCCCCTAGGGTCTCGGTCCTTCGATGTCCTTCAGTACGAATTCGCTCCTGGCCCTGGCTGTCGCGCTCGGTCTGTGCTTCGGCGCAGCAGCGCTCGGTGCGAGAGTGACGACGCCCGAAATCCCGACCTGGTACGCCAGCCTCGCGAAGCCGTCATGGACGCCGCCGCGAGCCGCCTTTCCGATCGTCTGGCCCATTCTCTATCTTCTTATGGCCGTCGCTGTGTGGCTGCTCTGGCAGGCCGAGCCGTCGCCGGCCAGGACGGCCGCATTGATCGGCTTTGCAGCTCAGCTCTTCCTCAACACGATCTGGTCGCCCGTGTTCTTCGGTCGGCACGACATCACCGGCGGGCTGGTCATCATTTCGCTCTTGGCGGTCACGTTGACGTTCACCGTCTTCATGGCGTTCGAAGTCGACTGGCTTCCGGGCGCGCTGTTGGTACCCTATCTGCTATGGATCTCGTTCGCGGCCGCGTTGAACTTCAGGATCTGGACCCTGAACTAACGCCGCGTTGGAGCGCGCCATGGACGAGATCACCGACGAAATCGCTTTGCGATGGGCCTTGAGAGACATCATAGCCCGGCGACACCGGTTCCTTCGCGTGAGCGAGGCCAAAATACAGCGATTGCGTGAGCTTCAATGGGTCGAAGACCGCGACGGCGAGGTCGAGGTCACCGAAGCGGGCCGACAGGCACTGGGATAGCAGGCGGCGGATTGAAACATGGCGCCGCAATGTCAGGCTCTGTGGAGCGGCGAAGGACCTGACCGGGTAACTTCCCCAAAGCTCGCAACTTTTCGTGCGTCCGACTGTTTAGTGCGCACCTCATACAGACGGAGAATGCAGATGAAGAAAGGTGCACTCGTCATCGCGGCCGCGGCTATCGGCGCTACCGCCTTATCTGCCCCCGCTGAAGCTCGCGGCTGGCGCCATGGCGGATGGGGCGGTGGCTGGGGCGGACCTGCGATCGGCTTTGGCCTAGCCGCTGGCGCCCTGGCGGTCGCTGCTTCGGGTCCGGCCTATGGGTATGGTCCGGGCTATTACGGATATGGTCCGCGCTACTACGGCCCACGCTATGGCTACTACGGGCCGCGCTACTATCGTCCCGCCTACCATGGCGGTTACTACGGTGGTCCTCGTTACGCTTGGGGCGGTCCGGGATATGGCTGGGGCGGCGGACCATGGGGCGGCCGCATCTATCGAACTTACGGCTATTGGTGACGTGCAATGGGCTCGGACCTTGTCCGGGCCCAACCCGTTGGAGACCCCTGCCCAGCTTAAGCAGATGGTTCTCCTCCTTTGAAAACCTTCTTTGGATCAGCGCGCGATGTCCGAAGATGACGACATCCCCGAGATCGTTTCTCCACTCGTCATGGTGGCGGAGACCCATCGCATATTCCGCCTATCCCCCGCTTTCGACGATCTCTCCCAGTCGAGCAGGCAGATCGCCCTCGTCCCGGCCCAAACCGAGCAAATCGCACGCGCTGTCGCAACGGCAGCCGATGCTCTCGGTCGGGACTGGCAGGACGAACGGGCATTCATTGCGGAAAGTATCGAGACCGAAGAGCGTCCGGTCGTCGGAGATGTGATCTTCCGGTTGACACCGAATGCTACGACCACAAAAAGACGCAAGTGAGAATGAAATGGCTAAGAAGAGCAAGACCGCGAACGACAAGGAGACGCTCGAGATGTGGGCGACAGATCTCTTGCTCGAAGCTCATGCCATCTCCGCTTGTCCGGATCACGGGTACATGCGGTTACGTCACAGCCATCACGCCGCCGACTACGCCAAGGACCTTGCTGAGCATCGCAAGTTCTCGGGAAGAAACAAGAGGGAACGCATTTCCGCCGTCGAAGAGGTCCTTGATGGCCTCGGTGACAGCTGTCCCGGTTGCGAGTGAGTCCGTTGAGATTTCATAGCGGACCAGCACGCTGCAGTGCCAATGAGGTCCACGCTCAGCCAGGCCGCATAGTGCAGGAAATGGGATCGAGCTTCTAACCCGGATAACCAGATAAGTGAAGTAGCATTTCAGACGAAACCGTAATCGCATTTCAAAAGCGAAGGAGACCAAGATGGCGAGGAAAGCCAAAGCTTCGAAATCCACCAAGAAAGCAACAAATGCAAAGGCGAAGGCATCAAAGACTTCTGCCAGAGCAGGTGCACGAAAGTCCTCGTCGCCGAAATCAAGCACCAGCCCGCGCAAGGATTGGACTGATGCGGAACTGAAATCGATGAAGATGATGGTAAAGCAGAACACGCCGACCGGCATTATCGCGATGAAATTAAAGCGCTCAGTCACGTCGGTCTACGGAAAAGCAGCGCGGGAAGGCATTTCGCTTGCTCCAACCAACCGCAGCCCGCGGGATTGACGCAGGGAGCCCGCCGTTCAGGCGGGCTGCTCGCGCTAGTTCTTCGGTGAATTGTAGCGGGGAGCCGACTTGATGTTCGTGTTGGGCGCCTTGTCCCGACCTTGATCACCGTTGTCGTCCCGCCCGCCAGATGTCGATGTCCCGCTGCCGCTCGGATTGCTTCTCGGCGACGAGGGACTGCTGGACGCTGAACTGGCGGCTGGATCGCCAGTCTTACTCGTCGCTGCGGTGCCCCCCGGGTCCGATGTCTGGGCTATGCCGCTCCAACTCGCGCAAAGCGTGATGACGGCCGCGGCCGACAGCGCTCGACCGATCATTTTCCGCCACCAATATTGCCGCCCTTGATGTGTCCGAGCGAATTGCTGCCTTGGCCTGAGTTGCCGTTATTGCCCTGCAGCGCCGCGTTACCGCCGGTGTACCCCGATCGGGACTGGCCCGTCGTCATGCTGCCATGGGTCTGGGTATGAGAATGTTGCTTCCGACCGTTGCCCGCTGACGCCTCAGCAACGAAACATGCGAAAAGCGCCACCGCCGTAACAAGCGTTAAAATTTTGCTCATGAGCTTCATCCGTTAAGTTGAGTGCCTATCACGCCTCGCGAACGGCAAAACAACCGCACTGTTCCACCTATCAATCGAATGTTCAGTGGAAACGTAAGCGCGCATAACACGCATTCTTATCTCTAAATTCCGTCGCCCAGCGTGCGCAAAGCAACGTGGAGCTACGCGGTCTCGTCGCAATTAAAGGGAAAAAACAACGCCATGGATGCGTCGAGTAATGCCGAGGATCGAATTCACGCCAAATGAACTTCAAACGCTGATCAAGCTCGAGCTGCGCAAGACACGGGAAATTCCCGACGGGCTGCTTATCCAGATCATCCGCAATGGCGGAACGTGGTACCCGCGGATCCGCTTCAAGGTTGGATATGCAGAGGCGCCAGACGCGGTCGAGCTCGCTTATGCGGTAAACACCATCGCGGCTGACCTGGCTACCAAACATCCGCTGATAGGTTGAATGCTTCGCCGGGTCCATCGCGAGGGCGGGGAGGAACGCAAATGGGGGCAGGTGTGGGCGTCGATGCAGAAACCCGAACGGGGAAAGCCAAGCAGCGCTGGCCGGCGCCCCTTTGGATCGTGCGACACGGAGAAAGCTCCGGCAATGTGGCCCGCGATGCGGCTCATGCGGCTGGACTGGCCGACATTGCCATCGACATGCGGGACGTTGATGTTCCTCTGAGCGACTTGGGCGACCGCCAGACGGAAGCTCTAGGTCGTTGGTTTGCGGATCTTCCAAAACCCGAACGGCCGAGTGTAGTTCTCAGCTCACCATACATGCGAGCACAACAGACTGACGAAATCATCACGCAAGTGACCCGTACAGACGATCGCGTCGTGAAGACCACGCACGACGAGCGGCTGCGGGAGAAGGAATTTGGCATCCTCGATCGTCTGACGAGGACCGGCATCGAGCAGCGGTATCCGGACGAAGCGAATCGGCGCGCTTGTCGGAAAATTCTACTACCGACCACCTGCAGGCGAGAGCTGGGCGGACGTTGTGCTGCGGCTTCGGAGCGTTCTCGACTCTGTCAGTCTGCACTACGCTGGAGAGCGCGTGCTCATTGTTGCCCACCAAGTCGTCGTTTTATGCCTGCGCTACCTTCTGGAATCGCGGCACTTCCCTGAGCGCGATCGATGCGCTTATGACCGCCTCTACGGCACATGGTGTCTTCTACAGGGACGCCGCGGGACAAGTGCAATATGAATCTTCGGCGGGCTCCGAGACTCTGCACGTGACAATGATGTCGCGGAAGGGCCTGCTTCCGGAAGCCGACTTCCATTGCGAGTATCCTTATCGGCCATTGACGATCTGCACGCCAGCCGCTGTGGCGGACGCGATTGCCGGCATCCTAAATAGAACTCGGCCCTTGCGCTGATCGATCGCGCTTGGCAGAGCGCAGGCGGGTGTTGGAGGGATGACTGAGATTGATCGCTTGCCTGAACCGCAACCGCCTTGGGATCAAGGCTGGGCAAACACCACGGGAGAGGGCTTATCGGAGATTAAGCCGGATCCATTATTGAAAGCGAGAAACAGAATTCAGTTGCGCTTCGGCGAGGAAACGACATCAATTTCAATCATATTCTCGTCCAGAATTGTTACCTTTTGCCCGGTCTCATCAGCAATTCGCTGCGCAATAAGCAGAGCTTCATTGTTATCCGCTGCTTCAATGGACCACAACGAACTCCGTGGCTGTGCTCCATCGCTTCGTCCCGACCGAAATTCACTCGGCGAGTTCAGCAGTTTGACGAGAGAGCGTGACAACGCCGTTAGCGCGACAGGTTTCTCAAGCACGTCCACGTCGCCAAATGATGCGGGCACCGAGGATGCGTAGGCAGTCGCGAATAGAAAGGGCACGTCTAAGTCGCGCAGATGATGCGCGAGAGAGAACACATCACCACTCCCCAGCCGAATGTCAAGGATGGCTAAGTCGGGCAGATGGTGCTGGAGTGCTTCAAACGCAAACACCAGCGAGGGCATAGGTCCGATCACCCTCGCGCCGGCTTTCTCGACGTGATCGGCAAGCTCGCGAGCGAGAAGATACTCATCTTCCACAATCAGTACGGTTCTGCCTGCCAAATCGTCCTGAAACAAAAGCGTTCCTCCCCGCGATAATGCGCGGATACATCCGTGCCAATCAAGAAGACATCACAAGCGTATAATCTTGCCGGTTCGATTGTCAGTTAAGACAGCACAAAACGCAAACGCCATAAGACTTCCCCGAGCTCTGCTTCACGCCCTGCTCTCACAAAAGGCTTAGAGTTTCGACAATCTTTCGCAAAGAGATCGGCTTCTGAAGACGGGGAACCGCCTCCAGATCCGAAGGAATCACGTCTGGATCGTATCCCGTCATGAAAACGAGGGGGACACCGCGGCTCTTCAAAGAACGGGCAATCTCAAATCTCGGCCCGCCACCACCGAGATTGAGGTCTAGAACTGCGTGGGTGGGCGTTGTGTTCTGTAGCAGACCAAAGGTCGAGGCTTCGTCCGGGCATGGGCCCAGCACTTCTGCGCCCGCACCGCGCACGGCGGCAGCGGTATCACCTGCAAGGTAATAGTCATCTTCGACCACCAGAACCTTCAGACC
Source organism: Tardiphaga sp. (assembly GCF_044340795.1). Taxonomy (GTDB): domain Bacteria; phylum Pseudomonadota; class Alphaproteobacteria; order Rhizobiales; family Xanthobacteraceae; genus Tardiphaga. Next base: position 8,705 of record NZ_JBIISY010000182.1, read on the forward strand.
GCTCAGATCGGGTCCGTTACTCATGTCCAAGGTGCCTCCGGATGTGGTCACAGGTGCCGGCGCGCCGGTTTCAAGAATGCTCTCGCCGCTCTTGAGAGGCAATTCCAGACGGCATTGTGTCTGGCCAGATACGAAGCTAATCTTTCCGCTTCCGCCCAGTTCGTAAGGGATGCGCCCCTCAATCAGATCGGCGCCAAAGCCGCGGCGTGCGGGAGGCGAACGTTCCGGCACCCCAGTTTCCGTCCAATCGAGGGAAAGCCAGGCTCGTCCGCGTTTAAGAGTCTGCTTCCAGGACACGCGAAGCCGCCCCTGAGGCGCCGAGAACGCACCATATTTGAGCGCATTTGTCGCCAGTTCGTGAAACGCAAGCGTGATTACTTCGGCAGCCTTAGGCGAAAGGTTGATCTCCGGCCCTTCGAGTTCGAATTGATCGTCGCCATGGGCTTGGGCACCAACCTCGTTCGCAATGATCTCGCGCAGAGAGCCACCGGCATTGGCTTGTCGCGTCAGCAGCACCTGCACACGCGCCAGAGCCAAGAGACGCCCCTCCAGCAGCGATCGGTAGTCATCGACATCCAGCGCTCCGTCGGCAGTCCGAAGAGCCAGGGACCGGATCATCGCCATGATATTCCGGACCCGGTGCTGCAGCTCGGCAAGCAGTACGTGCTGATGCTCGATCGCCAGTTTGGCCTCGGTCACATCCTCGGCAAGGCCGCCGATGCGCTGCACCTGGCCGTCGGCGTCAAACAAAGGGAAGTCGGTATTCCTGATCCAGCGAAACGTGCCATTATCAGGCCGCCGGATTCGAAACTCATGCACAGCCGCCTCTCCCCGACGGGCGCGATCAATATGCGCCAGCGTCGCGTCGCGATCCTCGGGCAGGATGAGACTCACCCATCGCTTCATGTCATCAGAGAATTCGTGCGCGTCGGTTCCGTAGATGCGGCTCAAGGCCGGGCTGACATATTCCATCTGAAGTGTTTCGCTGTCCCTAATCCACATGCCGGCGGCAGAGGCGTGCGCGAACTGCTGAAATCGGGTCTCGCTTTCGCGTAACGCCCCCTCTGCGCGCTTTCGAGCGTCGATATCGATATTCATCCCGATCCACTTCTCGATTTCTCCCGTCGCATCGAGCATGGGAGCGGCGAGGACATTGGTCCAGCGCCATCCGCCCAGGGGAGACCGCAGACGAAAATCTGCGTTGACCAGACCGCGAGCTGCGATGGCCTCTCGCCACTGCCGTTCCGCATAGGCGCGATCATCCGGATGGATCGCGTTCAACCAACCGTGGCCCAACCACTCGTCCAACCTCTGGCCGGTGTAAGCCCGCCAGCTCTGGCTGTCGGCAACGACGACGCCATTGGCGTCAGTTTCCCACACCGCTTGGGTCCAGCTCTCGATTAAGAGGCGGTGCCGTTCCTCGCTTTCCCGAAGCGCCAACTCGGTGGACTTACGAAGGGTAACGTCCTCCATCACGCCAATCATTCGTAGGGCTTGGCCGCGATGGTCGTAGAAGAACTTTCCCCTCGCTGAACACCACCGAACGTCTCCTTGAGGATTCAAACTCCGGAAGTCGTGAGCGTAGACAAGACGCTGGTCTTGAGCCTTTTTTATCTGCGCTAAAGTGGCTTCACGATCGTCCGGATGCACCCGCGCGAGCCAGGCCTCAAAGCTCGGCGTCACCTCGCCGACGGCGTAGCCCTGCATCAAGAAATGGCGTTCGTTCCACTTCACATGGCCGGACGCGATGTCCCAGTCCCAGGTCGCCAATCCTCCAATCTCGAGCGCTAAGCCGAGACGTTCTTCACTCTCAATCAGGTCTGCTTCGGCCTTTTTTCGTGTCAGGATATCTTTAAACAGAATCCCAACGCGCCTCTGATCCGCCGCCCCCACGCGGAAAGCGTAGACTTCATACCAACGCCCTAAAGCTTCAGCACGGTGTTCAAATCGCTCGGGTGCTCCAGTTTTTGCGATGCGGCCGTAGATCTCGAACCAGTGCGCTTCATGCGCCGGCGCAAGATCCCTCATCTTACGTCCCACGGCATTGCGGAGCCCCGTCTGCGCTTCGAAGGCCGCATTGATCTGTAAAAACCGGTAATCAATCGGTTGTTCCACGGTATCGAAGATCACTTCGATTACACAGAAACCTTCGTCGATTGCGTTGAACAGGTGGGCGTATGCCGCTTCCGCCTCCTCGGCGGCGGCCAGCTTCGCTTCAAGAAACTTGATGCGGCCCCCCTCATCCATGCCTTAGCTAATCACGGATGTTAAGCCGGTGTAAGTCCGTTGCTTCGGCGCCATGACACAAATACAAGCGTAGAGGGCGGAGCTGTCGAGAGCGCGCTGGTCGGAAATGACGGCGTCTTTGGTGCAGCTCAAGACATGAACAACGAGATTTCGCTCATCAGCGTTCTGTTTCACCCCCCGGCAAAGCATCAACGATGGAGATCGGTCGCCTAACCGGTCGTCATTTCTTTGAGCGCGACGGTGACGAGCAGCGCGAGCAGGATCGCCATGATCGCCGCAACGCCTTCTTCGGCAATAAGCCGGGCAACGCGGGTTTCAAACTGATGAAGGAAGTGGAGCATCCGTTTCTCTCCCACAGGTGCGCGGGCAACACGAGCTTCGCTTCCTCGTTCCGAAAAGAAAGCTCGCGATATTTCGAGGCGTCGCGCAAACCAATCCGCAAGCAGCTGGTTGCTGGGCCGAGGGGCTAACAATGGAGAGTACAGATGGCAGACAATGAACGCGGTGGTTCCGGCAACTTCGCAAATGACCCGCAGCGAGCTTCTGAAGCCGGCAAGAAGGGTGGCGAGCATAGCCACGGTGGCCAGCAGTCTCAGAGCGGCGGCAACAAGGGTCAGCAGGGCGGAGGCGGCAACTTCGCCCAGAACCCGGATCGCGCCAGCGAAGCTGGCCGTAAGGGTGGCCAGAGCTAACCGAGAAAAAAGCCCGGCGAAAAGCCGGGCTTCTGGTTTCCGCGGCGACGCTTCATCTCGCGAATGCGAGCACGCCGGCTAGTGAGAGCGGAAAGATGATAGCGGCCACGAGCAGCCAAACAACGTCGGTATGGCGTTTGGAATCTTCGGGCCGTCGAGAGTGCGATTCATGCTTCTCGTTCAGCCGTGAGGCGGGCAAGCTCGGTATCGGTGTGGCGCCCTTCGTAACTTCGTCAATCTTCTTGATTGCCTTGTCTCCGTTGGGATCGACGGCAACAGCGCTGCCGTCATTTCCATTTTCAGCTCGACT
>NZ_JBIISY010000183.1:0-11913 GCF_044340795.1 Tardiphaga sp.
CCTTTGCCATGGTAGACCTTTCTAGAGATCTCACCGCCGCCGTAGTGCCAGCGGCTACACCGAAAAAATGCAAACGACGAACAGGGAGTAGCGAATATTCGCCACTCCCTGCCCGCCTTAAGCGCTAAATTACTTCTTCTTGCCTGCGATGGCCTTGGCCGGACCCTTGCGGGTGCGCGCATTGGTATGCGTGCGCTGGCCACGAACCGGCAGACCGCGACGATGACGCAGGCCGCGATAGCAGCCGAGGTCCATCAGACGCTTGATGTTCATGCCCGTCTCACGACGGAGGTCGCCCTCGACCAGATAGTCGCGGTCGATGACTTCACGGATCTGGAGCACTTCGGCGTCGCTCAGCTGATTGACGCGACGGTCCTCGGCGATCTTCACCTTCTCGATGATGTCGGCAGCGTTCTTCTGGCCGATACCATGAATGTACTGCAGCGCGATCAGGACGCGCTTGTTGGTCGGGATGTTTACACCGGCGATACGGGCCACAACTTCTCTCCTGTCACCAGCCGATCATGAACTGGCATTATCTTCAATTTGTCGGGCGGGCATTCACAAAACGCGAATACGACGCCCGTCCCTCAACTCAGTGGGGCCCGGCATCGTCTGGAATCTTCCGACTGGATGAGGGCCGTATTTAGAGACACAACTCAGGTACGTCAACCGCCCCTAGCGCTTGGCTCGCTTTTTAGCGAGCTTTCGCACGGACTTGGCCGATTTCTTGGCGACTTTCTTGACGGCCTTTTTGACCGCCTTTTTTTTCACCGTTTTGGCCGCCTTTTTGACGGCTTTCTTGGTGGATTTCGTGGTTTTGGCCTTCGAAGCAACCTTGGAACCCGATTTCGCGGTCTTCTTCGGCGCCTTCACGGCCTTCTTGGCAGCTTTCTTGACCGCCTTTTTGGCAGCCTTTTTAGCGACCTTGGCCTTCTTGGCCGGAGCCTTGGCCGTCTTCTTGGCCGATTTGGCCTTGGCAGCCTTCTTCGGCGTCGCGGTCTTCTTAGCCGACGCCTTCTTGGCGGCCTTGCGAACCGGCTTGGCAGGTGCGCTGTCGTCACGAATCGCTGACAGGACGCGGTCGATCTCAAGCGTCACTTCATCAATCGACATCATGCCATTGATCGTAATCAGCTTTCGCTTCTCGGAGTAGTAGTCGATCAGCGGTTCGGTCGACGCACGATAGGCAGCCAGGCGCTTCGACAGCACTTCCGGCGTATCGTCCGCACGCACGGCCTCGCCACGCGCCATCATCTCTGCAACGCGGGTCTCCACGCGCTCAAGCAGCGCGCTCTCATTGACGCGCAGTTCGACAGCAGCGTCGAGATTGAGACCCTTGGACTTCAGCAGAACATCCAGCGCTTCGGCCTGCGGCACGGTGCGCGGGAAGCCGTCGAGGATGAAGCCATTGGCCGCATCCGCCTGTTCGATGCGATCCGAAATGATTCCGATCACCACTTCATCAGGCACCAGACCGCCAGCGGCCATGATGTCCTTCGCCTTGAGACCGATCTCGGTCTCGGCAGCCACTGCGGCACGGAGCATGTCACCCGTGGAGAGCTGCACGATCCCGTGGCGCGCCACGAGACGCTGTGCCTGTGTTCCCTTGCCCGCCCCCGGCGGCCCGAGAAGAATCAGTCTCATTTACGCCGGCCCTTCAGCTTCGACTTGCGGATCAAACCTTCATACTGGTGCGCCAGCAGGTGACCCTGCACCTGGGCGACCGTATCCATGGTCACGCTGACCACGATCAGCAGCGAGGTGCCGCCGAAATAGAACGGGACCGCAGCATAGGAGATCATGATTTCCGGGATCAAGCAGACGACGGCCAGATAGGCGGCGCCGACCACGGTGATGCGCGACAGCACGTAATCGATATATTCCGCGGTGCGCTCACCCGGACGGATGCCCGGAATGAAGCCGCCATGCTTCTTCAGATTGTCGGCGGTCTCGGTCGGATTGAACACGATCGCCGTATAGAAGAACGCGAAGAACACGATCAGCGACACATACAGGATCAGGAACAGCGGGCGGCCGTGGCTGAGCTGAGTGGTCAGCATCTGGAACCACTCAGGCCCCTTCCCTGCATTGAAGCTCGCAATGGTCGCCGGCAGCAACAGCAGCGACGATGCGAAGATCGGCGGGATCACGCCCGAGGTGTTGAGCTTCAACGGCAGATGCGAGGACTGGCCCTCGAACATCTTGTTGCCGACCTGGCGCTTCGGATACTGGATCAGCAGGCGGCGCTGGGCGCGTTCGACGAACACGATGAAGGCGATAACCACAACGGCCATCACGATCACGACCAGGATCAGGCCGGTGGACAGCGCGCCCTGACGGCCGAGTTCGAGCATGTTGGCAATCGCCGCCGGCAGCTCGGCCACGATGCCGGCCAGAATGATCAGCGAGATGCCGTTGCCGATGCCGCGCGAGGTGATCTGCTCACCGAGCCACATCAGGAACATGGTGCCGCCGGTCAGCGTCACCGAGGCCGAGATCAGGAAGAAGAGGCCGGGCTCCGAGACCACATTGCCGGCGCTCTGCAGGCCCGCCGCGATGGCGTAGGACTGGAAGGCGGCCAGGATGACAGTCAGGTAGCGGGTGTACTGGTTCAGCGTCTTGCGGCCCGCCTCGCCCTCTTTCTTGAGGGCTTCGAGCTGCGGCGACACCGTGGTCAGAAGCTGGATGATGATCGACGCCGAGATATACGGCATGATGTTCAGCGCAAAAATCGCCATGCGATTGATGCCGCCGCCCGCGAACATGTTGAACATGCCGAGGATGCCGCCGGCCTGCTGCTTGAACACCTGCTCCCATGCCGACGGATCGATGCCGGGCAGCGGAATATAGGTGCCGAGCCGATAAACAAGCAGCGCACCCAGGGTGAACCAGATGCGCTTCTTCAGTTCTTCGGCCTTGCCGAGCGCGGCAAAGTTGAGATTGGAGGCGAGTTGCTCTGCTGCGGAGGCCATGTCGGACTTTCTCCCGCACCTCTTGAACCGGGCTGTCTGCGTGATCGCGACAACCCACGAGGCCGGACGTGATTAGATGCTCGGTATTGATAGATTCCAGCGGAGATAAAATCTACCCGAACACCGCGCAAGGCCGCCTGCTGACGCAGGCGGCGCGCAGGTCTCAGGCGGCTTCGCCGTCTTCCTTCTTGGCGGGCGCAAGGATGGTCACCTTGCCGCCGGCCTTCTCGATCGCCTCAACGGCCGCCTTGGAGGCGCCGGCGACTTCGAGTTCGATCTTCGCCTTGATCTCGCCACGGCCGAGCACGCGCACGCCATCCTTGGCGCGACGGATCACGCCGGCTTCGACGAGCGAGGCTGCGTTGATCGTGCCCTTCGACGCGTCGAGCTTCTTGCTGTCGATCGCATCCTGGAGACGATCCAGGTTGATCTCGGCGAAGTCGAGACGGAAGATGTTGTTGAAGCCGCGCTTCGGCAGACGGCGATGCAACGGCATCTGACCGCCTTCGAAGCCCTTGATACGCACGCCCGAACGTGCGGTCTGGCCCTTGCCGCCACGGCCGCCGGTCTTGCCCTTGCCAGAGCCAATGCCGCGGCCGATGCGCATACGCTTTTTACGGGAGCCGGCGTTATCGGCGATATCGCTGAGCTTCATCGTTCTGTTTCCTGTTGCGTCCTGCCCTTCCGGAGCGGCCTGAAAGCCATTTCTGCCGAAAAAGCAGTGTCATCCTTGCGGCAACCGTGTGGCCGGCTTGAGACGACGTGAAAGTCCTTAGTCCTCGACCACGCGGACGAGGTGCTGCACCTTGGCGATCATGCCGCGAACTTCAGGGGTGTCCTGAAGCTCGGTCACGCGGCCGATCTTGTTGAGCTTCAGGCCGACCAGGGTCGAGCGCTGCGAGTGGTGACGGCGGATCGCGCTGGCGATCTGCTCCACCTTGAGGGTCTTTGCGGCCTTGGCCATCGTGATTACTCCGAAAGTCAGGCTTACTCGGCGACCACTTCCGCATCGGTGCCAACGCGGCGCGACTGCAGGGTGGAAACCTTGAGGTTACGACGAGCGGCGACCGAACGCGGCGAATCCTGATGCTTCAGCGCGTCGAAAGTGGCGCGAACCATGTTGTACGGATTCGACGAGCCGACCGACTTGGCGACAACGTCCTGGATGCCGAGCGTTTCGAACACGGCGCGCATCGGGCCACCGGCGATGATGCCGGTACCAGCCGGCGCTGCACGCAGATAGACGCGGCCCGCACCGTGGCGGCCAGCGATATCGTGATGCAGCGTGCGGCCTTCGCGCAGAGCGACGCGCGTCAGGTTGCGCTTGGCGCTGTCGGTTGCCTTGCGGATCGCTTCCGGAACTTCACGGGCCTTACCGTGACCGAAACCAACCCGACCCTTCTGATCGCCGATGACGACCAGCGCGGCGAAGCCGAAACGCTTACCGCCCTTAACGACCTTCGCCACACGGTTGATGTGGACGAGCTTGTCGACGAATTCGCTATCACGCTCTTCCCGGGGGCCCCGGTCGCGTCCGCCGCGTTCGCGTTCACCTGCCATGGTGTTTTCCAATCTTTGCGAAGCTTTCGCTTCTGTGTCCGTTCAATTCGATGAAAGCAAAACGCTTAGAAGCTCAGCCCGCCTTCGCGAGCGGCATCTGCCAGCGCCTTGACGCGACCGTGGTACAGATACTGACCACGATCGAAGATCACTTCCTTGACGCCATTCTTGACGGCGCGCTCCGCGAGGAGCTTGCCGACGGCCTGCGCCGCATCGACGTCTGCACCGGTCTTGCCGCCATCGCGCAGCGACTTCTCCAGCGACGAGGCAGACGCGAGCGTCTCGCCCTTCAGGTCGTCGATGACCTGCGCATAGATGTGCTTCGACGAACGGAACACCGACAGACGCGGACGACCATTGGCGTTGCGGCGAATGGCCAGACGAACGCGCTGCTTGCGCCGGGCATTCGTAATCTTGAGTTTCGACATGACCCGCTCCGTTACTTCTTCTTGCCTTCCTTGCGGAAGATAAATTCGTCGGAATAACGAACGCCCTTGCCCTTATAGGGCTCCGGCGGACGATAGCTGCGGATTTCAGCCGCAACCTGGCCGACGCGCTGCGAGTCGATGCCGGCGACGTTGATCTCGGTCGGCTTCGGCACGGTGATCGTGATGCCTTCCGGGATCTGGTAGACCACGTCGTGGCTGTAGCCGAGCGCGAGCTGCAGGTTCTTGCCCTGCAGCGCGGCGCGGTAACCGACGCCGGTGATCTCGAGCTTCTTCTCGAAGCCCTTGGTGACGCCTTCGAGCAGATTCGAGATCTGCGCGCGGGCGGTACCGTACAGCGAACGCGCGCGCTTGGTTTCCGCACGCGGAGCGACGGTGATCTTGCCGTCCTTGAGTTCGACCGAGACGTCGTCGTGGACGACGAACTGAAGAGCGCCCTTCGGGCCCTTCATCTTGACGGTCTGCCCTTCGACATTCGCGGTAACGCCAGAGGCGATCGCGACGGGCTTCTTGCCTACACGGGACATGAGCTATCCTTCCTCAGAACACCGTGAAGAGAACTTCGCCGCCCACATTCGCGTCGCGCGCGGCGTGGTCAGCCATAATTCCCTTCGGCGTCGACAGAACCGAGATACCGAGGCCATTGCGGACGCGCGGCAGGTTCTTCACCGAGACATAAACGCGGCGGCCAGGCTTGGACACGCGCGAAATCTCGCGGATGACCGGCTCGCCATCGAAATACTTCAGCTCGATCTCAAGCTCGGAGCGGCCATTGGCATGCTCGATCGAGGCGAAGTCACGGATGTAACCTTCGCTCTTGAGAACTTCGAGCACGTTGGCGCGCATCTTCGAGCCCGGGGTCGAAACCTTGGACTTGGTGCGCATCTGCGCGTTGCGGATGCGGGTGATGAGATCGCTGATCGGATCGTGCGTAGACATCTGCGACCCTCCCCTTACCAGCTCGACTTGACCAGGCCGGGAACCAGGCCGTTCGACCCGAGTTCACGCAGCGCGATACGGCTGAGCTTGTTGAGACGATAAACCGAGTGCGGACGACCGGTCACTTCGCAACGGTTCTGGATACGAACCGCCGACGAGTTACGGGGCATCTCGGCCAGCTTCAGGGTGGCGGCGAACCGCTCTTCCATCGGCTTGTCCTTGTCAGCGATGATGGCCTTGAGACGGGCGCGCTTCGGCGCCGCGTTCGCGGACATCTTCTTCCGACGGTTGTTCTTTTCGATTGAACTCTTCTTTGCCATGCTTGGCTCCTGGGTTACCGCGTTTGAGAAGCTCGAGAGCTGCTCACTGCCGGAACGGGAAATTGAAAGCGGTCAACAAAGCGCGGGCTTCGTCATCCGTGCGTGCGGTCGTGCACACCGTGATGTCCATGCCCAGCGGCGAATCCCCGGCTTTATCGAAATCGATTTCCGGGAAAATGATGTGCTCCTTGAGGCCGAGCGAGTAGTTGCCGCGGCCGTCGAAGCTCTTGCCGTTGAGGCCGCGGAAGTCGCGGACGCGCGGCAGTGCGACGTTCACCAGACGATCGATGAACTCGTACATCTTGGTCTTGCGCAGGGTCACCTTCGCACCGATCGGCTGGTTTTCACGCAGCTTGAAGGTCGCGATAGCAACGCGCGAATAGGTCACCACAGCCTTCTGACCCGCGATCAGGGACAGGTCGGCAGCGGCGGTTTCGGCCTTCTTGCGGTCGTTGACGGCTTCGCCAACGCCCATGTTCAGCACGATCTTGTCGAGCTGCGGCACCTGCATCACGTTCTCGTAGCCGAACTGTTCGATCAGCTTGGCACGGATGCTCTTGTCATACTCCGCACGCAGGCGCGGGATGTAAGCGGTCTCGGACATTAGATCTCAGCTCCCGAACGCTTGGCGACACGCACCTTGGTGCCGTCTGCCTGAATCTTGAAACCGACGCGGGTCGGCTTGCCGTCCGAACCAACGATCGCGATGTTGGACAGCTGGATCGGCGCCTCTTTCGAGATGATCCCGCCTTCCTGGTTCTGCGACTGCTTCTGGTGACGCTTGACCATGTTGACACCGCGCACCAGCGCCTTGCCCTCGGTCGGACGCACTTCGAACACTTCGCCGGTGCGACCCTTGTCGCGGCCGGTCAGAACGATGACCTTGTCACCCTTGCGGATCTTGGCAGCCATTACAGCACCTCCGGCGCGAGCGAAATGATCTTCATGTGGTTCTTGGCACGCAGTTCACGCGGCACGGGCCCGAAGATACGGGTACCGACCGGCTCGGACTGATTGTTGATCAGAACGGCGGCGTTGCGATCGAAGCGGATGACGGATCCGTCCGGACGGCGGATGTCCTTGCGGACACGCACCACGACGGCCTTCATGACGTCGCCCTTCTTCACCTTCCCGCGCGGGATGGCTTCCTTGATCGAAACGACAATAACGTCGCCAACGGATGCATAACGGCGCTTGGATCCCCCAATCACCTTGATGCACATGACACGGCGTGCGCCTGAATTATCGGCCACGTCGAGGTTGGTCTGCATCTGAATCATTGATGCACCTCGTCCTCTGATTATGCGCTAAGCGCGGATTAAGCTGTTTTCTGTTCGCCCCGGACAACAGTCCAGCGCTTCAACTTCGAGATCGGCTTGCTCTCTTCGATCCACACGGTGTCGCCCGGCTTGAACTGGTTGTTCTCGTCGTGCGCGTGATAGTTCTTCGAGCGGCGAATGGTCTTCTTGTAGATCGGGTGGGTAAAGCGACGGTCAACGCGGACCACGATGGTCTTCGCCTGCTTGTCGCTGACGACCACGCCCTGCAGAGTACGTTTCGGCATGTGCGGCCCCTTACTTCGACTTGCCGTCGCGCTTCTGCGCGGCGATGGTCTTGATACGTGCGATGTCGCGGCGAGCCTCACGCAGGCGCGAGGTGTTTTCCAGCTGCCCGGTGGCGCGCTGGAAACGCAGGTTGAAGCGCTCTTTCTTCAGGTTAAGGACGGCGTCGTCCATCTGGTCCTGGCTCATCGCGCGGATATCGCTGGTCTTCATTTCAGCCATGGCTCAATCCTTACTCGGCAATACGCGACACGAAGCGCGTCTTGATCGGCAGCTTGGCAGCGGCAAGGGTCATCGCTTCCTTCGCGATCTGCGGCGTCACGCCGTCGATTTCGAAAATTAGCTTGCCCGGCTTCACGCGCGCCACCCACAATTCCGGCGAACCCTTACCGGAGCCCATGCGGACTTCGGCAGGCTTCTTCGACACCGGCAGATCCGGGAAAATACGGATCCAAACGCGACCGGCGCGCTTCATGTGACGGGTCAGTGCACGACGGGCAGCTTCGATCTGACGGGCGGTGATCCGCTCAGGGGCCATCGCCTTCAGGCCGAACTGGCCGTAAGCCAGTGTCGCGCCAGACGACGCAACGCCGTGGATACGGCCTTTGTGCGCCTTGCGGAACTTGGTCTTCTTTGGTTGCATCATGGCTTAACGCCTCAATCCCTATATTTGAACGCTCAGGCAGCGTCGCGGCGCGGGCGCGAATTGTCGCCTTCAGCCATACGCTTGTCCTGGGCCATCGGATCGTGCTCGAGGATCTCACCCTTGAAGATCCAGACCTTGACGCCGCAGGTGCCAAAGGTCGTGAACGCGGTACCCACACCGTAATCGATGTCGGCGCGCAGCGTGTGCAACGGCACGCGACCTTCGCGATACCATTCCATACGTGCGATTTCAGCACCGCCCAGACGACCCGAGCAGTTGATACGGATGCCCTCGGCGCCGAGACGCATCGCCGACTGAACGGCGCGCTTCATGGCGCGGCGGAACGCAACACGGCGCTCGAGCTGCTGCGCGATCGATTCCGCAACCAGGGTCGCGTCGAGTTCCGGCTTGCGGATTTCGACGATGTTGATCACGACGTCCGACGAGGTGATGTCGGCAACCTTCTTGCGAAGCTTGTCGATATCGGCGCCCTTCTTGCCGATCACAACACCCGGACGGGCCGACTGGATCGTGACGCGGCACTTCTTGTGCGGGCGCTCGATGATGATCTTGGCGACAGCCGCCTGCTTGAGCTCCTTGTGCAGGATCTCGCGGATCTTGATGTCTTCGTGCAGCAGCTTGCCGTACTCGTTCTTGCCGGCGTACCAGCGAGAATCCCAGGTCCGGTTGATGCCGAGGCGCAGACCGATTGGATTGATCTTTTGACCCATCTTACTCTCCTGCCTGCTTACGCGGCTTCAGCTTCGACCTGACGAACGACGATCGTCAGCTGCGCAAACGGCTTAAAGATACGACCCGAACGACCACGGCCGCGCGGTGAGAAACGCTTCATAACGATGCCCTTGCCAACATGGGCCTCGGAGACGATCAGCGCGTCAACATCGAGGTCATGATTGTTCTCGGCGTTTGCAATCGCCGATTCGAGGCACTTCTTTACATCAACTGCGATCCGCTTGCGCGAAAATTGCAGGTCTGCGAGGGCTGCCGAAGCCTTTCGACCACGGATCATCTGCGCCACCAAGTTCAACTTCTGCGGGCTGACGCGCAGCATCCGTGCGATTGCCTTGGCTTCGTTATCCGGGAGGGCCCGTTCGCGCTTTGGTTTGCTCATAGCTGTGCGCCTTACTTCTTGGACTTCTTGTCGCCGGCGTGGCCATGGAAGGTACGGGTCGGCGAGAACTCGCCGAACTTGTGACCCACCATTTCCTCGCTGACAGCGACAGGAACGTGCTTCTGACCATTGTAGACGCCGAAGGTCAGTCCGACGAACTGCGGCAGGATCGTCGAGCGACGGCTCCAGATCTTGATCACTTCATGACGGCCAGACGAACGTGCGGCATCTGCCTTCTTGAGCAGAGAACCCTCAACGAACGGGCCTTTCCAGACTGAACGAACCATGTCCGGCGATCCTTACTTCTTCCGCTTGTGGCGGCTGATGAGAATGAACTTGTCGGTCGACTTGTTCGAACGTGTCTTCTTGCCCTTGGTCGGCTTGCCCCATGGGGTCACCGGGTGGCGACCACCCGAGGTACGACCTTCACCACCACCATGCGGATGGTCGATCGGGTTCATGACGACGCCGCGGTTATGCGGACGCCAGCCGAGCCAGCGGGTACGACCGGCCTTGCCGATCGAGGTGTTCATGTGATCCGGGTTCGACACAGCGCCGATGGTGGCGGTGCAACGACCGTGAACCAGGCGCTGTTCGCCCGAGTTCAGACGGATGATCACGTAGTCATGGTCACGGCCGACCAGCTGGGCATAGGTGCCAGCCGAACGGGCGATCTGACCGCCCTTGCCGATCTTCATCTCGACGTTATGCACGATCGTGCCGATCGGCATGTTGCCCAGCGGCATGACATTGCCCGGCTTCACGTCGACATAGTTGCCGGCGATGACAGTGTCGCCGACGGCCAGACGCTGCGGAGCCAGGATGTAGGACAGCTCGCCGTCCTCATACTTGATCAGCGCGATGAACGCGGTGCGGTTCGGATCGTATTCCAGGCGCTCGACCTTCGCCGGAACGTCTAGCTTGGTGCGCTTGAAGTCGACCATGCGGTACGACTTCTTGTGGCCACCGCCACGGAAGCGCACGGTGATGCGACCGGTGTTGTTGCGACCGCCTGCCGAGTGCTTGCCTTCGGTCAGGGTCTTGACCGGCTTGCCCTTGTACAGCGCCGAACGATCAACCATGACCAGCTGGCGCTGGCCCGGCGTCGTGGGATTGAATGTCTTCAGTGCCATCGTCTATCCGCCTTATAGACCGGTCGTGACGTCGATGCGGTGGCCCTCTTCGAGGGTGACAACCGCACGCTTGACATCAGACTGCGAACCGAAGGTGCCGCGGAAGGCCTTTACCTTGCCCTTGCGCACCAGCGTGTTCACGCTCTTCACCTTGACGTCGAACAGCTTTTCGACGGCTTCCTTGATCTGCGGCTTGCTTGCCTTGCCGTCGACCTTGAACACGACCTTGTTGAACTCGGACGCGGTGGTCGCCTTTTCGGTGATCACCGGAGCGACGATCACGTCGTAGTGGCGCGGATCGATATTCTTCGTCATTTGAAGCGCGCCTCCAACGCATCGAGCGCCGCCTTGGTCAGAACCAGCTTCTGACGACGCAGAATGTCATAGACGTTGATGCCCTGGATCGGGAGCACGTCGATGTTCGGAATGTTACGGGCCGCCTGGGCGAAACCGACATGAACCTCGGCGCCATCGATGATCAGCGCGTTGGTCAGGCCGAGACCCGAGAAGTGACCGAGCAGAGCCTTGGTCTTCGCAGCCTCGAGGGTCGCGTTGTCCAGCACGATCAGCGAGCCGTCCTTGGCCTTGGCCGAGAGAGCATGCTTGAGCGCGAGGGCGCGGACCTTCTTCGGCAGGTCGGTCGCATGCGAACGAACGACCGGACCGAAGGCGCGGCCACCGCCACGGAACTGCGGCACGCGGGCCGAGCCGTGACGAGCACCGCCGGTGCCCTTCTGCTTGTACATCTTCTTGCCGGTGCGTGCGATTTCCGCACGGCCCTTGGCCTTGTGGGTGCCGGCCTGGCGCTTGGCCAGCTGCCAGTTGACGCAGCGCTGGATCAGATCGGTGCGCACGTCGAGACCGAAAATGGCCTCGTTCAGCTCGACCGAACCCGCTTCCTTGCCCTCAAGCGTGGTGACGTTCAGTTTCATCTCACGCTCCTTCCTGCTCAGCTGCCGGTGCTTCCGAGGCACCCTCACCTGCCAGCTTGAACTTGCCGGGCTTCGGCGCGTCCTTCGGCAGTTCCTTCTTCACGGCATCGCGGACCGAGATCCAGCCGCCCTTGGAGCCGGGAACGGCGCCTTCGACGAGGATCAGGCCACGCTCGACATCGAGCTGCACAACACGCAGGTTCAACGTCGTGATCTTGTCGACACCCATGTGACCGGGCATCTTCTTGTTCTTGAAGGTCTTGCCCGG
>NZ_JBIISY010000184.1:0-11898 GCF_044340795.1 Tardiphaga sp.
CTGAAGCCTCGCAGCTTCGCACTTTCAGAATAATGAAGCGTTGGCTATTTTCACTCGCGGGTTTCGTTTGCCTCTGTCTCGAACCATGAATGACAAACCCTCGATGTCGGCACGGGCATCAATGGCCAAGACCGAGCGCCCCATCAACTTAGCAACCTCCAGTTTTTCGACGTTGCTATCGAAGAGTTGTTTGAGCCTCTTTCGATCTTCATCCGTCCATGGCTTCCTAGGGGCTTTTGACATGCCGCAATATAGACTTTGCAACACCGAAGGCAAAACGTTGCGCCGTGGCGAATGAGCGCGCGAGAGAGCGGGTTCCCCCCAGACCACCTATCAGAGACGACGTCATGGACCCTGAAGAAACGCCTGATTTTTCCGCTTTGGCGATTGATGCCGACATGGGAAACCCTCGACCGTTGTTAAGTCATCTTCAATCCAGGGAGCTGCTGTCACATCAGGATCGCCTGATGATAGCGTGGGTCATCGAACGCGCTTGCCTCAAAACCGGCAGGTCAATCACCGACGTGGGGGACGGCGGCGCGGCGGGCAAGTGTGCCGCCTACTTAGCCTCGCTTGGACGCGCGGAAAGGCGTAGGTCATCCGCGAGCGCGCGCCTGCCGGATCATGAGCGGGAAATGATCGCACAAAAGGCGCTCGATCTCTTGAGCTCACACTTCAGTGCCGTATCGAACATGACCGCGGAGACGGTCCTGTCGATTAGAAGCGTCGATCACAATTCCAGCGTAGTCACTTTGTCCATGAACACATGCGGTCGGCCGTCGACGAGATCAAACAATTCGCGTCGCGGTCGTGAGCAAAAACGGAAACGGCTCGCCTTAGCGAGCCGCAACAGATCCATCACCTGGTCTCGAAGGCTAGCCGCCTCCGCCGCCCCCGCCGGAACCGCCACCACCGGAGCCGCCGCCTGCGCCGCTACCGCCCGCGCCCGAGGCTCCGGCACCTGTTCCCGAAGAGCCCGTCCCGCCCCCCAGTTGCTCCCCCGACCGCGGAAGGCGAACCAGCACCAGCCGAGCCACCTCCAACGGCGCCCGCATTGGCGGGGCCACCGGGCCCATTGGTCACGCCGCCCGCTCCCTTTGCTCCCGCGCCTGGGCTGGTTGGGGTTGTAGACCCGGATTGTGCGAACGCCGCCGTCGAAAATGCCAACGCGCCAGCGATTAGGATTACCTTTTTCATTTTCACCCCTTCAAGTTGCTGCCCGGACGCCAACAGGTCGTCTCAGGTGCGGAGTCGATGCGGCGACCGACACCCGGATCAAAGGGTTCCGCGCTTAGGCCTTCCGGACTCCCGCAAGGCGACACAAAAGCTTATATCCTGGCCAGTAGAGTTGAGTTCGGAGTTGAGTATGTCGTGGGATACCCTTCTGCCTACCCCTATTCCGGTGCCCGGCTCAAAGCCGCTCGTGACCCTTCGAGGCGCCGGGATGCTCATCCAGAAGCTACCGAAATCCCAAGCTGACCTGCCGGCCTGGCGGACCGCCACCGAGGCTCTAATGCTGGCAGCCGAAGATCGCGCCCCCCTCATGCATGCGGTGGTCGGGCTGAGGAATGCTCTGCACCCCCGGGAGCCGATTTATGATACGAGCCGAAAGGATCCCCATTGGAGACGCCTCAAGCTGGCGCGCGACCGATGAGCGAAAGACACGATATCGAGCAGGTCCTTGCTGCGCTCGAAGACGCGAGGACGGTGATCCGTGGCGTCGATGAGGGGCTGAGCGAAAGCGAAGCGTTGGAGTGCTTGAGAGCAGTTCTAGACGATGCCGCTATGGTTCAAAGTTTATCGCGAACCCGGCGTCGACCGGTACCGAGGCTTAGAAAATGACCCCCCGCGCCGCCTCGCCGAACGCATGCGGGCCCGACAGCAGGTCGGCGATGGCTTTATGCGGGAGACGTTCACCCTGCTCCGCGATGCCGCCCGCGCCAAAGCTCGGGAGATCCTACAGCGCTATCCTGCCGGCGGGTATTCGACGACGGTCGAGTTTTGGCAAAAGCTCGAGGACGGCCAGATTGAATTCACCATGCGACGCTTACCGACGGCCGACTGATCAGTCGCGAAGCCCGCGACCGAGTTCTAAATTCCGCTTCGCGCGCTGAGCAAGATTGCCGGAGGCTGACACACGGACCCTGGTGGCCTGTACGCGGATTGCTGCCTCACTCCGCTTCAGTTGCTTGGCAACTTTTACGACGGGCACTCCGTCTTTCAAAAGTGCGACCATCTTCGCGAAGTCCGCTTCCGTCCACTTCCGGCGCAGCCGCAAGGTAAGTTTCATCGTCATCACACCGATTTAGCAAAGGCCTCAGGCGACCGGCAAAGCTCCACCGCGGAGATCCACGAAGGAAAGGCCCGTCCACCTCGCGGCGGCCGGGCTGAGTTTGGGGTGTTCCGAACGGGGCGTTCGGTTCGGAGGCGACTTACAATTCGGAGCTGTGGAATGCAATCACGCAAGCTATCTGTGGCGGCGTACCCCAATTGGGTGACGCCCAGAGATCACGCTCGTGGTGTTTCGCAACCAGGAACTGCGATTCCGGTGGACCGACAGAATTGGTGGTGCTTATCTACACTTACCGGAGTGGGGATTATTTCAGCCCGAACCAGCATTTTTTATATCCGGTAGCCGCTGCGCGAGAATGCCGGCGGCTTTTCATTGCCAATGAGCGACCGTTAATGAGCCTGGAATCCGATTGGGCACAGGAAGCACTCGTTAGAGCTAGCGCAGCGTTTCGCTGCCACGGTGTCCTCGTGTCGAGAGACAACGATCGGGCAGTAAGACAAGCCGTTCACATCGCTCGAATAAAGCCAGGTGCGCGGCAAACGCCGGACGAAGCGGAGCTCATACTCTTAGAGACATATCTCGGGCTCCAAACGCGTTGCCCCGTGTGCGCCAAAACTATGCCGGTGAGTTGATCATGGCCACACTCAGAAAACACGCATACGATGCTCTCTTGGGCGGTCGTGGCTCTGCTGGCAACGCTCTGCTGGTTTTGGTACTTGGCAGTGTTGGTCTGGAGAGTGACTATGTGGATGCTGACCTAGGAGAAACCGGCTTACGGCAGGTTCGACCGGCGCGTGCCTTGAGCGATCATCCTGAATGAGCGCGAGAGCCCTTGCTCGCCGCGGGCGCCTGGCTAATTTCCCCTCATGGACGAGACCATCTGGCACAAACGCCGATCCCCCTTTTTCACGCGCCGGACTGTTGATGGTGGGCGCACATCTGCGGCCCGGCGTTCCGCTATCATCGCAATCCGATGAAGATCTTCTTTGGATACGCGAGCCATTTCTATCTTCGGACAACGACCACGGGATCGGTAAAGCCGACCACTGCAGACCAGTAGCATTCGTGGTGAGCGAGCAAACCGCGGTAATAGTCCGATGAAGCCATCTCTTCGGGCGTGGCGAAGTCTTGATCGGTGAATATGTTGCGCTGTCGCAGAAGCGGAATCCCGCGAACGCGTTCAGTCCATCCGTCCCGGAAGTACTCGGAAAGTCCATCCGAAAGTCATTGAGAGTGTGGCGTTCCGGGACACTGGCCTTTTACTGCAAACATAACGGCGCCCTTGGCACCGGCATACTCGCCCGAGAGGTCCATGGCCGCATTCCATCGCAGGGGGTCTATCGCCGCGTCCGATAATGACTGCGACGCCTGTTCGAAGGTGATTGTTTTCGCGCGCACGGCTTCCCGCACACCAAACCGGAATGTTAAGTTCGCAATCCTTCTCGAAAGTTGATCTCGCAGGGCCACGACCGGCCCAGCAGTTTAATGATCGGCTCCCAACAAATGCGGACGGATGCCGCTCCGAATGGCGCGTTAGATCCCGGCTGTAGTGATACCTGAGAAATCAGACAGATTGCAAATCCAGTCCCGGAAAGGTAACGCCCCGCGCTCGGGCGGCGAATAGCGGTTCTAGTTCGGCACGATGCTGATGGCGTGCTGGTCGGTCTTCTCGTGGGTAATGTCTACGACGGCACCGGGGAAACGAACGGGTCTGCCATCCGCGTCGAGCGTGCATTTGCCGCGAGCATATAGCCACCGGACCGCACCGCCCACGATAACACGATACTCGATGGCAAACGCGCCTCCTCGCAGGGCGTCCTGGATGGCTTCCTGCAGACCGGTTCTATCGCCTGGATACACCGCCCGTAGCCATGCGCCGATGGGCGAACCCAGCGTCGCATCCGCCGAACTGATGCCGAACATGCTGGCGAATCGGGTGTCCGCATAGACGCGATCTTGCACGACGTCCCAGTCCCATACGCCGACGAGCAGGTCTGCGGTTCGTCCCGCCTCCTGGCGAACCCCGCTTTCCACTGCATCAAGCGCCGCCATCCGCAGGAGGGCTGCCAGCACGGTCTCTCCTTTTTGCTCAGCCGACAGAGCAAGTTCCTGGCAAATCTCGGAAAACGGTCGGCCTTCCATATTTTCACCGTCGCACAGAAAGCGATAGTATTGCACGAGTATGAGGGGCGAGCGAGACACAACAGCGCTGGATAGTTTTCTGTTCCGCAAGGAGGCATCGCATGTGTGAATACGGACAAGCTACCGATAAGGAAACACTCGAACTGATCGTTCGGTATCTCAAAATCAAGGACCCAGACCGTCGTCGTCAGATTTTCGACCTTGCGGACCAGTACGCGAGCGAAGGAAGTTCCTTGATCTTCCAAGACAACAGCAGGGACAAGACCTTTTAGGCCTCGCCCTCGTCTCGACGCTACACCTGGGCGATGCCCTAGACGGTGGTTCCATCATTCTGTTTGTCCTACAAAAGCAGGAAACATGGGCGCGGATGGCCCCTGCTGTGCGCGGCACCGAAGCTACTTCCGGCTCGCTGGAATCGCAGCGATGCAGTTCTGAACCGATGCTTGCTCGGCCCCGCTGGCGCATGAGTCAGGAGCGTAGCTGGCATGCGCCGATCGACTCTCTGCGGGCGTGTGTATGGCCTAAAGCGGCTTGCGGGCTTTCTTGCACCAAAAAGACGCGTGGATGCATGGGATTGTCGAAGAGAGGCGCTTGATCGTCACGGGGAGACCGGTTGCATCCGTCGAACTCGAGAGCGACTTCTGGGATTGCCTCGAACACATGGCCGAGCGCCTTGGGGCCAAAGTCGCCGGGCTAGCCTCACAAATGGATCGAGAGGCCGGAAGCGAAGCGCCGGGCGCGTCGCGGGTAATAATTTTGAGCGCTTGGCCCAATGACCGATGATCCAGAAAGTCTTTCCTTAGAGAGGACTAGCTACAACGATGCATTAGTTATCGCGCTAAACGGAGGTCATGTTGAGTAAAGGATTAGGAGAGCTGTTGATCGAGGGCCAGCACTGCGGCCCAGCGCGCTACGATATTAAATCGGTCGTGCGCGGCGGCAAGCGCATCGACGACGGATGGGTATATGCGGATATCGACGTGATCGAGAAATGCTTTCGGTCGAACCATGTTTCGCTTCGGCTCGCAAACGGCAAGGCCGTTGCCGTCACTGTCGGTAGCCACAACATCGATGATCCTGCCGATGTCCGTGCGCAACTGATTCTGAAGGAACCCCTATAGGCGCGAAATTTCTATAACATCACAAACGATCGTTCCTTCACTGCTGCGTCGGTTCAGTGAAACGAATTCACCGCACCGAGAACATCTCGGGGTAGATAGGGCTTCGGGATGAAGATCGCTCTGGTTGGCATTTCATCAGCGCGGAGCCTGTGTTTGCCGCTTGCTATGATGAGGTGAACGGGCGGCCATCTGCGTCGAACGGCGGCGAGCGCCAAGCCATCCATTGAGCCGGGCATATCGATATCGGTGAAAACGAGCGATATGTCGTCGTTGGTTTCGAGATAGCGGATTGCAACGTCGGCGTTCGTTGCAGACAGCAAAGAAAACCCCGCATCGCGGAGTGCATCTTCGACCCAGATCATGATGAACGGGTCATCTTCAACAATGAGAATTTTGGACATGATCGATCTCGTTAGAATACGACGGGATAATAACAAGCGTCGGATTCGTTCCGAAAAAGTTAGAGCAGGCGACCGGATGACGCCCTGTCAAAGTCGCGCCGCTCATCCGCCCGCAAATCGCGAGCGCGGTAACGTCAACGTCAGCACAAGCCCCCGCTCGTTCCATTCGCGCATTAGGGTGCCTGCCAGACTTCGTAATACCGACCTTTCCAGCGTTCGCCCAAATCCTTCGCGTCCGCCGGGAGAGCTCCGGGGAGCGGTCGTGGCCTTTTCGATCCATTCCATGCGCAGATCATCGCCAATTTCCGATACGGTGACGGTCAGCCGTCCGTCTCGCGTCGCGAGAGCTCCATATTTGGCGGCATTCGTCGCGAGTTCATGAAGCAACAGGGCAAACGAGGTCAGCGTTCCCGACGATATCGGCACGTCGGCGCCCGAGATCGTGATGCGGGATTCTTGATCGTGCTCGTGGGGCGCCAGAATTGCTCGTAGCAATGCTACGACTGAGGTATCGGTTGGAGCGACGTTCGTGCCACCACTGAGATCGGGAAGCGTAAGTTCATGGGCGCGAGCCAACGCATCAAGCCGTTCTCGCAGATCGTCGGCAAGCTCATCGACGCTGGCGGCCGTCCGCGCACTGAGCGTGATCAGTCCAGAGGTCAGGCTGAACAGATTCTTGATGCGGTGATTGATCTCTCGCAGCAGCACGTCCTGCTGGGCGCGCATGGTCTCGTTCTGGCTCAGATCGTGGGCCAGCGTGACGAGATGTTCGTCCTTGCGGCGTCCTGCCTCGCTTAGAGCTTCTGCATATGCTTTCAGTTCGTCGCGTTGTTCCGCAAGCTGCTGCTTCTGCCTGTGGAGTTGGAAGAAAACCTCCGTCTTGCTTCGCAAGATGTCGGGTTCGATCGGTTTTTGCAGGAAGTCTACCGCGCCCGCTTCATATCCCCGAAAACGCCGTCGTCCGTCGGTGCTTCCCGCCGTCAGGAAAATGATGGGAATGCGCCGCGTTCGCTCGCTTCCGCGCATGAGCTCGGCCAATTCGAAACCATCCAGCCCCGGCATTTGGACATCGACAAGAGCCAGCGCGATATCGTCCTCCTTGAGCAGCATTTCCAAGGCCTGGTCGCCGGACCGGGCCTTCAAAAGCACGAGATCGTCCCGGCGCAGCAACGCTTCGAGGGAAAGCAGGTTCTCCTCAAGGTCATCGACGAGCAGGAACGATACGGACTTCATGTTTCCCCTATAGATCCGCCAGATATCGTGCAATCTGGCCTAAAGACATGACCCGCGCGCTTGCGCACACGTCGATAGCCGCCTGGGGCATCGCGGATGCGAACGCGTGGTCAGGCTCCTGAACGAGTACACCGCCGCCTGCGTCCTCCACCGTCCGCGAGCCTGACGAGCCATCGCCATTGGCACCCGTGAGAACAACCGCAATCAATCCGGCCCCATAGGCATCTGCGGCGGTCTCAAACAGGACGTCAATCGACGGACGCGAGAACATCACCGCCTCATCGCTCGACAACGCCAGACTTTTATCCGTTTCCACCAGCAGGTGGTAGTCCGGTGGCGCAAAATAGATCGTTCCGGGACGGATGGGCTCCTTATCCTCGGCTTCGCGCACGGGAATTTGGCACTTTGCCGCAAACAGCTCCGCCAGCACGCTCTGGCGGTCCGGCGGGATATGAACGACGATGAAGACGGGAATGGTGAAATCCGGCGGCAACAACGGCAGGATCGCCGTGAGCGCTTCAAGCGCGCCCGCGGACGCTCCGATCACGATCGCGCGGTCCGACATCGCGGTCAAGCTCCGTACCTTTGATAGATCTTCTCCTCGCGCACGAAATCGCGGAAATCCGCTCCGTGCGCCGAGAACCGTAAGCTTTCCTTCGAGCCGATTCCGAGAAAACCTTTGCGGCCGAGCGATCCGACGAACAGGCCGAGTGCGCGGTCCTGCAGGACGCGGTCGAAATAAATGAGGACGTTGCGGCACGATACGAGGTGCATTTCCCCGAAGGACGCGTCGGTCACCAGGCTGTGGTCGGAGAAAACCACATTCCGTCGCAGGGATTTGTCAAAAACGGCGCGTCCATAGGCGGCCTGATAGTAATCGGAAAGGGACGATTTGCCGCCCGACTTGCGGTGGTTCTCGGTGAAAAGTTGCAACCGGTCGAGGGCGTACACTCCAGCCTCGGCACTGCGTAGCGCCTCTTGATTGATGTCCGTCGCATAGAACAGAGTTCTGTCTTCCAGCCCCTCTTCCCGAAATAGTATTGCGAAGGAATAGAGCTCCTCTCCTCCGCTGCAACCGGCCACCCAGACTTTTAGCGAGGGATAGGTCCGCAAGTGCGGCACGACCTTCTCACGGATCGCCTTCCAGTAGGTCGGATCGCGAAACATCTCGCTGACCTGCACGGTCAGATAGCGTAACAGCCGGGGAAGCCATTCCGGATCGTGAAGCAAGCTTTCCTGCATTGCAGAGTATGTCACGAAGCCGAGCTGTTCGCGCGCCTGTCTCAGCCGCCGTTTGATCGATGCCATCGCATAGTGACGGAAATCATAGTGATAACGCGAATACAGCGCCTCAAGCAGAAGCCTGATCTCGATATCTTCGACCTTTTCGGCTGACGGTTCGTCGATCACTTCGGCATCCATACGCGCACGAGAGACAGGAGTTTGTCCACGTCGAGAGGTTTGGCCATGTAGTCGTTAGCTCCGGCGTCGATGCATTGTTGCTGATCGTCGGGCATTGCCTTGGCCGTCAGGGTAATGATCGGAAGCTTCCTGAAAGCCAGATTCTTACGGATTTCCCGCGTGGCGGTGAGCCCGTCCATCACGGGCATCATCACGTCCATTAGGACGAGATCGATGGCGGCATTCGCGTCACCGACCGATGCCTCGAGCGCCGCCAGGGCTTCCCGGCCATCGCGGGCGATCTTGATGACGGCGCCTCGCGGCTCGAGAATATTAGTCAGGGCATATACGTTCCTGACATCGTCTTCGACGACGAGGATCCGCCGCCCTTCGAGCAATGCATCCCGACTACGTGCCTGCCGGATCATCTTCTGCTGCGCGTCCGGCAGTTCGGAGATGACCTGATGGAGAAAGAGGCTGACTTCGTCCAGCAACCGTTCCGGCGACTTCGCGCCCTTGATAATAATGGATCTGGAGTATTGCCGCAGTTGCCGCTCGTCCGCATCCGAAAGTTCGCGGCCCGTATAGACGATGACCGGAGGAAAGGAGTAAGCGCTTTCCTGACTGAGCTTTTCCAACAGGGCATGGCCTGACGAGTCAGGAAGCGACAGATCGAGCACCATGCAATCGAAGGTTTCGGCCTGCAGAAGCGCGAGGCATTCGGAAGCCGTACCAGCCGTAACGGTCTCGACATCGTGCGACGTCAACAGTCTGGACAGGGCGTCGCGCTGGATTTCGTCATCCTCGACAATGAGAACGCGATGAACCCGCTTTGCGAGCCGATCCTCAAGCTTCTCGAGCACCTGCACAAGTTCTTCCCGTTTGATGGGCTTGAGCGCGTAGCCGACGGCCCCGAGGGAGTATGCCGTCCCTGCATGATCCTCGGCAGAGACGACGTGAATTGGAATATGCCGGGTGCGCACATCCCTTTTCAACTGGTCAAGGACCGACAATCCCGACTGATCCGGAAGGCCAACGTCGAGAACGATGGCATTCGGCATATGCTCTTTGGCCAGTGCCAGGGCCTCTTCCGCATTCGGCGCGACCACGCACCGGAAACCCATCTCTCGCGACAGGTCACGCAGGATGGCGGCGAACGTATCGTCATCCTCCACGACTAAAAGAATGCGGCGGTCGTCGGCAACCGCTGAGCGGTCATCGTCTATTCGTATCGGCGCCTTTTGCGGCTTGACCGGCGGTTGGGCTTCCGAATCTGCGGGTCGCGTCTCCGAAATGCTTCCGGGCGCACTCCGCGGCACGACCTTGGCCGGATCGTATGTGACGGGCACTGTGAGGGAGAAAGTACTGCCCTCACCAAGCCTGCTCGAGAGCCCGATCGATCCACCGAGGAGGCGGACGAGTTGCTGGGAGATCGAGAGGCCGAGTCCAGTACCGCCGAACTTGCGATTGATGGTCCCATCTGCCTGGTGGAATGCGGAGAACACCTTCTGCTGTTGTTCCTCGGCGATTCCGATCCCGGTGTCCGTAACCGCGAATACGACGCGGTCATCCCGTTCCGTCCTGACGCTCAGCCTAACCTGTCCGGCCTGGGTAAATTTGAACGCGTTCGACAGCAGATTTTTTAGCACCTGCTCAAGGCGCTGAACGTCTGTCTCAATCGTGGCAGGACAGTCTTGCCCGACGTCGACGACGAAGTCGAGCGACTTGTCGCGGGCGACCGGCTCGAAGACCTTGCGGATGTTAGACATCAGTCGATCGATCGTAACCGTCTCCGGGTGAATATCCACATGGCCCGCTTCAATCTTCGACAGATCCAGGATGTCGTTTATGAGATTCAGAAGATCGTTTCCGGACGACTGTATGGTTTGTGCATACTTAACCTGTTCGTCGGTCAGGTTGTCGTCAGGGTTGTCAGCAAGAAGCTTGGCCAGGATCAGCGATGAATTGAGCGGCGTTCGCAATTCGTGCGACATGTTGGCGAGGAAGTCCGACTTGTATTGGCTTGCCTGCTCGAGCTCGCGGGCTTTCAATTGGGTCGCAGAGTTCGCCCGCTCCAAATCGTCGCGTTGCGTCTCCAACTGCTGCGCCTGCTCCTCGAGTTGCGAGTTTGTCTGCTCCAGTTCGACCTGTTGCTGTTCGAGCCGCGCCTGCGATTCCTTCAGCGCCCTTCCCTGTTCTTCCAGCTCTTCATTCGAGACCCTAAGTTCCTCGCTCTGGGTCTGCAGCTCTTCGGACTGCCGCTGCGTTTCTTCGAGAAGGTCTTGAAGTTCGCCGCGATATTTCGCGGACCGCACCGCGATCGCCAGCGCGCTCGACACCTTGTCCAGCAATTCGGTCGTGTCATCGTCCGTCGTTTGAACGAATCCGAGTTCGAGAACCGAATTGACGGCATCGTCCACACTGCCTGGAACGATTATGAGGTGCCTTGGCCGACCTTCGCCAAGCGCGGAGCCGAACTTGAGATAATCGTCCGCCAGATTGCGCACCTCGATGGAGCGACCTTCCGCGGCCGCCTGTCCGAGAAGACCTTCGCGCAGCCTGAAGGCCGCCGGGAGGTTGACGCCGTCAGGAACGCCGTATGTCGCCGAACGCCGGAAAAAATCGCCGCCGCCGACATAGATGGCGCCTGCGACGGCACCGACGTAACGAGCGAGATAATCGAGGATGCTGTTGCCTAATTGCTGAAGTGTTTGGTCGCCCATCATCGCGGTCGCCAATCCGACCTGCCCGGTCTGCAGCCATTCCTCCCGGCGTCGCGCGAGCGTAGACTTGCGCACAAGGAAGCCGATTGCTGCCGTCAGCAATATGCCGAGCAATCCCGCCATGATGCTACTGACCAACGCCGTTCGTTGCGCCTCGCCCATTTCCGCCAATCGCCGGGTGCGCTGGAGCGTCTCCTCTTCCGACATCGCGGCGATTTGCGTGCGCAGTCCGTCCATGTCGCGTTTGCCGCGATCGGAATTCACCACGGCAAGTGCCGCTTCCTTTCCCTGCGTATGACGAAGATCGATCGTTTGTTGCAGTTCGGCCAGTTTTGAAGTGATTCGTTCGCGCAGCGTGGCCAGACGCGGCGCCTGGCTCGCATTATCCTTCGTCAGCTCGGCGATCTGGCCGAGCTTGGCTGGGATCGACGAGGACGCCGATTTGTAGGGATCGAGATACGTCTCATTGTCGGTCAATAAGAAGCCGCGCTGTCCCGTTTCGGCGTCCTGCGCCATCGAGAGCAGTTGATCCAAAGCGAGGATGACCTCGTGGGAACGGAGGATGCGCCGGTTGCCATCTTGGA
>NZ_JBIISY010000185.1:0-11892 GCF_044340795.1 Tardiphaga sp.
ACAGCGATCCCGAGCTCGCTTGCCATAATACCAATCTTTTCCACCTCGAATTCGGGCGAGATATGACGAAGATTGATCGCCGCTACGGGCGTCTCAACATCGGCGGCAAAAATAAGCGGATGAAGCCGCCCAACACTTAGCATTGCGCCGCTTGAAGCGATGAGCTGCTTGGCACGCCGCGGATTCCACCAATGACGCTCAACCGGCGCCAAATGTTCAAGACCCATTTGCATCAAGAACCGCTCGTCTTCGGGAGAGAAAGGCAGAAATGCGGGCAACAAGTCACGTAGTCGAACTGCTTCGACAATACGCCTAATTTCGATGATATAGTCCCAAGGTACTTGTTCGATCGGATATTCTCGCAATGTGATCAATACACGGCTTGGATCAGCGACCAAGTCAACGGCGGTGTCCCTCGGCAACCGGAAAGTCCAGTCGCCGCCATGATGTACATCCAAAGCGGTTTGATGTGTTTCGGACGCGGGGCTATGTCGGATGGACACAAAATCAAATAGTGAAGCGTAAGAGTGTGTCGCATCGCTGCTGTGGCCCGGCAACGGGTACCAAAGATCGACTCCGGCAATCGCCGTCTTTCGCGCGGCGTAACGTGCAGCCAAAACTTGATTGGCGCCAAATCCAACGCGTAATCCTCCACCACCAACCAATACGGCTACGATGTTAGGATTGTTCAAAATTTCGGCGATATTTGTCTGGTGGACGATTCTCGCTTCATTATATGGATACCAGTCCCAGAAACCGATGTAAGCACCGTGTTCGTCCACGCTGATAATCACATCGAATTGTGAACGGAAGGATTCATAAACACACTGCAGGATGGCCTCATCGCCGCAGTTTCCGCGTCCAAAGAAACCGATGAGAACGATGCTCTTTCTGCTTAATACACTCGTCTGAGTCGCGCTGGCAATTGCCGGTACATTCTCAGGTTTCGCACACTCAACAGGAGCGGCGAGTATGATAACCTGCTGCTGGTCATACACAGCGAAAGATCGAATATTGAAGCCGCAGGCTTGTAGTTTGCTAACGAGTTGGTCAGTTGTGAAATCGTTCACCCAGCCGTTGCTCGCTCGATCGACGTGCTCGCATCTCTCTTTCGAGTTGTAGGAAACAAGAAGTCTTGTCCCACTACTCGCAATGCTCCGCAGATGCGAGTCCAGTTCGTCGATGTATTCGATAACACCCAGCATCGTAACGATATCGACAAGGTTCAGCAACGAGCGTGGGATCTGATCTTGGTTCAGATCAAATACTGAAGTTCGTTCATCGCGCGCGACGACGTCAGCAGGGTAATAGGTCGAAGGAGCGAAAGATCGTTCCACCTCCATGGTACCGCAGCCGACGTCGAGAATACGTAAACCGGCAGGCACAAGTCGAGACGCGAAACGGCATCTTTCCGCCCATGTCGGCGAGAGGAGCGCAGAATTTGACCACCTATCCATATCTGTCATGGCGCGCGTCTCCTTTGCCGCTCGTTCAGATGCAATGCAGAGTTGGAGGTGTCAAGCTACATCCACCAAATGTGCAGCCGCTATGCCTGCGTCGCATGTACGGAGTACAACGCTCTTATCGCGACGAAAAGTTCACGGTCGACTTACAGTGAGCAGAGAACGCCCATCACGATGAGCGCGTACAAATCCTGCTTTTAACGGACCGAATCGGAGGCCGTATCGAATGCTATTGAATCGGAGACCAGGACATACCTGGTTTTGCACCAGCGTAAGTTAGCCGAAGCTGGTCATTGGGCTGCAAGATCACAGTGACCGTCCCTCCCGTTGCGACTGGTCCTGTGCATGTCCCGGCCGCGGGGCCATAGCATACGTTATCTAAGCGGGCGGTGATGCCAAACAGGGTCGCAGCGACACGTCTAGTTGTGACATTCGTCACGATAGATCCGGATGCTGCCACCGGTGGAGTTGACACTCCGATCGATGCGCCTCGTGTTGTTAGAATTCCGACACTATTCTCTGGCCGTCCATCGGTTACTGAATCCGAGAAGGAAAAGTTTGGGTTATTGACGATGAGTGATCCCGCCTTGGACACGATTGCGAAGCCCATATTCTCGCGGCAAGGGCCGCCGACGCCGCGCGTGCACCACGACCACTGGCCACCGTAAACGCTATTAGCGTTAGCGTAGGCTGAGTCTTGGTAAATGCCGTTATAGACAACCTCGATATCCGGCGAGATGATACTGTTACCGAAGCTGTAGCTGTCACGCAGCGCGATACCATTCTTTCCGCCTGAGAATGAACCTGAAAATTGTGAGAACTGCGCCCGGCGAAGCAGTAGCGAGTCGCCTCCGACTGGACAATGTCCGTGATCATCAGTGCAGCCAGCGCTTGTGGTGACGTTATTTAGTTGGCCGGCTCCAAACCCATTCACCTCAATGCCGGACGATCCTTCAACGCCTGCTCTGTTCTTCACAAAAATGTCACGCAAAGCGAAGCCATTGAGGAAATCTGAAAAGTCGTGTTGGCCAAGCATGACGGCAGGACCTTTTGAATTGTTGGCTATGACGCCAAAATTTTGAAATGTCCCATAGAATACCCCGCCTCCCCGACTATTGATCACGGACATCGATGCGCCATCGTCAAATATAAACAGCGTGCCATTTTGCCCGGCTCCGAGAATGAGACCCCCGCCGTCTCGGTTGCCTGAAAAGTCGAAGGCAAAGCTACGGCTCATGCGAATTTTTGCCGGCGGCAGGTAGCAAACTTTGCCGCTTGATCCGCTCTCGCGATTTGCGGCTATACAATCCTGCCACCATGCTGATACGGCCGTGTCTGACGGCAATCTTCCAGTTGGGTCGAAGTGGGGATATTGCGCCAAGCTGACGATGTTTGCGCTGGCGCTGCCAGGCCTTCCAAGACCTTCAATCTGGGATAGGGATGACCTCCGGGAGGAGGGCGCAATTGTCTCCGCCAGAACACTGCTCAGGGTGAGAGCGGAAATAGAGGAGTTAACGAGAAGAAATGCGACCAATCGATGTGCGAATCGGAGTGCCACTTTGCTATCTGACGCGTTCATACTTTTATCCGACGACTGTCTGGATTGAGATAAAGAATCCGCCACCGGCATACTGCCGCTCCTGGAACTAACTTTCAGTGACGTACAGAGCCTTGAAATCGCGATGCATGCAGATAAAATCTTCTGATACTCCGAATACTAGGATAGCACCCAAAAGGGCTTACTCTTTCAATGACTTTTGGAATTTTCAAAAAGCGTTTCAGCACAATCGCGCAACTGCGTGCTGGTCTTGACGAGAGAGCGCAGATTATCAGAGCGAGGGAAGCGACTATACGCGAACGCGAGCGAGTCGTCGAACAGCGCGAGGAGGAGATAGCCACTCTACAGAAGTGTATCACCCGCCTTAAGCAGGAGCTCGCACAGCCGCCCGCCTTTGAAAAGGTGATTGATCTACGGGCAACCATTGTCGAGACGATTCCAAAATTGAGCGGATGGTGCAGCGAAAGGAAAGCACTCCTGCTGTCTGACCTCGTTCTTCAGAATGATGTGGAACGTGCCCTCGAAATCGGAGTGTTCGCGGGACGCTCGGCTGTCCCCGTGGCCATGACAATGCGTTATCTTAAACGCGGGCAGCTTTTGGCAGTCGAGGCTTGGAGCAACTTGGTAGCAACAGCCTATCCGATCGATGACGAGCACGACAATTGGTGGGCGGAGGTAGACCTCGCTGCAATCAAACGCGAGTACTTCAAGTCGATCACGAAGTATGACCTGACCCGCCATGTTAGTACCCTTGAACTAAGTAGTGATGAAGCCTTTGCAGCGTTAAGTACATCTTCGTTTGATTTGATACACATCGATGGCGGGCATTCCGAGCAACAGGCAATTGCGGACGTCCAACAGTGGACGTCCACGCTGAACAAGCGCGGTCTGGCGGTTGTCGACGATATCTTTTGGCCAAGTATGAAGCCGGCGCGAGCATGGCTTCATGCGACTTGCGAGGTGGTCGACGAAGTTTGTGAAAGCGAACACGTGACATACGGCATTTACCGTAGGCGATCATGACGAAGCTGATCTGGACAGAGTACTATCGATTAAGGTCGTCTCTTTCGATTTCGCCGCAACGGTCGAATCCAAGAATGCTTCGATCGATCTGAAGTAAGTTTCCCATGTTTTCGCAACGTAAGGCCTTTTACTCAAAGCACCTGCTGAGCGACCGCAGTTCTGCTCCACGCTCTGGATCGCCGTGAACCAGGACTGGAAGTCGGTTGGGCTTGTATAAATCACGAGGCCACTCTCGCCTGCCTCCCGGTGAGCGGGCGTGTCAGAAGCGACAACCATCGTCCCTTGCGCAAGCGCTTCGACGATGGGAAGACCGAAACCTTCTGCGATAGACGGCATCAAGACAGCCTTTGCATTCGCCATGAGAGCCCGGATCGCCGGCGTCGATAAATCTGACACGACGCTTACCTTTCTTTCTAGGGCTGGGTTCTTGGCTAGGAAATCTAGAACAACTTCGCTGGTTGGTGAAAGTTTACCTGCGATGATTAGGCGCGGAACACCAGCGTTGTCGACTTCCATCCATTTTTTCCAGGCCTGTAGTAAGACGACGTGATTTTTGTGCGCCTCGATAGCTCCACAGGCTAGGTAGTATCCAACCCGTTGCAGGTCTTCATCCGGCTTTTGTCGAGCCAAGAACGCTGCGGTGACTGGAAGGCGTTCCACGTGAATCGGTAGTTCACCGAAGCGTCGATCCACGCGAACAAGCGAATCGCGGACGAAATGGGTAGGAACTATCAGGCCATCCGAGAATGCGATGGCATTTCGTACGATAGCGCGATGGAGATGAACGCCTAGTTTTACATGATGCGTCGGGTGCTCGATCGGGATGACATCATGGAGCATAACCACGCTGGTGATGTCTGGTCGCTGCGCTAACCAGGCCACCGTTGGCTTAAAAAAAAGAAGCTGTCCCACATTGAGGTAAATGCTATGCGGCGGCAATACTTGCGCAGCCGGCCGACCAAACGCAAACCCGGTCGATGCAAGAAGCCGGGTAAACCGTGACAGCGATGACCCCGCCTGCCTCCTGGCTTTTGCGGACTTTGGGATCCCGACTGCATCGTCGGCACCCATACGTATCCGGAGTTCCCGATATACTAGGTCGTCTTCGAGCCGTATGTTTTCGTTCCAGATGTCCTCAAGCGCTGCGATGCCTACAAGCGCTCGTTCTCGCTCGAATAGGCGAACGCCCCAAATAGTGGGGAGTAGGGCGAACGCTTCCCCAGGCCATGTCCCGAGAAAATGTCGGGCATAGGCTAATTCTACTCGATCGATGCCGCGCGGGCTCGCCGCCAACGGTCCCAGAGCCAGACAGCTCAAATCGATCGCGAGTGCCTGCGTCATTTTTTTCTAAGCTTCAAAGATGTTCGCGTACGCCGTGAACGACGAAAATAATGATAGCCCATAAGGTGAACGCTACGCCCGCGACTTCAGCGATGTTCAGCAACGGACGCGGAAACGACTGTTGCTCGGGCATTGAGGGGGTGACGATCGTCTGAAGATAAAGCTGCTGCCGCGCGGCTTCCGTTCGAGCGCTGTCCAGCGATGTCAGCGCGCTCTGATAGGACCGCTCGGCGAACATCTGCTCGCTCTGTAGGTTGGAGAATTTGCTGATAACAGTTGACAGCGACTGGCCCTTGTTACCCGATCCGGTCGCGGTGACTTGGGAACGCAACGCGTCCAGTTGAGTCTGGAGCGACTGTAACTGCTCCGACCTTATTTTCATGGTTGGCGACGTCGAGCTCAGATAGGCTGCCTGCACGTCGATCTCGGCTTTTAGTCGCACGATTTCGTCCTGCAACTTCGCGGCCAGGGATAATGTACTGTCAGCCGCCTGCTTCGGGTCGATAACGTTGAACTTATCTTGGGTTTTACGTGTCAGTTCGATCGCATCCTGCAAGCGCTTCTCACTGCGATCAACCTCCTGCTGGGCGACGGACACGGTATCTACGCGCATGCGCTCCGACATGTTGTTAACCAGCCGTTCGGACAGCATGCGCAAATGATCGGCAATCGTCGCCGCGTCTTTCGGAGAAAACGCAGTGACCATCACCACGATGGTTCCGGTCGATGTCTCGTAATAGGCATTCAACATGCTGCGCCAGTATTTCAGAACGCGCTCCATGGGTTCACCATCGGCGAGCCGAGAAAATCGATCTATCTCGCCATCCTGAAAGAAGCGCCGCAACGGGACGCGCTTCTCCAGGTCGACAATTGCATCATGGCTCTGGAGATATTGAACGATGGCCTGAGAGTCATTCGCGGCTTGCGAGGCGCCTGGAATGCCGCTGAGGCCCATCATCGCGGACATGCCTCCACTTTTGGTCAGGTCAACCGACCGAATGGCGACGCGGAATTCAGACGTATATCGCGGCGAGGCGATTAACAGAAGATATATCGAGGCCAGAATGGTGGGGATGATGACCACGACGAGTAGCGAAGCCAGCAAAGGTGATCTGCGCGCACGCCTTGCTGGATACAGCAGGCCGTCGTTCCGCCACGACGGAACAACTTCGCCCGACGCGGTTCGCTCGGGGACAGTGCTATCGGGCCAGACCTTAACGGGGATCACGGCCGGCTGTCCTAGCGTCACCGCTGTTGAACTATCCACCTTAGCTAATTCAGGCATCCGTCGTTCCCATGATCTGCCAATAGGCTCTCATCGCCGCGTCCACACTGTCATAGAAATGCAATTCGCCTTTCGAAAGGATTGCGGCTCTGTCACAAAACGTCCTAATCGTGGATGAGTTGTGCGACACCATGATCAGATCGCTTCTTTCCATTCGCTCAGCGAACACCGCCGCGCATTTCTGTCGGAACCGGGCGTCGCCGACTTCAATCACTTCGTCGACCAAATAAACATCGAAATCGATTCCCAGACTGACTCCAAAAGCCAGCTTTGCTGTCATGCCTGCGGAATAGGTCTCGACCGGCATGTCGAAATACTCGCCCAGCTCTGAGAAATCACCAACAAAATCGACGACGCGCGCAACGCTCTCGCCGTATATCCGGGCAATGAAGCTCGCATTTTGCCGGCCCGATAGATGTGGGTGAAACGTCCCGCTAAAACCGACTGGAAACGACACCCGAGCGCGGCGTTGCACACGACCTTTATCGGGCGGCTCAGCGCCCGCAATTAACCGGATCAACGTCGATTTTCCTGCGCCGTTGCCACCCAGTATTCCAAAATTGTGTCCGGGCTCAAAGGAGAACGAGGCGTCTTGCAAGATAGTCTTGCTACCCTGGCGCGATTTGTAGACCTTTGTGACGCCGAAGAACTCGATCATGTGTTCTGCCTCAACGGGCGGCGCAGTGCGGCCTCAAGCCCTAGGCCGATCGCTATGAGAACCAGGCAACAAACTATGGGATAGCTGATCGAGAGCCATCTCGGCTCATAGGCCTGAAAGAACGATGACCGGAACCAGTCCACGCAATGCAACAGCGGGTTCCATGCAAAAATATCGCGGAGCCACTCCGGCATCATACCCGGCACGTAAAAAATGCCCGAGCAGAAATAGAGCAGGCGCTGTACGCCGCCGAACACCTGGTGCCAGGCATGGGAAAACACGTTCATGATCGCGTTGATGATCCCTAGTCCCATGCCCAGCAACCAGCAAACTAAGATCGCGCCAGCCGCTCCCCCTAGGCTCTTCGGAATTGCGTCGATCCCGGCGGCAAGAAATCCGGCGATAAAAACGATCGCCACAACCAATTCCGTGCATAACTCAAGCAGCCCGCAAGCCGCGATGGCATTGAGATTGGTCACTAGCGGCAGTTGGAGCATCGATTTATTACGCTGTATTGCGTGTCCGACTTGTTCGCTGGTGTGTACGAACAGTAGATAGGGAATGAGGCCAGTAAAATAAAAAAAGAAGAACGAGTCGCCGATCGGCGGCTTACCTTTCATCGTGAACTGAAAAACGATTGCGAGAAAGCCGATATGGATGCCCATCTCGACCAAGACCCAAAGGTATCCAAGCCGACTATCACCATATCGCGTGCGCAACTCTCGCAAAAATAGCGCGGCAATGACGCGAAGCTGCGTCGCGGCCGCTTCCCGAAGGGTTGGATTGAATTCGCGTCGGATATGTCCACTTGCTTTCTGCCGCTTACGCGCAAGCACGTCTGACACATTCTGGGTCGGGCTGACGCGCTGCGACAACACGTGTTGCATACATGCATTGTATTCGTCATGTTCAGGCGCGGATTGCAGCAGAATCGCGGTCGTCATAATTGCATCAGTGACACGACCCTCGTTTAAAAGAATGCTGACCTTATGGCGGCGCAGGTTGTGGTTCGACGGATCGATCTCTAAAGCCGCATCGATCGCCGCTAACCCCTTAGATAGCTGGCCGGTTTCAAGCAATATATGTGAATGCAGCAGATGATAGTCTGCGACTCTTGGGTTTAGCGAGATCGCTTGTTTAACTTCCTCAATGGCCTCATCGCGCCGTCCGGCCATATTCAGCATCGTGGCCAGAACTTGATGGACAACTGCCGCTGGAGCTATCGTGTTCCGAGCGATGGTGAGCAGGTCAATGGCGTCCGACACCCGCTCGCATTTTGCGAGAAGATGCGCCGCAAAGAGAGCGCGATGATGGTTGGTCTGATCTAGCCGAAAACTGCGTACAGCAAACAGCGCGGCTTTATTTGGCTTATCGAGCTTGTCCGACGCCCACGCCAACTGGTGATAGAGCTCGGCATCTTCCGGCGAGAGGGCGATGGCTCGGGCCAACTGCTGAACAGCGTCGTCGCATTGATCAACTGAGTTCAACCATATACCTGCTGTTCTCGCAAACCAGACATCATTCGGATAGCGACCAGCTGCATCGGCATAGTGGCGCGCAACTTCCGGTCGGCGGCCGAGCTTAATAAGTTCAAGAGTGTAAAGGTGGTTCGCCTCGTAGTTGGCGGGATCAAGGGACAGGCGGGCGCGAAGCGCTCGCAATTCCGGGGGATCGTCGGTTGGTGGTCTCAGGTCACCGACAACGCCGTGCGGTTCTTTCGACGCGCTGCCGTTGACGGTATCGGTCATAATCACAAAGCTCTCGACGCGGCGGGGCTAGAGTCGACCAAGAGTGCATGGCCGGAACGGCCCAAACGCAACACCACCTATGATTTTCGACCAAAACCACTTCATCAAAAATGCGGTCCGACGATAACACTGCTAAGGAAGCTATAGCGGTCAAGCAAATCTGATCATAAAAGGATCGCAGAACACATTCAAGCTTTCCGCCACATGCGTCCTGCGGTGACTAAGAAACACGGAAAACACTTGAAAGCGCTCTTCCGCCTATTTAGCGATCTGAGGCGGATCAAGGAATTTGAGCTTAGGCAGGAGGCCACTTTGACGACACGACTTCCTTTTGGTCAACAAAAGATCATTGACCGTCTTTCCCGGACGCTGGATGAAATCGAAAAGACTTGGCCCATGACGGGCAGTTACGAACGAATTGACCCGTATATCGTGCCGATGATGCAGGGCGCGCGCTTCGATTTCATCATTTATCACAAGGAAAGCCGCTCGTGGTTTGATCAGGTGTACCACGACTTCATTGTTGGCGAACTGGTGAGGCGCCAACTAGTTAAGCCGGGAATGGTCGCCTTTGATCTCGGCTGCAACTCTGGAGCGCTGACCGCGCCGCTGGCGATGCTTGCGGGCCCAACCGGACATGTTCACTCGTTCGACCCGTATCCATGGAACGCAGCGGCAACTCTTGCTAACGCTCACATTAATTACTTCGATAATGTCACGGCTCATGCTGTAGGCCTGTCGAACAAGTCCTTCGAGATCAATGTCAGTCCTAACGACTCGCGAATATACGCTGCGAGCGAGGCTACGAATTCCCAGAGGCTGATCATTAAGGACATCCGTGAATACATGCACCTCAAGCCGCAATTTCTGAAGGTCGACATTGAGGGGGCCGAACACGAGTTATTCGATGTCGGGCCCGACGTTTTTGCGGGCGTCGAGTTGGTCGCGCTGGAGTTTCATCCGATGTGGATCGCACCGCGCGGAATCGACTGCCGCGACAGCCTTCGAAACATCCAAAAAAGCGGCTTCGGAATTCACTATCACAGCGTCGATGCCGGACCTTATCCTATCGATTCGTATAACAGCAATCATCATATGTTTTGGCTGAAAAGAGCAGCAGCGTAGTGCGCCAGTAAGCACGGAGGATCCCAGCGGTCCTCCGTGCTTATGTCGGCGAGTTGCTCAACCGATAAACCTCCGCATTCGTAAAGGTATTGAATTTCAGGCTCGGCGCAGCATCTGCGCGCTTTGGATCCTGAGTCATGATTTTTTCAGCGAGCTCAATATAGTTGCCAACATCAAAGAACGTGAGTGCGTCAGGGTGGTATTTCGCGAATTGCATAAATGCTTGATTACGCGCGGCGAAAACGCGGCAGCCTAGTTCGACGGCTTGGCTCATCGGGCCCGAAGATGATTGCCCAACTTCAAGGTACGGAAGCACTACCGAGTCCGATACCGACATGGCAGTGAAGAACTGTTCGTCCGTCAAAGATCCCATAAAGTGGACTCGGTCAGACACATCCTTTGGGTGAGAGAACATTTGTGCCGGGTCCGATACCTGCATCGTCAACGGCACCGGCTTCGCGGCTGGCTCATGCGGTATCTCGCCACCTTCTTCGAGCTGCAGCAATGAAAAGTCGGCTCGGGCCGAATCCAGAATCGTCCGGATGTAGGGGTGAAGCTTTTGGTTGCGCTTGATGTCGTTCGGGTGCACACCCCCGAAGATCGCCAGGTGATAGTTCTTCGGCAGCCTTCCAAGCGCCTTCACCACCGTGTCAAAGCCCTTGTAAGGCCCGAAGAATCCAAACACGCCGATAATGTGCGCGTCCGCGGGAAGGGCATCTAAAGACGGAAAGGCAGATCGATTGCTTTGCGTGCGAACAGTGCTGGCATCGGCTTCCGAAAGGAACGACAGCGGATGGTGATGGACATTTTCCAAGCGGTTAACATATCTCATGAAACGAAAATCGCGACCAGTGTGGACGATAAAATGAATCGGCCGCACTTGCTGCTGACGACGATAGAAGCGATAGAGCGGCCGTCCAAGCCGCCTCGAGTGCACTTCATCCTCCAGCTGAGAATAGGCTGCCCCCCATTTCAGCGTAAAAATCCGTGACAGGAACATGCCGAAATCAAATCCGTCCGCGGACATGATCGTATGGCTCGAAATAGACAAACGCGGTGATGCCTGAACGATCCAACGCAGCCGCCGATAGATATCCCGTGCATGCAGGCCAAGCGTGCCGTGCTCAAGCTGGATATTCACGCAGTCGAAGTCCTGAAGTTTGGCGCACATATCTCGAATCAGACGATCACCGAGCTTGCGGACATGAGGGCTGGTATGCCGGAGCAAGTATTGATCCAGATCTAGGACCGTCACATGAAAGTGCGGCTCGAGTTGTTTCACAAGATAGCGCGTGTAGGCGGCAATCCCGCACAAATCATCAAATGTGCTGATGATTGCGAGCGTCGGCTTAGAAGCGGAGTGTTCGGAAACTGAAGCGGGCAAGTGCTGACCTGTTTACTTTTTAAACAAACGATAAATTTAACGCGCCTTCTAGTGCGGCCCCTAGCTAAGTG
The DNA here is from genome assembly GCF_044340795.1 of Tardiphaga sp. Classification (GTDB taxonomy): domain Bacteria; phylum Pseudomonadota; class Alphaproteobacteria; order Rhizobiales; family Xanthobacteraceae; genus Tardiphaga. The sequence continues at coordinate 11,657 of NZ_JBIISY010000185.1, forward strand.
GACGTTCAAACAAGCTCCGCATGCTGTCGATGCTGGCTTGTAGCCGGATTTGGGCCGCATCGACCAGACCTGGATCGGCTGGCTGGGGTGCTCGAAGGAACTCTTCTACGCCGGCACAATCTATTTCGCGTATCCCAAGTTCAGAGCAGATTACAGATATTTTGTTTGTTGGAGGAGGTGCCTCGTTGAGTGGAGGCACAACGGAGACGACCGGCACGCCGGTTGTCGCTGCGAAG
>NZ_JBIISY010000186.1:0-11809 GCF_044340795.1 Tardiphaga sp.
GTCCGCCCGCACGAAGAGCTCGCCCCTTAGGGTAAACTACCTAGGGGCGGCGTTCGCTCAGGTCTTCCCTTCGCGGCCGTCCGCGCAGACCGGGCTCTGATGCAACTTCCGCTGCCGCCAGCGGCGCCAGCAACGACGACCATGGCGCTGCGTTCAATGTGGACCGCTCCGAAAGGAATTTGCGTCAGATGTCGGTCGTACGAATGGATTCGACCGATATCGTTTTGCCCTATGCGTCGCAAACGGCTGAGATACGCTTTCGATCACGAAAAAAGGCACAGCGAAAGATGAGGAAATCTACGCGATGACGTTTTGACGGCAAGCGCCCTTGCTGACTGGCGCAGCGAACGCCCTAGAACAGCGATTCCATTGATGCCGCAGGCGCCATATTGTAAGATGGCCTCCTACTAATATCAAGCAGCGCGAACGCCCTGGCCTGCGAGCGACACCCTATCTCGTCCGAGCCGCTTGGAGTTGTAAAGCGCTTCATCAGCGTCCTTCAGCGCTTCCGCCAACTTTCTCTCTGATGCGCCGCGACTTACACCGATACTGATCGTCACATTTTCTTCCGTAGCGAAGTGCGCTAGCTGACGCCCGACAGCCGTCCGGAGGTTCTCAGCGAAACGCTCCGTCTCGGCCTGAGTGCGCGGCAATAGAACCACGAATTCATCACCGCCCCATCGGGCCACGACGCCCCCGGGTTCAATACTGCTGCGGATGGCTCGCACGACTGTGCGTAGGACCTCGTCGCCAGCTGGATGGCCGTAGGTGTCATTCAATTTCTTGAAGTGATCGATATCGACGATCAACACACTTACGTCGCCATTTACTCGGTGAAACGCTTCTTCCAATCCTCTGCGATTCAAGGCACCGGTAAGAGCATCGGTCAGCGCGACCTCGGTCAGTCTTCTACGATCTCTTTCAGCTGCCAAGAATAGCAGCGCCGTGCCTCTCAATATAAGAAACACAGTCGCGGTCCCTGCAAACCATGTGTAAGCGACGGGGACGTCGTGCCCAAACATATCCGAGCCGCCCAAGTGGCCGAATGCCGCGAAGACCGTTCGCCCGGCGAAGATTAGGCTCGTCAACGTGAACATTCCGGTCAATAGCCACGCAGTACCAAGGCGTTCACGACGGTGGATCAGCATGCCCTCTCGCGCGATCGCGAGATCACAACAAGCAAATCCGAACGAACAAAGGGCTATTCTAACCTGATGGTCAGAAGCAGATTGCCAGAAGCATGATACAATTGCGACGACGGCTAACACGTACAATGTCGTATTTCTACGGATAGTGACTGGGCCTGAAAAGGACTGTACGCCGAGTAAAAGCACAGCGTAGCCTGCTAAGGTCGCGACATTCGCCATGGAGATCGACAAGATATCCGACGCATAGCCTCGTGTCGCAGTCCCAAGGCAGCCCAAACCGATGAGGATGTTACTCGCCCCCCAAAAGGCGGGCCAGCGCTCGAACCGTCCCACAACGGAGGCTCCAAGCTGAAGAAGGCCCAGAACAAGGCATGTGCCAGCCGCTAGTAGGTAGATTGTTCTCAAATCGAGGTCCACGCGGCCGTCCCTACCCCTAGTTGTCGTGGGTTTTGACGATCATTCGCGAAAGAAATGATAACAAGTAACGAGGGATTTTATGGTTCGCGAGATTTCCAGAACCACGGCGAAACAGAGTGCCTGCCGTTTGCAGGACTGCCGCATCTCAGCAGCATCCGGCGGAACCCAGCTCACTGCACGAATTTCCCCTAGAATTTTAAAGGAGGAACGAATGGGATCGGCGGCCTATGACGTAGTCTAGAACGGCTCAAATTGGAGCATCCATATGACAAGTTGGAAGGCGCATATGACATCAACGAAACCACATTTGACACTGCTGTAGCGGCGGCGTCTTTTGCCATCAGACAAGGCCACCAACTTCATGTGACAGCGCCGAGCAGTGCGATTGGTAACAAGATTGCCTTAGCGGCGAAACGAACTAGGCCGTGGGCTTTGCCGGCATTCAATGTCCTATCAGCGACCGCCACTCATGATGAAGGTCGGCGATGAAAGCTTCGTGCGAGAGCTGATAGAGATCATCATCATGTCCTTGTCATTGAGATATGGAGCTTTACGGCCTATGACCTTTCAGACGAGGAAAGCTTGCTTGACCGCGCATCAGCCCCGATACATATCGGCGAAGCGAGCGGCGACGCTCGTTCTGGCTACAATGCACTTTGCACGGATAAAACTATGAGCACGCCCAACGACGATCGTTTGCCGCCCGCCGACACCGGTAATATCGAGGCCGATCGCGCAATCAACACGGAGATTTCGTACTTCAACCGCACAGGGAATAAGTTGGCGCTTTGGGCCGTACTGGACCTGAGCGCCAAGTTTGGGGTCACCGTTCCGACGGAGGTCTGGGCCAAATTTGCAGAGATCGCCGCAGGGATGGTCAGTCTCGCGTCAGACGGCAAGAGCGGCGCGCGTGGCCGTGCGGCTGAGCCGTCAGATGGCAAGAGCAGCACGCGTGACCGTGCGATCGAGCTTGTGCTCGGAACCGGAAACTTCGCTGGTGGATCCGCATTCAAGGATTATGCAACCCACGTGTCCCATCGAGCGATTACCCAGCGCGTGCGAGAGCTGTTGCTCCAAGATCTTGACGATCGGCAGGGCACACCGGGCGCGTCCTCTTATGGCGCCCAAACCCGCGTCTACGAAAAGGTCGCCGAGGAATTTGGCAAGGAATTAGAGACGATTAAGCGCCTGTTCGAAGAGGATGATAAGGCGGCCGAAGTTTTCGGATACGGGGTCCTAAAGCGGAAAATCGGCGGTGTTGCCGATGTATGAGTTAGTTAAAATGGAGAAATCTAATTTGAATTATTATTCGGCCTAAATTGGACAAAATGGCGATGGCGGGAGCCGCACCGCCAGACCTATGTCGTTGATTTTGTTTATCTTTTTCTCTTGCTGGCAGCGAAGCAAGCAAAGTACCCCATTTTTCCGCCATCGGGCTGCCACCACCCTTGCCAGCTCCGAGGCCACGCTTGCCTCGGGTCTTGGCCAAAAGAAGCCTGCGTTGCCCTTAGCTCTTCTTCTCGCCGCGCGGCACTGAGTTCGTCCTCTTCGGGCAATGCGGCGCGAACGCCTTCCAGGAGGCGCGCACGACGCCGTCGTTCAGCGGCGCGCGCTTCGAACTCCGGCAACTCCCAACCCCTGTCGACAAATTTCCACGCGCCATCAGCAATGGCTGACAGAAACGGCATCTCACCGGCGACGCTCCGGCGCACCGCGGGCGTCAAATACTTCGACGTTCCGATGCTCTGGGGCAAAACCGGTGTCGGCGACCTCCATCGATGTGGGATGCGCAGAAGATCTACAAGCGGCGTGAACTCGCCGCGCTCATCGCGGCCCGTGAGCGTAGGGTCTAAACCGCGGCTTAGCGCTCGAATATTTTGCCAGTGGAAGCGAACCAGATCCGATGCGGTGTCTTTGCGGCGACTACTTATTGCCCATGCGAACGCGTTCTTATCTGCTCGCTTGCGACAGAATGCATTGAGCCACCCCAAACTTCGCGGCAACAATGGATCCGGAATAGACAGAATGATTCTTGTGATCACTTGCGATCGCTGCCCTTCGTGCCGATAGGCCCAGTGGCAGAGTGCCTCCGGCGACCAATATCTGATGCGCGCGGTCAGTTCGTGGGTAAGGTCGGAAGCAGTATCGGCAACGACACTGCTCCGATCCGCCTGTTGCTGCCCACGTGTCAGCGACACGCGCAGGTTGAAGAGAACGCCAAAATTCTGCGGCAAAAAGCTCCCGACCTCCCAGATAGGACGGACTTGCTTCCAATCCAAATAGCCGTCGTCGTACGCGTCCGCGGCTCGTAATCCTATCCGTGACCGTTGCGACACGCGACCCGGCTTTCCGGACGCGCTCGGCCGAGCAATATCACTTGAGGCATGCCGGGACCTGCTACGATCTTCTAGGGCCACGAGCGGCGATTCGTTGATCAATCGGTCGAAGCTGCTCAAGGCCACGGCCAGCTGAGACGCTGTTATTGCATCGCGAGGCTCGATCGCCGCCATAGCCGCCTCCCAGAATGCGGCGATGCTCAAGCCGAGCCGCGCAGCGTGCTCGGCGAAACCGTCAACGAGCCGCTTCAGGATGGACGGAGGCATGGTGCGCATCGCGGGATCGTCACGGACGATCCGCCGCACCTCATTGAAGTATGTGTACGCAAAGAACTGATGCAGAAACCGGAGCTTGCGACTGGGCGCATCTGGCCAGCCTTCGATCGCTCGAAGCTGACGTTCAAGATCCCCCGCGAGGAGTGCCTCGATATAGGAGATCAAACGATCATCGAAATCGAGGTTGAGCGCGATCCTGACATTGGCTTCGTCAATTGCGCCCAGTTCTGACACTTTCTCAAGGGCGCGCAGGAGGGCGCGGGGTTGCCCGCCAACTGCATTATGCATCAAGTCAAATGCGGTGGCACTAAACGGCATGTTCTCGCTCTGACATACCCCGGCCAGCATCGAGGACGTGTCCTCAGAGCTTAGAAGCGTCAGCTCATGCACCGTCAGCCGCTGTACCAGGGCAGGCGGAAGGTCCTTTACCTCCGAGGTCACGATAATAAAAGTCGTCCATTTCGGCGGATGCTCGGTGATCTCCAGAAGGGCCTGGAATGCGCGCCGCGATAGGTTGTGCGCTTCATCCAAAAGCAACACCCGCCGATCGGCGATGAAAGGTACAACGCGCGCGAATTCCAGAATCTCCTGAACTTTCTCGATGGTACTGGTCTCGCCGCACTTAAAATACGCAAAATCCGGAGCTTGCTCGCCCCGCGCCCCGAAATCCTTGCAGTCATCACAAGTATCGCACGCCTCTCCGTCCTTTGGCTGCAGGCAAAGAATTGCCTTGGCATAGATGAACGCTGAACTCGATTTGCCGGTGCCGTAAGGACCGCTAATGAGAACGGATCGCCGCTCGCGAGATTTGATTTGCTGAGACATCCAACGGGTCAACGGCGCTTGGCCGACAACGTCCTTGAACCGCCTCGGACGAAATTTCGCAGCAAGATCAACCATTTATACCAAGGAGAGTCCATCTCTCGTGCGTTCAGCCGCGCACGCGGAGCGCAGATCACGCAAATCACTAGAAGTCAAGGCATTCTGCGACCCCAGTCGATCCCTAGCTCTTCAGCCGCAAAAGATGAATTTCGGATCTGACGCAAACAGAGCGTCAGTACCAAAAGGAACATGCATCATGCATACGCTAGATTCTCCAGAACTTCCCGCATTGCCCGAGACACCTCCCAAGCCAATCGTGTTCAAGATCGAGGCCGACGAGCTCAAAAAGGTATTGCGCCTCGCCCACATTCAGACTGCGGCACCCTTGGTCGACGTCGATGTGACATTGACCGAGCTCCACTGCAAAGTGTTCGCCAAGGACAAAGGCTTGAACATCCGCGCATCCGCGCCGCTGTATCATCCAGAACACGCTCAGGGCGCGCGCTTCAAGTTGGAGCTTGAGATCCTCTCAGGTATCGCGTCGAATTTCGACGGCGTGCTCTCGTTCACTTATGATGCAGATCAAAGGAGCTTGCGCTGGTTCACGGAAGGCAAGGTCGGACGCTATGAGACTGAGGTTCTGCGTAGCGAACCGGAAGCCGAGTCCCCGGAAGCTCAGCTGCTCGCAACGATGCCGGCTTCGACCTTGGGCGAGGCCCTCCAGCAAGCGTCACTTTTCGCCTCGCGCCGTGATCGTCAAAATGCGAACAGCGACGGAATTCGTCTCGGCGAACAGGCCGTGCGGAGCGGATACACGGCGGCAATTTCCATGTATTCGTCTTCGGCGATACCCAGCGAGCTTCAGATCTATCTGCCGAAGAAGCGCGCGAAGGCCGTTCGAACTGCTCTCGCCAAGGTGTCCGGCCCTGTCGAAATATTCGGTACCGACACCTCGATCGAACTGCACGCCAAGAATCTTCGCGTGACCTGGGCCAAAGGTAGCTACTGGCCCGCGGCGCTCGACCGAGTGTTCAAGATGCCGGTGACGAGTTCCTTCTCGCTGCCGACCAGCGACGTGCAACGCGCGATCGGCCTTGTCTCCATTGGCTGTTCGGTGGTCCAACTCAAAATCGAGACCCAGGACGAGACCGGCCGCCTCGTATTAACCGGCCACAACGGCAAGAATAGTCGGAGCGAAACGCCTGTATCGCCATGGATGGCTCGCGAGGACCTGCCTTATGACCATTGGATCTTTGCACTGGACGTCGCCGATCTACTGGACGCGGCTATGGCTGTTCGTACCGAAACGACCGTTATCGACGTCATCGATCGCGGTCTGATTGTGCGTGCCGTCGCACCGAGCTACGAGACCGCTGTGGCCCTCGGCGGGATCAAGGCCGCTTAACCAGTGGCGCCCCTGCCACCGCGGGGGCGACACCTGTTCGACGATCCAAACGCGCTGGCGTTTGCCCGGTGACGGGAAGGTCCGCGAAGATCACCCGCTCATCACCGGCCCTCGGAACATAACCGGGGGCCTTTGATTTTAAGTCTGCCGGGCCAGCCGAGATCGGCGCTGTGGTTGAGGCGCAAAGGATCCGAAATGGTGGACCAATCGACCGTTAATGACCTGGCGAAACTATTGATAACGCAATTTTCCAAGAACTTTCATACTGCCTTCTGCGGCCAGCAGCTCATAAGCTGTCCGGGTCCCAAACCTATGCTGCGACATGTCCGAACAACGACACGCCCCGGATATCGCACTAACTTTGTCCAATTCCTTCTTCTCAGCTATCTAACTGAAGGACCGGCGCTGTCAGGGCAATAATTTGAGCATCGTCCGCGCCAAGGCCGATGGCCTGCCGATCACAGGGCGACCTCAGAATCGAAGGCGACGATTCATCTTGCAAATCGATGGACTGCGCTGGCGAGCCGCTCTCGCGCCCATGCGGCTATGCGCTAATGAGCTCAAACATGGCAGCCCGAGCCTTGGTACGGTCCGTGCGGCCGCAACGCTAGCCAGCCGGACAACAAGGGCAGATCGACATCGCTTACAGGGCGCGCAGATCGTTCGCCCAGCTGTTCAGACCGAGAGCAACGAGCCCTTTACAAACGCCATCTTGGAGGTTCGTCTTGTCAAAAAGGTATCCAATCACGCTGTCGAGATTGCTAGCGTCTTTGAAGTCGCGTTGGAACAGCGAGACCCGCTCCCGCAGTTCATCGGATGACAGCCTATCCCGGCCGATCGAGTAGACCGTCTGGAGTTCAGCTAAGGCATCTACCGAAAAGTGCGACTGAACCTTTTTCAAGGCGTTCGCGTATGCAGTGCCTTGCTCGGCCATCTGCGCCTTGCGCTCAGATGTCGGCAAACTCGCGCTCGTAACCGTCTCGCGCGGATGAAGCTTGCGCCATTCTGTCACCGCAAGCTTCAGGTCATCGAGGGACAAGTAAGTCAGTGCTTCTTGAAGAGCCATTCCGATCGATCGTTCACATTAGTCTTTTGATAGATATTCGTCAGGCGGATGAAGCCGCCTCCCGCGGTTCTTCGATTGTCTTTAGGGCAGTCCAAAGCATCAATCGTTGTGTCGAGCCCGCTCTCTCTTCGACGGGGTCGTCTGCAGGCGACATCATCGCTCAACGGCGCGACTCGCCGTGCCAACAGAACAAACTTCGACCGAAACGCTGGTGCAAGCGGGCGCGAAGACTGAGACAAGTGGCTTGACATAGGGTATTTAACCAAAGCCCGCTGCCTGCCCTTCCTCTGCCTTTCTGCCTTCCTTCCCGCCTCTCTATCTCCCTCTGCCTTTCTATAACCGGGAATAACATGGGAAGCTCAATATCACTTCGGCGAATCCGCGCGGCCACTCATTCGTTTGAAGAAGGCTTTCTATCCACCAGGCGGATCGCGGGGCGTGGCTTAGATTGCGACTCCGGACGGCACGAGACGTCGATGGCCATCATGACGTTGCTCAACAGCGTTGGAGCTTGCCCACCCATCGCCCAATAGAACTCGTCGGGACAGCTATCGCCATATCCATCAATGACATCGGCCAGCGCAGCCCGCTTCTCCGGGTCGGCAGCCTTGATGACCGCTTCAAGCGCTTCAAGAAAATCGTACATGCCCACAAATACGTCGTCGTCTGTCATTAGTGCTTCCATTCATCGAATCGACTCGGCATCAGCCGCGCGATCGCGTATCAGATCATAATACCGCGCGCAATCTGAGAACTTCGGACTACGGGTCACTTGCTTCACCGAAGGCAGGCGTCTCACTGATAAGCGATCGGGCGTCGGTCGCAATGGCTGAAGAATTTACGCGTCATCTAAGATGGCGACGACGAATCCATGATAGACGGAAAACTAATCCGAGCTTGCGCGATATGCTCGAGCACATGCAGGAATTGCAGGCACAACCGGCCTCTCATGCGTCCGAATGGACCGATCTTCATAATCTGCGATGAGCGGCCTATCCTCATTAACCTACCTTCGCCTACATCTTGTCTTCCCTCGTCTACTGCTTCCTGACGTCCGCTCATTTCGTCGGTCTCTCCGGCTTCCTGTCAGATGAATGACGGCGGGCGGTTACCACGGTCGTACCACGTCCGACAGGCGCAACTTCGCGCATCGTCCTCCGAATCCCTCCCGCCGCGCGACCGAGGGATGAACATGACCGACGACATAAACTTCAATAAGCCATCTATCTGGAACGGTGAGGCACTCACCGGAGAATGGCTTGTCACGATCAAGGTGGACGGCGTACGTGCGCTATGGAGCGACCGCCGAGGCTGGCTCAGCCGCGCAGGTCGGCCACTTTATCACATTCCGCCATGGCAAGCCGGAGCGCGTGACTGCGAGCTCTACGTCAACTCCTTCCGCGAAACGATCGTTGCCACGCGCACCAAATATCCAACGGCTGACACGCCGCCCATTCATCAATGCCACCTCTATGGGCTCGATCCGATTGACCCGAGGCTTCACCTCGGCACCCTCGCCGATCCCAGCGCCGAGGCCATCCGCCTAAAACTCGCGCGCGTCCAAGCACTGGGTTATGAAGGGCTCGTCCTCCGACAGGGGAAACGCTGGATCAAGGTCAAGCCATCCGAATCCCATGATGTTCCGGTCACCGGCTTCGTCGAACGTCGAGGCAAACACACCGGGATGCTGGGCTTCATCACCACCCCACGCGGCAATGTCGGCTCCGGTTTTTCAGACGAGGAGCGGCGAGATCTTTGGGCTGAAGCCAGCGCCGGTACGCTCGTTGGCCAAATCGCCGAAATCCACTGTATGGAGCTGACGAGCGCGAACCGCTTTCGCCATCCAATCTTCATCCGCATGCGCCCGGACAGGGCCCGCTGAACATAGGGGGGGCCCATCGCAGCATGAGAACGCGCATCGCGCGATCATCTGGCGACATCACGTCAAGCCGTCATGCTCATCGTGAACGCCGCCTGCAGACTCCGACTCCATCATACTTCATCAAAGCAAATGAACCAGCAGAGGCATGGTCTGACGCTGCCGCGGGCGCCGTCATGCCGCGCCAATTGCTCACGGGTCTCGCTAGGGCGAGCGGAAAAGGTCGAGAGAGACGCTGTACCAACCGGCCGTGATCGATGAGACAAACCGATTGACATCGATTATTTTTCAAAAGCAGCCTTCTTCCACTCTCTGTCCGCCTTCCTTCCCTCTGCCTTCCTTCCCTCTGCCTTCCTCCCTTTCTGCCTTTCTGCCTTTCTGCCTTCCCTCTGCCCTTCCCTGCCTTCCCCCCGCCAACCTCTCCTTCGATCCATAGGGATTGATAAGAGACACCATTGATGTTCGGGCAGCGGTTCGAGCTATTCATTTTCCAGTCAAGAATTTCGTAGGGGCTGATCGCTGGGTCTGATTGGATCGTTAGTACATGACCTAGCGCTGTAAACATTCTCTGCATCGCTCCGAATCCCTCTCGCACGCTCCTGTGCGATTGGAGATTCGAATGTCATCTTTCCTGACCACGCCGCCACTGCCGCGGGTCCCACTCGTCCCGCAGTCCATTCTCAAGGACCACGGCGTTTCATGTATTATAGATTCCCGCTTCCGAGCGGCGGCCAGGCTTTTGCAACATCTCTGGCTGCGTGATAACGGCATTCCGACCGGCCACCACATCCGCCAAGACGGCGAGGGCGATGTGGTCATCCCGCTTGAATCACTCCTATCGCCCGAAGCCGCACGCGCCGGCCACAACTTCATTTCTCCTGCAGTCCACACCTTCGTCAGACACAGCCTCATCATGAGGGAGGAAGGCGCTCACTACGACGAGGAAAGGCTGTTTGGCAACGCTTTGTCCTCAATGCCGATGTGCTTCAACGTCTTCGCGCCATTGGCCATGGATCTCCAACTTGCCACTGAAACCTTTCGCTTGCTGCTACCGAACTTCGTCAAGCAAGTCCACGGTATCAGATTTGAAACGGCGCCGAGCCAAGAACGCGATCGGCTTGATCCCCGTTTCTTAATGGATGGCAGTGCCTGGGATCTCGCAGCGGAAGTCACTGACGTTGACGGTGAGCGGGCTACAGTGTTCATCGAGGTCAAGTATAGTGAGACTCTTGATACTAATCCGGCACGGCCCCGCGAGCGTTACCTCACCGCCGCGCGGGAAGTCGAACTCTACAACGATCCTGACTCCTTCGTCTTGCGCTCAGTTGCCTGTGAACAATTCTTCAGGGAGCACGCCCTGAGTCAGCTCGCTGTCAATGCGGGCCTTACACCGCGCGCATTGTTCGTCGTCGTCGCACCGCGCCTCAACCGCCGGGTCCAGGCAGCGATCCGCGTCTACGCCAATGAGCTCATTCCAGAAGAAGAGCTCGACTACGATCGCGTCCGCTTCCAACCGATCACGCTCGAGTCAGTGATCGATGCCATTCGTCAAGCGGGTGCCGTCGACCTCGCCAAGACCCTATGGGGACGATATTGCGACTTCGAGCGCATTTTCCACCTCGCCATGGCGGAAACCGCCGGCGGTCAATGCGTGGGCGGCGACGACACAGCTACCCCGCCTCCTTCATCTCCCAGACGTCCAGGCAATCGCCGACGCAATGAAGTGGAGGCGAGTCATGCGTGAGCTCAATCTTCTCACCGTCGAAGACAGAGTGGCGCTCCTGGTCAATGGCCTTTCGGGAGAACGTGACCACAAGCCCGTGGTTAAGCTCTTCACCCCGGACGCCGCCGCTATCTGGCTCCTAACCGAGTGCGACGTTGACGAGCCGGATTCTTTATTCGGATTGTGCGACCTCGGGTTAGGCGCGCCAGAGCTCGGCTTCGTCAGCTTAGCTGAGATCATGGAGGTCCGAGGGCGTCTCGGTCTTCCCGTGGAACGTGACAATAGCTTCGTCGCCGATAGGCCGCTATCCGCATACGCCGAGAGGGCGCGAACGGCTGGGCGAATTGTAGTGTGATGGAAGAGGGAGGCGCTTCGCACGACCTCCCTTTTCCCTTCCACATGCGATATGTCACCTGCTCCACCATGAGATCCGGCGGCACTATGCTAACGTATGCGATCGGGGACATTCACGGTTGCGCCCAAAAGTTGGAAAAACTTCTCCTGCTCTGCGAGAAGCATGCCGCCGGTTCCTCCAGAAGAATGATCTTCCTCGGTGACTACATTGACCGAGGTCCAGCCAGTGCGGCGGTCATCCGAATTCTGAGGACGCTCCAGATCGAACAACCAGACTCAATCACCTGCATTCTCGGCAATCACGAGGATATGCTCTTGGCCGCATTTGATGATGCGTTGTTCGAGGAGAACTGGCTATTAAACGGCGGAGATGAAACACTCCT
>NZ_JBIISY010000417.1:0-3054 GCF_044340795.1 Tardiphaga sp.
GGGAGGTCCGCTGAGAATACTGAGTCTTTAGGGAAGTAGGCTGTTTCAAGAACGGAATAAGCCTGAGCGACAGTCTGCCCGCGCCTTAACTTCACTTCGGTGAGATGGCGCTCGATCACATCGCGTGCACCGATTGGCAACGCCGACAAGAGTTTGCTGCCCCGGCTCACTGGTAAACTTCCTGCCTCTTAGCTGTGCTTGATAGAGATTGCGTCGACAGCGATCGTGACCAAAGAGCGCTGGAGCTTCACGATCTCATTTGATTGATTACCAAGTCGGCTAACACAGTCTTGTACGATATCAAGGCTGGACGCGACTGATCGCGTCCAGCCCTTTTTTAAGCCGCTCGGATCTGCCTCACAAAGTCGGAGACGGCAGACTGTAGCAGGTTAGCTTGGCTATCTAGGTCACGCGCATCATTTAGCACATTGCCGGCGGCCTCGCCCGTGGCAAAGGCGGCCGTCTGCACGCTACCAATGTTGGTCGTAATCTCGCTCGAACCCGTCGCCGCCGCTTGAATATTTCGCGCGATTTCACGAGTTGCTGCACCCTGCTCTTCGACCGCCGAAGAGATTGCCATCGAGATCTCACTCATTTTCTCGATTGTCGTACTAATACTAGCGATTGCCGTGACCGCATCACTGGTGGTCGACTGCATGCTCACAACTTGCGCCGTGATTTCCTCGGTTGCCTTAGCCGTTTGCGTGGCTAAGGCCTTGACCTCGGACGCAACTACTGCAAATCCACGGCCAGCGTCGCCTGCTCGCGCGGCCTCGATGGTTGCATTCAGCGCGAGCAGATTAGTTTGCGCAGCGATTGTATCGATAAGCTGAACAACCACGCCAATCTTCTCGGCCGCGCCGGAAAGCATTTGCACGGTTGCATTTGTCCGGTCGGCCTCGCCAACCGCCTGTTTGGCAATCGCGGTCGACTGAGTTACCTGCCGCGAAATCTCCTCAACTGAGGCCGACAGCTCCTCAGCTGCAGCCGCGACGGTCTGTACGTTGTGAAGAGCGTGCTCAGACGCGACGCTCACCGTGCTCACTTTCTCACTCGCTTGCGAGGCTGCATCGGTCATCGATGTCGCGGTGTTTTGCATCCCCGCGGCTGACCTGGCGACTGATTGAACCACGCTATGCACGCTTCGCTCGAATCCATCCGCTAACTTGTTCAAAACGATCTGGCGTTCCTCTCTCGCCTTCAACTGCGCAGCCGCCTCCTGTTCTTCCAAGTGGCGTACTCGAAGAGCGCTTTCCTTGAAGACTTGTACGGATTGCGCCATCGTACCAATCTCGTCTTTCCGTCGATTGCCAGGGATCTCTGCGTCCAGTTCTCCAGAGGCGAGTGACTTCATCCTGTCGCCCAACGCTGTCAGCGGCTTCGTAATACTGCGGCTGATCAACCACGCAACAAATCCTGCGACAAACGCGATGATGATGATAGCAAATGCCAGCGACATGATAATCGGCCTCATCTTTGCATTGAGGTCGTCGAGGTAAGCGCCGGTTCCAACGAACATATCCCATCCTGGGATTGCGACCGCGTAGGAGAACTTTCGGATCGGAATGTCTGAGCCAGGCTTGACGTACTCGTAGTAGAGGGTTACGTCGCCTTTGGCAGCGACGCCATCTCGCAGCTCCCGCGTGAGAGCGCGTCCATTAGTTTTGATGTCGAGCCGGTTTGTGCCGAACTGCTTCGGATCCGGCGTAACGAGTGCGACACCGTTCATGTCATAGGCAAAAATATAGCCGTTGCCATTGTCATACGTCATCGTGCGCGCGCGTTTGATAAATTCGCCGATGGCTGCCTCCTTCGAGAGCTCTCCAGCGGCATACTGCTTCTGCAGGCCGATAGCCACATTGCGAGCGGTCTCTACGAGGGCTTGGACTTGGTCCATGCGAGATGCGTGCATCTCATTATTGACCAAACGGCTCGCTTGGATGCCGGCCAAACACAGACCGACGACAGCAACAAAGACGAGCAGACCAAGCTTTATACCAACTGGAAGATTATCGAGTGTTTTCACGAAGCCCCACGAGATATGCATAACGACGGTATGATAATGCACATTTGCATAACAAACTTAGAGTTTCGTAAAATATGAAGGCCGGGGAAGATGCTGATTGTTCTGCTTCTGCTCTTTCCAACTCCTAGCCATACCCTGGCGACATGCCCGCTACGATTAAGGCCGCCTAGACTAGGTTTTCAGCAGCCCATCTTTCTGGCGGGTGAAACACAAAACAAGCAACGGTTCCGCAAGGGATGGCCGCGTCGTTCCCCGGCATAAACTTTGGGTTTTGTTCCAGAATTTTTTATCACAAAACAGTGCGTACGTTTGTAGGCGTATGTGGCAAAGTGGTGACGCTATTGAGGCTGGATTGTTTCTAGGGTCTCCCGACGGTTCAAAGGGAGACCATCATGAAAAAGTATCTTCTCGCGACGGCCGCTGTTGCGGTTTTGAGCGCATCTTCGGCGTTCGCTGCTGACATGGCAGCTCGGCCTTACACCAAGGCTCCAATGGCTGCTCCGGCCGCTGTCTATGATTGGACCGGCTTTTACATCGGCGGCCACGTCGGCGGTGCTTTCCGCGGCAACTCCGACAACCTGGTCGGCGGCGGTAACGATGGTCGCTTCATGGGCGGCGGTCAGATCGGTTGGGACACTCAGTTCGGCGGCAATTGGGTCTTTGGTCTCGAAGCGAACTACAGCTTTCTCGATACCAGCAGCAGCTTTGCCAACCGTGGCCTCGGTTCGGTTACCGGCCGTCTTGGCTCTGCTTGGGGTCCGACCCTCCTTTACGTTAAGGGCGGTTACGCCTGGGCTGACTCGCGATTCACCAACGGCTTCACCGGCGACGCTGGTCGCAACGGCTACACCGTGGGCGGCGGTATCGAATACCTGTTCAACCGCAACTGGTCGGGCAAGATCGAATATCAGTACTACGATTTCGGTACGACGACTTTCCTGACCCCCACCCTCGCCGTTGGTGGTTTCCGCAACGACGAGCACACCGTCAAAGCTGGCCTCAACTATCGCTTCAACTGGGGCAATTTC
>NZ_JBIISY010000418.1:0-3053 GCF_044340795.1 Tardiphaga sp.
GCGCTCGGCCTGAAGCTCGGCGGCGGCGGCTTCGATGCGCTTTACCTTGCGGTGGCCTGCGCGCTGTCCTCGACGGTGGTGATCGTCAAGGTGCTGTACGAGAAGCGTGAGCTCGACACGCTGCCCGGCCGCATCACGCTCGGCGTGCTGGTGATCCAGGACATCTTCGCCATCATGTTCCTGGCGATCCAGCCGAGCCTCGACAATCTGCAGATCGGCGTCGTGCTGCTGTCAGTGGCGCGCGTCGGTGCGTTGGTGGCCATCGCCTTCGCGCTCAGCCGCTATGTTCTGCCGCCGCTGTTCCACCAGATCGCGCGGCGGCCGGAACTGGTGCTGCTCGGCGCGCTGGCCTGGTGCTTCCTGATCGGCGAGATCGCCGAGCGCCTGCATCTGTCGCGCGAGATGGGCTCGCTGGTCGCCGGTGTCGCGCTCTCGACGTTCCCCTATGCGCTCGATGTCACCGCCAAGGTGACGACCTTGCGCGACTTCTTCATCACGCTGTTCTTCGTCGGCGTCGGCATGACCATCCCGGTGCCGGACATGGCCACCATCAAGCTCGCGCTGGTCGTCGCCGTCTTCACGGTGGTCAGCCGTCTCGTCACCACTTTCGTGCCGCTTTACCTGATGAAGCAGGGCCTGCGCGCCAGCCTTCTGCCGGCGCTCAATCTGGCGCAGATCAGCGAATTCTCGCTGGTGGTGCTGCAGACCGGCATCGCCGCGAACCATATTACCAAGGAATGTTCGAGCGCGGCATCCTTCGCCTTCGTCATCCTCGCGGTGCTCTCGACCTTCGCCATGATGCAGAGCGACCAGATCACCCGCTGGGCGATCCCGGTGCTCAAGCGCCTCGGCCTGCGCGATCTCGATCACGGGCAAAACAGCGAGGGCGACCACGTTGAGGCCCATGGCCAGGCCCGCCGGATCGTCATTCTCGGTTTCTATCGCGCGGCCTCGGCGCTGCTCAGCGAGATCGAACGCCAGAACAAGTCGCTGCTCGACCAGATCAGTGTCGTCGACTTCAACCCCAACGTTTACCGGACGCTGGCCGCTCGCGGGCTGCATGTGGTCTATGGCGACATCAGCAATGTGGACACGCTGGTCCATGCCGGTGTCGGCAATGCCGAGATCATCATCCTCAGCGTGCCGGATTCCCTGCTCAAGGGCGCCAATAACGAAAAGCTGGTCCGCCACGTCCGCTCGATCAACCCGACCGCCAAGGTCATCTCCACGGCGGACATGCTGGGTGATGTCGGCGACATCTATGCCGCCGGTGCGGATTACGTCACCGTCACCCGCCTCAGCGACGCCCATGCGCTCTATGAGGTGATCGAGGCGGTCGATCAGGGGTTGCTGCAGGCCAAGCGGGCGGATCTGGATCTGCGGCTGGCGGAACGGCGGGAAGTGCTGCCCTAACCTCTCCGCAAGCGGGGCGAAGGAAACACCCCATTCCGCACTGCGAACCCGCATACCGCCCCCCATTTGCGCGGGTTGCACAGCCCCGCGCTCTGCGCCATATCACTGGCCACAACGAGCGAGAGTGGACTGATGGCCGATCCGATTTCCGACGTTCTGCAAGCCTTCGCCGCCGGCGAAATGGTCGTGGTCACCGATGACGATGACCGCGAGGGTGAAGGCGACCTGATCGTCGCCGCGCAGTTCTGCACCCCGGAGAAGATGGCCTTCATCATCCGCCATACCTCCGGCATCGTTTGCGCCCCGATCACCGTCGAGGACGCCCGCCGCCTGCGGCTGGATCCGATGGTCGTAAACAACGATAGCAACCACACCACCGCCTTCACGGTGTCGATCGACTACAAGCCCGACAACGGCACTGGCATTTCCGCCGAAGAGCGTGCCTCCTGCTGCCGTGCGCTGACCAATCCCAATGCCGGGGCCAACGACTTTGCGCGCCCCGGCCACATCTTCCCGCTGATCGCCAAGGATGGCGGCGTGCTGATGCGCTCCGGCCATACGGAAGCCGCCGTCGATCTGTGCAAGCTGTCGAACCTGTCGCCGGTCGGTGTCATCAGCGAACTGATGAATGACGACGGCTCGGTGATGAAGGGCCAGCAGGTCGTCGACTTCGCCGCCAGGCACAAGCTCAAGCATGTCACCATCGCCGACATGATTGCCTATCGTCAGGCCCGTGAAAAACTGATCGAGCGCGTTTCGACCTTCACCACCGAAAGCCCGATCGGGACCCTGCAGGGCTATTCCTACCGTTCGCCCTTCGATCCGATCCACCACGTGGCTTTCGTCTATGGCAGCGTCGGCGACGGCAAGAACGTGCTGACCCGCTTCCACAAGCCGAACATCGTGCGCGACACGTTTTTCGGGCCCGCGAAGATGAATGTCATTCTGGAGCGCTTCAAGAAGAACGGCAGCGGTGTGCTGGTATATCTGCGCGACGGCGCCGCAGGTGTTCCCGTCGAGCCGCTGGACGCGCCGAAGTCGGCGGAAGCCGATCGCAACCGGCAGTGGCGCGAGATCGGCGTCGGTGCCCAGATTCTGCGCGATCTCGGCGTCACCTCGATCCGCCATCTCACCTCGTCGGCCCATGACTATAAGGGCCTGTCGGGTTTCGGCATCGAGATCGCCTGCAACGAACAGCTTGAAGGCTGAAGGTCCAAGACTTAAAATACCGCATTCTACATGGGCCAGAGCCGCTCCGGCGGCGATGGCGTATGTGAGACATCACGCGCCGGCAAGGAAACAAAAAGCCCGCGCGTCCGATCAATCACGATGTGAAAGGGACTTCGATGAGCGTTAAGGGTAAGGACAAGCCCGCTGCGAATTTTCAGTGGGACGATGCGTTCCTGCTCGATGGGCAGCTCACCGAAGACGAGCGCATGATCCGCGACACTGCGCGCGCTTATGCCCAGGACAAGCTGCTGCCGCGCGTCACCGACGCCTATCTCAACGAGCACACCGATCGCGAGATCTTCAACGAGATGGGCGAACTCGGTCTGATCGGCGTGACGCTGCCGGAAGACTATGGCTGCGCCAATGCCAGCTACGTCGCCTACGGCCTGATCGCCCGTGAGATCGAGCGC
>NZ_JBIISY010000188.1:0-11704 GCF_044340795.1 Tardiphaga sp.
AGCTGCCTTCAACGCCTGAATTCGCTCGGCGATCTCATTGAGCGGGCGCCACCCAGGCAGCCAACCTTGCCCGATCTCGACCGCGCGCTCGACCGCCTTCATATTGTGGCCGCCGATATAGAGCGGAAACGGATTCTGCAGCGGCTTCGGGAACATCTCGAGATCTTTGTAGGAGTAGTATTTTCCATCATAAGATGAAACCTTCTCCGTCGTCAGCTTGCGGAAGATCTCGAGTCCCTCTTCCATCATGTCGCCGCGGTGAGGTTTTTCGTAGCGGTTGCCAACCCAGGCTTCGAACTCTTCCCGATAGGCACCGAGGCCAACCGCGATCATGAGACGTCCACCCGACATCTGATCGATCGTCGCTATCTGCTTGGTCAGATATACGGGCTCGCGGTTCGGAACGACCAAGAGTGCTGTACCGACGCGCAGGGTCGTCGTCGCCTGCGCAATCATAGCCAGCGTAATCAGCACATCATAAAAATTCGGAGAATCCGTAAAATGATCCCTGACATAGTTCGGTGTCGTGATGTGGTCATTGCCCCACACCGAGTCGAATCCCAGCTTCTCAGCCAGCTGCGACTGGCGCACCAAGTCCTGCGGCTTGCAGAAATTGACCGGATACACGAGGCCTTCATAGCCAGTCGAAAGGCAGATCGAAAACTTCATTCTCGTAACTCCCGAGTTGGTAGCGAGGAAAGCTAAAGGATACGGATCGCTGTGGGCAGCGACATCAAGGATTCCGCGCCGTTCCGCGTCACACGAATCATGTCTTCGACCTGCAAGCCGGCAAATCCGATCTCGTAATATGGCGTCTCGACGCAGATCACCATGTCTTCTTCGAGCACCATATTCGCGCTTGCCGCGATGTTCGGCGGATCATAACCGTCGACACCAATGCCATGACCGACATGGCTTCGGGCATAATGCGGAATACCTTCCCGCTGCACGGTGCCGACCACCTCGTCGAACAGTTCAGAGACCTTCAGTCCAGGCCTGATCACATCATAGGCGCGCAGCACGCCCTTCTCGACTGCCGAATAATATTTCCGCACTTTCTCGCCGGGCTCACCCAATGCCGCGCCCCGCGACATGTCGGATCGATAATGCCGATAGCGCCCGCCGACATCGAAGCGGATGAGATCGCCATCCCGAAGCGCACGATCGGATGGCTGGACGTTGCTGAGTGCCGATCGATTGCCAAATCCAAGACACCCAACCACTGGCGCGGTGTCATTCTCGGCGAGATATGCGTTGAACTTGCGCATCATTTCCCGCTCGGTGACGCCCTCTCTGGCAACGGACAGCGCGGCCTCGATCGCTCCCTCGGTGATGCGCGCAGCCGACCTTAAAATCTCGATCTCTCCGAGCGTCTTGATCGCCCGCACATTCTCAAACAGCGAGAAGCTACGAACGAAGCGCACATTCGGCAGCGCTTCTTGCAGCTGCTCCATGCATTGCGGCGTGATTCCCATCTCGTCGATTGCGACTGTGCCGCGCTCAACTCCGTAGTCCCTCATGGCCGCAACCAGCGCTTCAACCGAACTGTCAGAAGAACTGGTTGCAAACAGTCGTTTCTGGCTCTCGTAGGTCTCATTCGGGGTGCTTGTGCCGTCGAAATCGACCTGGAAGTACCCGTATCGGCGAATGTCGCTCATCCAGGGGTGCTGGTCCGGCACCAGATCCAACAGGCTCGTATTGATAATGAGCGAGGATTTTTCTGGAGACCCTACATACAGAGCGTAGGCTTGCGGCCCGCGACGCACCCATTGCGACATCGCCCAAAAGCCACTGAGGTAAGTCACATTCTCGGCGCAGGTCGCTATGACCGCGTCGAAGCCGCCCTTCTTCATGAGCGCATTTAGCCGTGGGATATTGGTAAGCATCATAAACCCTGTGTGCCGAATAACGGGACGCTGTTTCACAAGAGTGATCCAGCAACACACTGCTGTCAACACCGAAAGAAAATTGACTCATAGAATCCACCATGCGATGGTATTGGAAACAGCGTTCTGGTTATCGGCACACTGGAAGACGCATCGTGAAATTACCCGCTATTACTTACTTGAGCCCATTCTCAATCGAAGAGACGATCGCTCTCTTGGACCAGCACGATGGTGACGCTAAGATTTTGAGCGGCGGCCAAAGCTTGATGCCGATGCTGGCCTTCCGCCTAGCGTCCTGCAGCATCTTGATCGACATCAAGAACATCAACGGCCTTAACGAAATCGTCGTTTCAGACCGCAGCGTGACATTGGGCGCCAGAGTTCGCTGGCGCGATATCGAGCAGAACACGACTCTCTCTGTCGCTCATCCGCTCCTTGTCGAAGCCGTGAAACACGTCGCCCATTATGCGATCCGAAATCGCGGAACCGTGGGTGGAAGCCTCGCGCATGGCGATCCGGCCTCGGAACTGCCAGCCGTCGCCGTCGCATGCGGCGCCAAGATTAACATCATCGGCCCTGCAGGCTTGAGATCGGTGAATGCGGAAGACTTCTTTCTTGCTCCCTTGATGACCGCCTTGGAGCACAATGAAATGATCGTATCCCTTGAACTTCCTGCTTGGCCCGGTGATCGACGCTATGCCGTCAAGGAGTTTGCTCGGCGCAAGGGCGACTTCGCGTTGGCGGGGGCGATCGTGCAATTCGAGATGAAGGACGGCTGCATCGATCAGCCCCGGATCGGCGCATTCGGCGTCGGTGACCAGCCACTTCGCCTATCCGAAGCAGAGGGCACCCTGAGCGGAAGCCCTCCCAATGCCGAAATCTTTGCCCGCGCGGCAGCCGCGGGCGTGGCAGATCTGGACATCAGAAGCGACATTCACGCCGACGCCAACTATCGCCGGGCCCTCCTCGAAACCCTCATAATGCGCGCACTCGATGAAGCGCACGCTCGGCGGCCGCATGACTAAGACATCGATCTCGCTCACCCTGAACGGTCACACGACCTCCGTGAACGTATCGCAACGCACGACCCTGGCCGACGCCATTCGCGACGACGCGCGCCTCACCGGCACCCATATTGGTTGCGAGCACGGCGTATGCGGAGCCTGCACTGTCATCGTCGACGGATTGGCAGTGCGATCATGTCTGATGCTGGCTGTCCAGGCCGATGGAAGCGACATCGTCACGATCGAAGGGCTGTCGCTTGATGGCGCAATGTCGCCGTTGCAGCAGGCTTTCAGAAAGCATCATGCTGTGCAATGCGGATTTTGCACGCCAGGCATCCTAACCACGATGCACGCACTGTTGCTGGACGAGCCCGAGGCAAGCGAAGAGCGCATCCGCGAGGTGCTGTCTGGCAATGTCTGCAGATGCACCGGCTACGTCCAGATTATCGCTGCGGTACAGGACGCCCAATCCAGCTACAGAACCGAGAAGCTGTGACATGGTGAACGTGAATAATTATGTCGGAAGCCCGCTGGATCGTATCGAAGACCTTCGTCTTCTTGTCGGTTCAGGCACGTTTGTCGCGGACCTGAAGCCCGACAACCTTCTATATGCCGTCGTTCTGCGAAGCACGATCGCACACGGTGTGATCAAGTCGATCAATGCGGCCGCCGCAGAGGCGCTGGACGGTGTCGCCGCAGTGATCACTGCGGGGGATATCGGCGTCATTCCAACGATCCCGATCCGACAGCATGGCACGCCCGAAGGCGAGCGGTTCAAGCAACCGATCATCGCCAGCGACAAGGTACGTTACGTTGGTGAGCCTATCGCCTTAATCGTCGCGTCAGAGCAATGGATCGCCGAAGACGCAGCAGAGCTTGTCGATGTTGAATATGGTGAGCTTCCTGTTGCTTCCAGCTACAGCGTATCCGCCGCAGCAACGTTCCTGTTGTTCGATGACGCCCAGTCTAATTTGGCCACGACGTTCGTTGGGCAAATGGGCGATACGGATGTCGCATTCGCGTCAGCCGCTTACCGCAAGAAAGAGCGCTTTGGCGTGCAGCGCCATACGGCCTGCCCCATGGAAACAAGAGGCCTCGTCGCGGAATGGGACGATCGGTCGCAGAAAATGGTCGTCACCGGCGCGACAAAAGTTCCGTTCTTCAATCGGTCAGTCCTCGCAAATATGCTTGGCCTCGACGAGGTTCAGGTCGATCTGATCGAGGTCGATGTCGGCGGCGGCTTCGGTGCGCGCGGCGAGTTTTATCCTGAAGATTTTCTGATCCCGTTCGCCGCTCGACATCTGAAGGCACCAGTCCGATGGATCGAAGATCGTCGCGAACATCTCTCGGCCATGAACCATGCGCGGGAAATGTATGCGGAGCTTGAGATCGCCTGCAGTTCGGACGGCATCGTCCTCGGCGTGCGGGGCGAGGTCAATGTCGATCTAGGCGCTTATGTCCGAACAAACGGGCTCACCGCTCCCCGGAACGTCGTTCAGTTCGTGAGCGGGCCATATCGCGTACCGAACATCTCGATCGCGTCGCATTCCTACTTGACCAACAAAACGCCGACCGGCACCTATCGCGGCCCGGGGCGCTATGAGGCCAGCTTCTTTTTCGAGCGTCTGCTGGATATGGCAGCACGAGATCTGGGGATCGATCCGGCAGAGCTGCGGTTGAAGAATCTCATATCCAAGGATGAACTGCCGCGCCCTCTCGCGACAATGATTGGCCTGGATCAGACCTGGCAGACCGAACTCGATAACGGAGACTACGGCCACATCATGCGGCTGTGCCTGGACAAGTTTGGCTGGGACGAGAAGAAATCGCTCCAGGGCCGGGTTGTCGATGGATGGCATCACGGGATCGGGGTCGGGAATTTCGTCGAAGGCGGCGCTGGTGGCCGGTTCGAGAATGCTCGCATCACGATCGCGCAGGAAGGGACGATATTGGTGGCAGTCGGCTCGACCGCTTCGGGCCAGGGTCTCCAAACCATCCTCAGCCAGATCGCGGCCGATGCGCTCTCGCTGCCGATTGACCGCATACGACTGCTGCACGGATCGACCACGCTGGTCACCAAGGGCGTAGGATCTTTTCATTCCCGCTCCACTGTGATGGGCGGGTCGGCGATCCTGCTGGCCGCTACATCATTCCTGAAATTACTGCGAGAAGAGGCCGCGAAGGCGCTCGACTGCGACGTGTCTGAAGTCGTTATCGCTGACGGACTCGTTTCTTATGGGGCTGAGAGCCACGAGTTCACCAAGTTTGCAGGCCTCACCGTAGAGGAGCGGTTCGAAAACAAAAAGCTCACTTACAGCTACGGATGTCACGCCGCGCACATAGCGGTTGATCCATTGACCGGCGAAGTGAAAGTTCTCGATTATGTCACCGTCGATGACGTCGGCCGCGTCATCAATCCGGCCGTGTTGCACGGCCAGATCCTGGGCTCCATCGTACAGGGGCTCGGCAGCACATTCCTCGAGCATCTTCAATATGACGACCAGGGACAACTGCTGACGGGTTCTTTCGCAGACTACCTACTCCCGACATCCACGGACTTCCCCTCCATAAGAGGAGATTCGCTTGGCGTGCATCCTTGTCCGAACAATCCTCTGGGAGCGAAAGGTGCAGGCGAAGGCGGATTAATCTCAGTCGGCGGCGTGATCGCTAACGCCGTAGCCTCCGCTCTTGCATCCATGTCGGTCGAGCCGACCGAACTGCCACTCTCCCCTCCCCGACTGTGGAAACTGATTCAGGAAGCGCGTGCGAAGACGGAGCATGTTGCATTGGAAGGCGCCGAGGAGCGACCATGAACGATACCCCTAAACTTGGCATACGCGTTGACGGCTCCGTGACGCCGCAGGAATGCGTCGAAATGGCAGTCGCAGCCGATAGGGCCGGCCTCGCCGGTGTATGGTTTGCCGAAAATGCATTTGCCAGGGGCATTTGGCCCGCTGCAGCTGCATGCGCCGCAGCCACAAAGCGTATCCACATTCATGCCGGCGTCTTCAATCCGTTCACGCGACATCCCGCGATGATGGCGATGGAAATGGCCGCGCTCAGCGACCTCGCTGGCGATCGGGCCAGCATCAGCATCGGCGCCGGCATCATGTCGGCAACCGCCAAACTCGAAATCGATGCCCAACGGCCCGTTCCTGCACTCCGGGATGCCATCGCGATTCTTCGTGGCCTGCTTCGCGGTGAAGAAGTCGACTACACCGGCCCCCGGTTCTCGGCCAAGAAGGTCAAGCTTGAGCAGCCACCTAAACATGACATTCCCATCTTCCTTGCCGGCAGAGGCAATCTGACCGTCAAGCTCGCTGGCGAGGGCGCCGATGGTCTCCTCGTCTCGAACATGTGTTCGGCGGGATATGCAGGTCACTCGGCCGAGCTCATGCGAGATGCCCGGCCGTCAAAAGCTGGCGGGGCCGTCGTTCAATACATGCCCTGCGTGGTCAATCAATCGTCCAAGGCCGCTCTTGAAGAAGCGACCCGCATTGTGGGCGAGATGGTCCCGCGTTTTTGGGCTTTGAGCCAGAAAGTACCATCGGCAAAGGAAGCGCTTCTGCTCGACACTGCAATCGCAGAACACGAGTTCATCGAGGTATCGTTGCGCCTTGCAAATGGCGAAGATCCGGTGTCGGTGCTGGATGAGCGATATGCTCTTGCCTTCTCGCTGTTCGGAACGCCGGATGAGTGTCTCGCACTGGCCACGAAATACAAGAAGCAGGGCGTCGATGAGCTCGGCCTTACATTTGCCGGGGATCACGCCGTCGAAAGCATCGCAGCTCTTGGCCAACGAATGTCAGCACTGCAGTAGATCCTGGGCTTATTTCGAACGCTTGCGCACATGATGCGCAGGCGTTTACGGAACAGCCATCGCGACAATGGCTGGGAATAGCAGATCGATCGAGGCGCAGAGAAACGGTATGCGCCTTCATTCATAGCGATCGCTCTTAGCTAAATTCCGGTCTGATGTAGCGGCTCCATCAGAGTAATGAGCGGAGATTTCCTCGAACTCCGCAAACCGTCGCGCGAGCTTGATAATCTCCGCGCGAGCTTTCCGATCTCGGACACGCATGAAGGAACTGAAGAGACTGAAGCAGTCCTCTGTCAGGCCAGCATCATCAGTTCTGATTTGTGGGATTTGAAACACTCCCCTAAATGCCGTTCGAAGACTTCGGCGACGCGCTCACCCGCATCTTTCAAAACTGATATCGTCCGACGACTGGCCAGGATTCGATGCTTTGATCTTCCCGGAATACCGTATAGCGCGGGTGTAGATTGACGGTCGGATCACAATGCGTTGTGAGGACAAGCACCCGACTTCCTACAGCCGGGACCGCACCTCCGGGCGGAATCGTGATTATCCCATGCTCATCGCCGGCAAAGCGATAGGTCGATCCAGCCGGCGCACCAATAATCAGCGTCGGTGGCGGGCCATTGAAGGCAAGCGCCTTGACGCCGGCATCAATGGTCACGGATCCGGCTCTATTGATCGATGTGACCGTTGCGAGGACGAACAGACTCGGCTTGAATGGGAGCGCGACACCGCCGCTCTGCCGAACAGCGCCGTAATCAGCATCCATAAAAATATATGAGCCAACCTGAAGCTCGGTATACGGACCGTCGCAATCGAACTCGCTGGCGCCGGTCCCGCTGCCGGTGATATGCGCAATGTCGTGCCCTGCGGCACGCAGTGCTTCTGCATATGCTTTCAATTGGCGTGCGACGTCCCGGGCCGAACCGGACCGTTCAGCGGCGTCGTGGATGTGCTGCACATGGCCAGCGAAACCCTGTATGCCGACCAGGCGCATCGCGGTCGTGGTGATGTGGGCTGCGATGTCCAATGCAGCGGATATGCTGCATACGCCGGTGCGCCCCTGCCCCACATCGATATCTATCAACAGGTCCGGGCAGATCGATGCATCATCGAGTAGGCTGCTCAACGCGGTGACTTGGTGAATATGATCGACCACCAGCATAATGCGGGATGCCCGCATGATATTCGCCAGGCGGGGCAATTTCGCGGGATCGGCCACTGGTGATGTCAGCAGAAGACCTACGATCCCGGCATCGGAAAGGCATGAAAGCTCGTCCACAGTAGCGCAAGAGATGCCGATCGCGCCGGCAGCCATCTGGCGCCTGGCAATCTCCAGACACTTATGGGTCTTCGCATGCGGTCGCAGTCTCACACCGGTCGCCGCCGCGCGTTGAGCCATCATCTCGATATTGTTCAACAGCGCAGTTTCATCGAGGACAAGAGCCGGGGTTTCGATACCGCCCGATGGGGCGACGAGGGAGGAAAACATCACGTTCCTTTAATCGGCACACTGTTCTATACGTTATCATTGAGTAGGTAAGCGGTCAACGCGAAGGATTTCTCCTGATGCGAACTATCTTGCTTGAAATACGGAAGCGGCGATGCGAGTTTAGTTACGTTCGATGACTGCTCGGGAGAGATCGCATTCGCGACGTCGAAGGAGCAACCCCCAATAAACTCTCAGACAACAGGGACCGTGCAGTTGAACAATCTGGAGAGAGGCGCATTGCGTCCACCGAAGGGGATAACCGGCGCAAGCCGGCAAAGCTCTCAGGTACCCGCGACAGATGGGGCGAAGCGATCGATCGTCGATCGCCATCTTCGGCAGAGGTACAATGAATATCGGAATCATTGGTTCGGGGGTTACCGGAATCACCACGGCGGACGCCCTCCTATGTAGGGGGCACAGCGTGACTGTCTTCGAGCGCCATCCCTATGCGGCGATGGAAACATCCTTCGCGAATGGCGGCCAGCTCTCGGCAAGTAACGCGGAGGTCTGGAATAGCTGGAGCACTGTGGCCAAGGGGCTCAAGTGGATGTTCCGGCAAGACGCGCCGTTGCTGATGAACATGAAGCCGTCCTGGCACAAGTATTCCTGGCTCGGGGAGTTCATGGCTGCGATCCCCAACTATCGAAACAACACCGCAAAGACGGTGAAACTCGCTTTGGCCGCACGCCAGCACCTTTTCGACATAGCGGAAAGAGAGAACCTCGAATTCAATCTTGAGAAAAAGGGCATCCTTCACTTCTATCGTGACGAGAAGAGTTTTCGCGTCGCCGAAACCGTCAACAAGTTACTGAATGAAAGCGGCCTGGAGAGACATGCGGTCACTCCGGATGAGATAAAAGCGATTGAGCCTACCCTTCACGGTACATTCTTCGGTGGCTTCTACACTCCTTCCGACGCCACCGGTGACATACATAAATTTTCAGTAGGACTGGCAGCTGCATGTCAGCGCCGCGAAGCCACGTTCCTGACGCAAGCATCGGTGTCGAATGTGAAGAACCGCGGCGGCAAAGTCCACGTCCAGTTCACTAGAGGAGATGCGGACTCTGGAAAGATCGAGGAACAATCATTCGACAGGGTCATCGTCTGCGCTGGCGTCGCAAGCCGACGCTTTGCCGCTATGAATGGCGACCACATCAATGTTTATCCCGTCAAGGGATACTCGATCACCGTTCATCTCGACGACGAAATCAGCCAAACTGCCAGTCCGCGGGTTAGCCTCCTCGATGACGCGGCGAAGATCGTGACGAGCAGGCTCGGCGTGGATCGTTTTCGTGTCGCAGGGACTGCCGAATTCAACGGTGCGAATCTGGACATCCGCGCTGAGCGCATCAAGCCGCTGATCGAATGGTCGCGTCGACTGTTTCCGGACATGAGCACGCGACGCACCGTGCCATGGGCTGGCTTGAGACCGATGATGCCAAACATGATGCCGACGGTAAAAGAAAGCCGCGCGCCGGGAATATTTTACAACACCGGTCACGGCCATCTCGGATGGACGCTTTCCGCCGTCACTGCACAGCTGGTCGCGGATGCGATCGATAGCTCAGAGGCGCGAAGATCGTAAATCCGTCCAATACGGAGATGGAGGGGGCCCGCGTAGGAGTTTCCCCTCCTACTGCGCTTGACGCTCTCAAACTCCACAGCCACACGGAGCGTCCGATTGAGGCTATTAGACTGACAGTCCATCGAGCCACATCAAATTTTCTTCCGTCGGGTCGCTTTCCAGCAAAGCCATCATAAAATATGGCCTGCACCTACCTAAACCGTCTGAAAGTAACGCCAGATTCAAAGACCATTGCATTTCGTGCTAAATATCGGTACAGCGTTCAACTAGAACTTGATGCGCTGGCACGTATATCGGTCTTCGGAACACAGCTAGCAGCTACGAAATGCGCCGAGGCGGCGCGATGTCGAAGTTGCCAAAGCGTCGACCACGATCGATAGTTAGCGCAGCACGGTAAGTCGGCCTCATCTTCCGGCCGCGTGTTATCTGCAGATGAGGCATTAATGTCAGCCGACAATCTTAGCTCGGAAAATCAGTCCGTCGCTCGCGCCCTCTCAATGCTGGATCTTCTTTCGTTGAGCCCACCGCTTGGTATTCGAGAGATCGCTCGTCGCCTGGAACTCGCCCCGAGTATCGCGCA
Organism: Tardiphaga sp.; assembly: GCF_044340795.1. Classification (GTDB taxonomy): domain Bacteria; phylum Pseudomonadota; class Alphaproteobacteria; order Rhizobiales; family Xanthobacteraceae; genus Tardiphaga. The sequence continues at coordinate 10,368 of NZ_JBIISY010000188.1, forward strand.
GCGTCTGGCCCGGACCCTCGCCAATGCCGGCTACCTCGAACAGTCTGGTGAAACATCTCGCTATGGCATCGGCTATCGCGCATTCCAGGTAGGGAACGCTTTCATCGGCCAGAACAGCCTGCATTCAGCCGTCATGCCGGAACTCCACGTTTTGGCGGACCTGCACATCAACGGGTTTCTCGGCGTGCATCGCGATCATGCCGTCGTCTATCTCGCAACCGTACAGAGCAATGGCCCTATTGCATTGACGCATCGGCCTGGCGCTCAGACGTATCTGCATTCGACCGCGCTCGGGAAAGCTCTGCTCGCCGAGATGCCGGATCAACAGGTGCGACAGCTTCTGGAACAGATTGCATTGCCTCGTCTCACCGATCAGACGAAAGTTTCGGTCCCGCAACTGCTCACCGAATTAAAGCAAGTCCGCGTCCAAGGATATGCGACGAATGATGAAGAAAATCGTCACGGCGTGTTTTCGGCAGGCGCGGTCGTATTGAACTCCGAGAACCACGCGGTCGGCGCGTTAAGCGGTGGCGTGCCGAGCGCCGGTCTCACGAAGAAAGAGCGCAACAGGGTGATCGAGCTCGTCGTCGAGGCCGCACGAAACGCCTCTCGCCGCCTTGGTGCCACGATTGATGGCGAACTGATCAGCACGCGCCATCGCGCTGGTTTGATGCTAAAGAAGATCGATGCGCCAGCGCCTGTCGCACCTAAACGGCGACCTGCGCGAGGCGCCCGGGCTTAACTAGCGATCCTCTCGACGAATGTCCGGTCGTCAGCAGGGCTCGTGGACCACTCTAGCAGATCCCGCGGCGTATCAACATCAAACGACAGCTCAGGGTCACTGGTAAGCAGCGTCCGTAGACCGCATTTTCGTGCAATTTCCGCATGATGATGTGCGCTTTGTGGACCGTATTTGAACTGTGCAGACGCTATGGGACGCCACAACAACACGTTCGTCCCATCGCACTTTCTGTCGGTGTAGATCATCACGTCGTATTTCGCGCGAAACTCACTGATGGCAGTGCGGAGACGGGCAGTGGATAGATAGGCAATATCCATCGGAAGAACCATGATCTCACGAGCGCCGTTGAACTGCGCATGGTGCTTTCCTGACGTCACGGCGTCATTTAGATCGCCGCAAAGCGGATCTGCTGAGGCCGTGAACCCGTAACTTAAGGCGTCAGCTGCTATGTCAACCGATCTGCTAACGACATGAGCGCGCGCGATGTCGGACAGTTTAGACACCTGTTCGAATGTGTGTCGAATAAGTCTCTTGTTGAACAAGAGCCTTTGCTCGGTGTTCAGATGCGTCGCCAATCGCGACTTCCCTTCGGAGG
>NZ_JBIISY010000189.1:0-11661 GCF_044340795.1 Tardiphaga sp.
GACATTGTTCGGGATGTGCTCATAGAGCTGCGGCGCGCCGGGTCTGGTCGCGTCTTCTGCCGAAGTCACGGCCGGCAGTGGCTCGATATCGAGCTCGATCGCTTCGCCGGCATCGCGTGCCTGTGCCAGCGTCTCGGCAACGACGAAGGCGACGGGATCGCCGACATAGCGCACGCGGTCGGTCATCAGCGCCTGGCGATTGGTCTGCAGCAGCGGCGAGCCATCGCGGTTCTTCATCGGGATGCCGACGGTAAAAGGCTTGTAATCGGCCTCCGCAATATCGGCGCCGGTCCAGATGCCGCGCACGCCGGGCATCGCCTTCGCAGTCTCGGTCTCGATCTTGCGGATCACGCCATGGGCATGCGGGCTGCGGACGACCCAGGCATGAAGCTGGCCGGGCAGGTGCAGATCGTCGGTATAGCGGCCCTGGCCGCGCACCAGCGTGTCATCCTCTTTTCGCCGAACGGGCTGGCCGACCCCGTATTTTTGCATCGCAATGGAATTGTTACGGGAGCCGGTAAAATCCTGCATGGGGACGTCCATCTGGCTGTCAAAACTCCCCGGACTTACGGTCCCGGGCGATGCCCTGAAATAGGACGCCTGACACCGCGTCACAACGTCCGATTGGGCATGGCGCCGGTGCGGTGGTTGCGCCATTCCCGTGCCCTGCTAAAGTTTCCGTGAGAATGGTTTCCATGTCGGCGAAAAGCCGCGGAAAGACCGATTTAATGGATGACACCACGCGGCTCCGTGCTTCGCCGGAGCCGATCGACGTGCAGGGATCGGAGCGAGGGGCTGTGGTGGCTGCGCGCGCAAGCGATGCGGTCAATCCGGCCGTCTATGCCGCGCTTGATCTCGGCACCAATAATTGCCGCCTGCTGATCGCCGCTCCCACCGGCGACAGTTTTCGCGTGATCGATTCGTTTTCGCGGATCATCAGGCTCGGCGAGGGCGTCTCGACATCGGGTGTGATCTCCGATGCCGCGATCAATCGTGCGATTTCGGCGCTCTCGATCTGCCGCGACAAGATCCGCGCGCGTGACGCCACGCGGCTGCGCCTGATCGCCACCGAGGCCTGCCGCGCGGCATCGAACTCCGATGAATTCCTCAGCCGCGTCGCCGCGGCGACAGGCATCACGCTGGAGATCATTGATCGCGAGACCGAAGCCGGTCTCGCCGTGATCGGCTGCTCGCCGCTGATCGATCCGAAAGGCAAGGGCGCGATCCTGTTCGATATCGGCGGCGGTTCGTCCGAACTGGTCCGCATCGAGCGCGATGTCGCCGATCCCAACGGCCGCCCGCTGATCAAGGCCTGGATGTCGATCCCGCTCGGTGTCGTCACGCTGGCCGAAAAATTCGGCGGCAAGAACGTGACGCGTGATTCCTACGACCTGATGATCGCCGAAGTCGCCCAGCACGTCGCGCCTTTCGCCGCCGAGCACGGCGTCGATCTCGACGGCATGCACCTGCTCGGCACCTCGGGCACGGTGACGACGCTGGCCGGCATCCATCAGGGCCTGCAGCGCTATGACCGTCGCCGCATCGACGGCATCTGGCTCGACAATGCCGAGCTTGACACCACCATCGCCAAGCTGATGGGCCTGAGCTATGCCGAGCGCGCGGCGAACCAGTGCATCGGCCCGGACCGCGCCGATCTGGTCCTGTGCGGCTGCGCCATTCTCGACGCCATCCGTGCCGTGTTCCCGCTGCCGCGCCTGCGCGTCGCCGATCGCGGGCTGCGCGAGGGGATGCTGGTGGAAATGATGCGCGAGGACGGCGTGATCCGGACGTCCTGAGGCCGTTCGGCTTTTGCGGCGAGGCGTGCTAAGAGACGCGCCGAACCCGAAAGCAAGCATTTACCGATGGCAAAAGACAGCACCGGCCGCATGCGCGTCCAGGTCAAGAGTGCCGGCAGGCTGAAACTGTCGTCAAAGCTCTGGCTCGAGCGGCAGCTCAACGATCCCTATGTGCAGCAGGCCAAGAAAGACGGCCTGCGCTCGCGCGCGGCCTACAAGATCATCGAGATGGACGACAAGCACCGCTTCCTGAAGCCGGGTGCCTCCGTCGTCGATCTCGGCGCTGCACCGGGCGGCTGGAGCCAGATCGCAGCCCGGCGCGTCGGCTCGGCCGAAGGTCGCGGGCAGGTGATCGCCATCGACCTCCTGGAGATGCCCGAGATCGTCGGCGTCACCTTCGCGCAGATGGATTTCCTCGAAAACGATGCGCCCGACAAGCTGAAGGAGATGATGGGCGGGCTCGCCGATGTGGTGATGTCCGACATGGCCGCGAACACCACCGGTCATCGCAAGACCGACCAGCTCCGCATCGTCGGCCTGGTCGAGGACGCTGCCGCCTTCGCCGCCGACGTGCTGAAGCCCGGCGGCACCTTCATCGCCAAAGTGTTCCAGAGCGGCGCCGATGCAGCCCTGATGGCCCAGCTCAAGCGTGACTTCGCGACGGTGAAACACGTGAAGCCGGCATCGAGCCGCAAGGATTCGTCCGAGCGCTATGTGCTGGCGATGGGGTTTCGCGGAACGCCGGGCGGTGCTGACGAGGCTCAGGACTAGGCAGCTTCTTCATCCCGCGTCGGGCGGATCAGGACATCGGCTGAAATGCCGAGCTCTTTATGCAAGCGACGGATCATGTCGATGGACAGTCCGCGTTTGCGGTTCATGACTTCCGCGACACGTGCGCGCGTGCCGATCAGCGGTTCGAGATCCTTGCGCGTCAAACCGAGCTGCTCCATCCGAAACTGAATGGCGTCGATCGGATCAGGTGCATCAATCGGATAGGCGCGGTTTTCGTAGGCATCGATCAATGTGACCAGCAGGTCGAGCCGGTCACCTTCCTGCGTTCCGCTCTCGGCGCCCCAAAGTCGCTCGACCTCGGCCATCGCCGCTTCATGATCAATCTCGCTTCGGATCGGCTTCAGCTCATTTGTCATGCTGCACCTTGGTCACGTCGATCTTGTCATAGGCTTTGTGGGTACCGAGCCATTTGATCCAGACAATGGCCTTGTCGAAGTCGGCGGCAACAACGAGACGATAGTCGTTACCCTTGATGTTGAAGACGATCCGTTCTGCAGTGACGATGCTTGCGCTCACATAACGCCGCTTGACGTCGGCGGTCGTCTTCCACTCGGCCTTGCTGACTTCGTCAAACCAGGCATCAAGCGCGGCCTTGACCGCTGGATGATCCTTGTGGCCAGCAAGTGAGGCGACGAACCTGAGCAAGGTGCGGCGGGCGATGACCCTCATATCTCCAGACTACCATGCTCCCATTATGGGAGCAATGTGTTTTACCCCAACCTCTGATCCCGCGTATCCTCAGTCGTCTCGCTCGCGGCCTTTGCCGCGGCGTGCTCGGCGCCTTTCTTCTCGCCCTTGCGGCTGGCGATCTCGACGGCCTTGCGGCCCGAGATTTCCGCGCCGGCATCGGCAGGCATCTGCCAGAAGAACCAGGCCGAGGTGGCTGATATCAGCGACACCACGACAAACGCCGGCGCAAAATCTCCGGCTGAGAGCTCGGTCATGCCGCGCCAGACCATCGTGCTTTCCACGCTGAACGCGCCGATGGCGACACCTGCGGAAATCGAGAGCTGCTGCGCCACTGCCGTGAGCGTGGTCGCGCGGCTGAGCTGTGCCGGCTCGACCTCCGCGAATGCGACCGTGTTGATGGCGGTGAATTCGAGCGAGCGAAAGAAGCCGCCGACCAGCAGGATCAGCAGGATCAGGGTCAGCGGCGTCGAGATCGTGAACAACGCGCAGACGGCGAGAAAGACCGAGCTGACCAGCGCGTTCACCGTCATGACATTGCGGAAGCCGAAGGCGCGGATGATGCGTGTCGCCAGCGTCTTCATGCCCATGGCGCCGACCGCCGAGCCGAAGGTGACCATGCCCGACTGGAATGGCGACAGTCCGAAACCGATCTGCATCATCAGTGGCAGCAGGAAGGGCAGTGCGCCGATGCCGAGCCGGAACAGGAAGCCGCCGATGATGGCCGCACGCAGCGTCGCATAGCGCATCAGCGAGAAATCGAGCACCGGCGACGACGTGCGCCTGGCGTGGATGAGATAAAGCGTCATCGAGACGGTACCGATCACCGGCAGCGCGGTGATGATTTCCCACGGTAGCAGGTTGAGACCGGCGACGGAGAGCCCGAAGGCAATGCCGGCGAGGCCGACACCGGCCAGCACGAGGCCGAGCAGATCGAAGCGCTCGGGATTGTCCGATTTGATCGGATCGATATGGCGCTGCGCCAGATAGATGCCGAGAAAGCCGATCGGGATATTGATCAGGAAGATCCAGTGCCACGACGCATAGGTGGTGATGAAGCCGCCAAGCGGCGGCCCGATCACCGGGCCGATGAGGGCAGGGATGGACATCCACGCCATCGCATTGACGAGCCCGGCCTTGTCGATGGAGCGCACCAGCACAAGACGTCCCACCGGCGTCATCATCGCGCCGCCGAGGCCCTGGATGATGCGCGCGATGACGAAATGCGTCACCGTTTGCGACAATGCACAGCCGATCGAGCCGACCATGAACACGCCGATCGCGACGGAGAATACGGTGCGCGCGCCGAACCTGTCGGCGGTCCAGCCAGAGGCGGGGATGAAGACGGCGAGGGAGAGCAGGTAAGAGGTGATCGCCAGCTTCAGCGTCAGCGGGCTGGTGCCGATATCCGCGGCGATGGCCGGCAGCGAGGTCGCGATCACCGTGGAGTCCATGTTCTCCATGAAGAGCGCGGCGGCGACGATCAGCGGGATCAAACGTTCCTTGGACATCATGCGGCGAAGTGATCCCGGCTGGATGGTGCGAATTCTTGTCGATTCTTTCTGGATTTGTCCGGGCGCTTTAACATCATGTCCCGGAGCCGGCCAATCTCGGGCAGCGGCCCGTTTGATGACGGTCCCGTGAAGTTCGCTGCCCGGGAAGGGCCGCGCGATACCACCGCCTAAAAATCCCTGTGCATGGCTGCCAAACACTTTGATTCCGCAGGGCAGCATGCTATCGACCACCGCCAATCCTATGTTGAGGGTCAAGAGTCGGCGACGGTGATGCACCGCCGCCTCTTTGGTGCATCCTCGGTCCCACGCGCGGCACCCGGCCGCTTGATACGGAGTTGGCAATGGCAGTCGCCCCCAAGATTACCGAAGCATTCACCTTCGACGACGTGCTGCTGAAGCCCGGCCTGTCGGACATCCTGCCGTCCGACGCCGATATCCGCTCGCGCGCGACCCGCAGCGTGCTGCTGAACATCCCGATCATGGCCTCGGCCATGGACACGGTCACCGAAGCCAAGATGGCGATCGCCATGGCGCAGGCCGGTGGCCTCGGCGTCATCCATCGCAATTTCGATCCGGAAGGGCAGGCCGCGCAGGTTCGCCAGGTGAAGAAGTATGAGAGCGGCATGGTGGTGAATCCGCTCACCATCGGCCCCGATGCAAAACTCTCCGAAGCCCTCGCGCTGATGAACGAGCATGGCTTCTCCGGCATTCCCGTGGTCACCGGCGCTGCACCGAACACGCCCGGCAAGCTGGTCGGCATCCTCACCAATCGCGACGTCCGCTTCGCCACCAATCCGGACCAGAAGATCTCCGAACTGATGACCCACGAGAATCTCGTGACGGTGCGTCAGGGCGTCAGCCAGGACGAAGCCAAGCGTATGCTGCACAAGCATCGCATCGAGAAGCTGCTGGTGGTCGACGACCAGTATCGCTGCGTCGGCCTGATCACCGTCAAGGACATGGACAAGGCCGTCGCCCATCCGCTGGCCAGCAAGGACGCCCAAGGCCGTCTGCGCGTCGCCGCTGCGACCACCGTCGGTGACGGCGGCTATGAGCGTACCGAGCGCCTGATCGATGCCGGTGTGGACATCGTGGTGGTCGATACCGCCCATGGCCATTCGACCCGCGTGCTCGAAGCGGTCAATCGCATCAAGCGTATCTCCAATGCCGTGCAGGTCATCGCCGGCAATGTCGCCACCACCGAAGCGACCCAGGCACTGATCGATGCGGGCGCCGACGCCGTGAAGGTCGGTATCGGTCCGGGGTCGATCTGCACCACGCGCATCGTTGCCGGCGTCGGCGTGCCGCAGCTCACCGCCATCATGGATGCGGTGGAAGCCGCCAAGAAGGCCGACATCCCGGTCATCGCCGATGGCGGCATCAAGTTCTCGGGCGACCTCGCCAAGGCGCTCGCCGCCGGCGCCGATATCGCCATGGTCGGCTCGCTGCTGGCGGGCACCGACGAGACCCCCGGCGAAGTGTTTCTGTGGCAGGGCCGTTCCTACAAGGCCTATCGCGGCATGGGCTCGGTGGGCGCCATGGCCCGTGGCTCGGCCGACCGCTACTTCCAGCAGGACATCAAGGACACCCTGAAGCTGGTGCCGGAAGGCATCGAGGGGCAGGTGGCCTATAAGGGCCCGGTGGGCAATGTGGTCCACCAGCTCGCCGGCGGCCTGCGCGCAGCCATGGGCTATGTCGGCGCCAAGACGCTGGGCGAATTCTCCGAGAAGGCCCAATTCGTCCGTATCACCAGCGCCGGCCTGCGGGAAAGCCACGTCCATGACGTGACCATCACCCGCGAAAGCCCGAACTACCCCGGCGGCCGCTGAGGGAACTCGCGGGAAAAGCTCAGCTTTTCCTGCCTAAATTGGGCCGCATGGATGGTCCAGAAAGCACGCGTATTCGCCTCATACGCGTGCGGCCGATGGCTTGCGCGCGATGAGACCTGTTCCGGTGCCGCCTAACGCGGTACCGCTCGCCCCGCATTAGTGCCAAGCACATTGGAGATTTCCATGGCCATCGAATGGACCGAAGAGCGCGTTGCGGCTCTCGAAACCCCGCAGATCAAGAACCTGCGCGAGAACGCCCTGAAGCGCGACGTCGCCGCTCTGGCCGAACTCTGCACGGCCGAACTGGCCAAGCGCAATGCCGACAAGCCGCGCCGCATCGGCCAGCCGCGCAGCGAGGCCAAGCAGTTCGAACACGACATGGCCGACCAGATCGCTGCCGTCGGCAAGACGCTGGCCGAGAAATACGACCTGTCGGAAGCCACTGCGAAGGCGAAGTCCGAAGGCGTGAAGGGTTTCAAGGCCCACAAGCTGCTGGATTCCAAGGGCTCCGCAAAACTCGGCGGCATGCAGCGTGACGGCTCGGTCGCCGTGGATCGCTACATTTCCTATCGCCGCGGCAAGGACATCGTCTCGCTCAGCATCTTCCTGCTCAAGGACCAGCCGCTCGAGACCCATGAGTTTCAGGTGATCGCCCCGCTGACCATGCTCGACGGCGGCAAGCCGGTAGCGGAAATCCGCCCGACCGCGACCCCGGCGCAGAAGCAGTCGGCGGATGGTGGCTTGTCCTTCAAGGATCTCGACAGCGCGGCTGCGGCATTTGATGCCGTGCTGGCCAAGATCGCGGCCTGATGTCGAGCATGATCCCGAAAAGTGGCTTCCGGTTTTCGGACCAGATCATGCTCCAGTAAATAAGCGGGTTTACGGATCGAACGCGGCGCGCGATCATCGCGTGCCGCGTTTTTGCGTCCGGCGTTCATCACAACAAGAAGCAGGAGGAAACATCCATGTCCGCATCGGCCAAGCGCGTCGTTCTCGCATCACGCCCGCACGGCGAACCCGGTCCGTCGAATTTCCGCATCGAGGACTTTGCCGTGCCGAAGCCCGGCGAGGGCGAGGTGCTGCTGCGCACGATCTGGCTTTCGCTCGATCCCTATATGCGCGGCCGCATGAATGACGGCCCGTCCTATGCAGCGCCGGTGCCGGTGGATGGCGTGATGGAAGGCGGCACCGTGTGCGAGGTGGTCGCCTCGAACAATCCGGGCTTTGCCGCCGGCGATATCGTGCTGTCACATTCCGGCTGGCAGACGCATTCCATTTCCGACGGCAAGGGCCTGCGCAAGATCGATCCGAAACTGGCGCCGATCTCCACTGCCGTCGGCATTCTCGGCATGCCGGGCATGACCGCTTACACAGGTTTGCTGGCGATCGGCAATCCGCAGCCGGGTGAGACGGTGGTGGTCGCTGCTGCCTCGGGCGCGGTGGGTTCAGCAGTCGGCCAGATCGCGAAGATCAAGGGCGCCAAGGCGATCGGCATTGCCGGCGGCGCCGACAAGTGCCGCTATGTGGTGGAAGAGCTCGGCTTCGATGCCTGTATCGATCACCGCGATCCCAACTTTGCGGCCAAGCTGAAAGAGGCGTGTCCGAATGGGATCGATGTGTATTTCGAGAATGTCGGCGGCGAGGTGTTCGAGGCTGTATTTCCGCTGCTCAACTTCTTCGCTCGCATTCCCGTCTGCGGCCTGATCGCGCAGTACAACGATACGGCTTCGACGGCCCCGAAATGGGCCGGCGCGATGATGCGCAATGTGCTGACCAAGCGGCTCAATTTCCGTGGTTTCATCGTCCGCGATTTCGCCTCCATGCATGGCGATTTCCTGCGCGACATGGGGCAGTGGGTGCGTGAGGGCAAGGTGAAGTACAAGGAGTATGTCACCGAAGGGCTGGACAGCGCGCCCACGGCCTTCATGGGCCTGCTGAAGGGCCAGAACTTTGGTAAGCAGCTGGTGCGCGTCGGGCCGGACAAGGCGTGAATGCGTAGGATGGGTTGAGCACAGGCGCGAAGCGCCGGAGCGATACCCATCACCGCAAGCTCGGTGTCTGTTGTGATGGGTATCGCTCCGCTCAACCCATCCTACAGCTACGGCGTGCGCGGCTCGCCATTCTCATCGATCAATTCGAACAGATCGATGTCGTTTTGGCCGGGCGCGCGGCTGTGGCGCACTTCAAAACCGTCGGGCTGGAAACGGTACTCCACCAGCCCGACTTCCTTGACGCCGACTAGTGACTGCCTTTCATCCGAGCGAATGACAAAACTGCTCGACGGCGACCAGATGTGTCGGATGTTGCGCCAAGTGTAGTCGCGGCGCTGATGGACGTGGCCGCAGGCCACCAGCCTGAGATCGACATGGCCCAGCATCTCGGTGAGACGGGCGCGCGCAGGCATCGGCGTGAAGCGGATCGACGTCGCTGCCAGCTCGGGATCGTCGGGGGCGTTCTGATACAGCGGCTTGTGGACGAACAGTGCCAGTGGTCGCCCGCCGAGGCTGGAGAGCTGCTCGGCAAGCCAGTCGAACTGCTCGTCCTCGCAGGCGAGCCCGCTGTTCATGATCAGTGAGTTGAGGCCGACAAAACTCCAGCCGGCCGCATCGAAGCGCCAGCGGTCATGACCGAAGGCGGCGAGAAAGGCCTGCCGGTTCGGTTCGGAGACCAGGTCGGCCGGCGGCGGCGCGACGCGAGTCGGATTGTCGCCGATGTCGTGATTGCCCGGCAGATAGCGGCAGGCGACGGGCAGGGCATCATGCAGCGAACGCGCGAAGGCCAGCTCGTCCGGATGTCCGGGGCCGTCGAAGGCGAGGTCGCCGGTATTGATCACCAGATCAGGCCGGGCGGCGCTGATATAGTCGCTGACGCGCTGGAAATTCTCGGTGAACTGCGGAAAACGCGGGCTGAGATGGCAGTCCGTGATCTGGATCAGGCGAAATGCGGTCATGCAGGGCACTCCGTGAGCCGGAAGGTTAGTCCTGTTAGATGTCAGCCGGATGGCTTCGGGGAACTTACCAGACCACAGCGCCGTTGGGTTCCCCGGAAGCCGTGGCCGGACTTGGCCAGGGCGGGCTGAGGGGATTTCTAATGTCTGTTCAAATGGTTCTGTTGCCGGTCTTCGTGCTGGTGGCGTTTACTCTGGGCATGTTCTTCGTCACGGGCTTGCGCAGTGGCGGTGTCGGGCGCAATGACGCCCGCGAGCTGCCGAATACCGCTCCACAGCTCGATCTTTTGTTCTATGCGCTGATCGCCCTCGGCCTGCCGCTGCGAAAGATCGATCTGGCGCTGGTCTGCCTGTCCTGGGTGTTCGTGGTGGCCCGCTTTGTGGGCGCCGGTTTCTTTGCCGCCAACAGGGGATCGCAGGCCTGGATCGCCAGCGCGCTTGTATTGCTGGCCATGTGGTTCTACTTCGCGCTGCGGATGCTGCTCCTGCTGTGAGCCTTGGGGCGGCGCCGATTCTTTGGACTGTAAGCTTGCCGAAAGACCGCCAATGACGCCCGCCGCCCGCCTGACTGCTGCCATCGAGGTCATCGACGCCATCGACACCCAGCGCATTCCCGCCGCCAAGGCATTGAAGGAGTGGGGCACCGCGCATCGCTTCGCGGGCTCGGGTGATCGGGCGGGCATTGCCGGCCTCGTCTGGGACGTGCTGCGCCGACGCGCATCCAGCGCCTGGGTGATGGAGGACGAGACCTCGCGCGCACGCGTGCTCGGCATGCTCAAGCTCGAGCGCGGCATGGACGTCGCCGAGATCGATGCCATGTGCGACGGCAGCCGCTTCGCGCCGGCGCCGCTGAGCGATGCGGAGCGCAAGGCGCTGGCCTCGCGCACTGCTGACGGAGCGCCTGCGCATATCGCCGGCGATTACCCCGAATGGCTCGATAGCCAGCTCGCCGATGTGTTCGGCGATGATCGCGTCGCCGAAGCCGTTGCGATGGCCAGCCGCGCGCCGCTCGACCTGCGCGTCAACACGCTCAAGAGCAAGCGCGAGAAGACGCTGGCTTCGCTGAAACATCTCGGCGCCACCGAGACGCCGTGGTCGCCGCTCGGCCTGCGCATCGCGCTTGGCGCCGATGCGCGCAATCCCGGCGTTCATGCCGAGGAGGATTTCATCAAGGGCGGCATCGAGGTGCAGGACGAGGGCTCGCAGCTTGCGGCGCTGTTCTCAGGCGCCAAGCCGGGCGAGCAGGTGATCGATCTCTGCGCCGGCGCCGGCGGCAAGACGCTGGCGCTCGGCGCGATGATGCAGGGCAAGGGGCGCCTGATCGCGACGGACGCGGACAAGCGCCAGTTGGCGCCGATCCACGAGCGCCTCTCGCGCGCCGGCATTCATAATGCGGATGTCCGCACACCGAAGGGCGATGAAGATCCGCTCGCCGATATCCGGGCCTCCGCCGATCTCGTTCTGATCGACGCGCCTTGCACGGGCACCGGCACCTGGCGCCGTAATCCCGATGCCAAATGGCGGATGCGGCCGGGCGCGCTGGAAGTGCGCGTCAAGGACCAGCAGGAAGTGCTCAACCGCGCCGTGCAGTTCGTGAAGCCGGGTGGGCGGATCGCCTATGTCACGTGCTCGGTGCTGCCGCAGGAAAACCGCGAGCAGGTGAAGGGCTTCCTAGCCCGTCAATCCGGCTTTGCCGTCGTGCCGCCGGAGCAGGTGATGTCGGCGCTGTGGGACAAGGCAGATGATTTCGCCGCCGCCGTCTATCAGTCGCCTGAGGGGCTGCTGATGACGCCGCGGAAGACGGGGACGGATGGGTTCTTCGTGTCGGTGTTGAAGCGCTCGGCGTAGCTCCGGCTCGTAGGATGGGTAGAGCGTAGGCGCGTAGCGCCGGAGCGAAACCCATCACCACACGCTCGAGCGCTTGTTGCGATGGGTTTCGCTGCGCTGTACCCATCCTACGGCCGCGGAGCTTGTTGCACCGCATCCCGATCCTCGTTACTCTCTGGCCATTCTCTCGGACCCGGTGAAATCCCGGGTGGCTCTTCCGGCCGCCGATCCGCCGGACAACGCAAAAATCATGGCTTCCACATTCGGCC
>NZ_JBIISY010000190.1:0-11658 GCF_044340795.1 Tardiphaga sp.
CCCGCCTCTATGTTGACGCGGCCATCGCCCTCGACCGCAGCCAGAGCAATTATCTCGGCAATGTGCTGCGGCTGAATGCCGGCGACCCCGTGCTGGTGTTCAACGGTCGCGACGGCGAATGGCAGGCCGCCATCGCCGCCGGCAAACGGGCCGACAAACTATTGGTTCTCAAGCAGATGCGGGCGCAGGACCGGTTGTCCGACATCACCTACGCCTTCGCCCCGCTGAAGCATGCGCGGCTCGATTACATGGTGCAGAAGGCCATCGAGATGGGCGCGGCGAAGCTGCAGCCGGTGGTGACGCGCCATACCCAGACCAGCCGGGTCAATACCGAGCGGATGCGGGCGAATGTGGTGGAGGCGGCCGAGCAGTGCGGGATTCTCAGCATTGCGGAGGTCGGCGAGCCCGTGAATCTCGGCAAGTTCCTCGACCAGCGCGACGGCCAGCGGCTGCTGGTTTTCTGCGATGAGGCCGCGGAAGTGTTTGATCCCATTACAGCTTTGGCCGGGGCGCGGGAGAAAGCAGCGGGCGGAATCGACGTCATGATCGGGCCCGAAGGCGGCTTTGCCGATGAGGAACGGGCACTTCTCTTAAAGCAGCCGACCATTCTCCGACTGGCGCTGGGGCCGCGGATCATGCGGGCGGATACGGCCGCAGTGGCCGCATTGGCGGTGATTCAGGCGACCTTGGGCGACTGGACCACTTTCAGTTAAGTCACTTCCGCAAAGGTGGTCGAAACGTCGCAAGTGCCGTGCTAAGGGGCTGCGACCACGGCCACCTCATTGGAATTGCTGGACTTCGAGATGACAAAACCCGCCGCCTGGACGGACACCCTGCTGACCTCGTTTGCCGAGGCGGGCTATGTCCATGCGTCGCCGGCGATTTTGCAGCCGGCCGAGCCGTTTCTGGACCTTTCCGGCGAGGACATCCGCAAGAGCTTGTATCTGACCACCGACCTGACCGGCGAGGAATTGTGCCTGCGGCCGGACCTGACGATTCCGGTGGCGCGCGATTATCTCGCCTCCGAGCAGGCCGGACAGCCGGCCGGGTTCAGCTATCTCGGCCCGGTTTTCCGCTATCGTCATGGAACACCAAGCGAATTTCAGCAGGCGGGGATCGAGTCCTTCGGCCGTGCGGATCGCGCGGCTGCGGACGCAGAAATGCTGGTTCTGGCCCTGAATGCTGCGGCCGCACTGGGGCAGCCTCGCGTCGAAATCAAGACGGGCGATGTCGCCCTGTTCGCCGCCCTCATCGAGGCGCTCGACCTCTATCCGGTCTGGAAGCGTCGCCTGATGAAGGATTTCAACCGCCAGGCGAACCTCGCCGAAGACCTCGACCGACTGACCTTGGCCGAGTCGCCGGTCCGCAACGAGTATGAAGGCGTGCTCGCCGCCCTCGCCGGTTCCGACCGCAAGGCGGCGCTGGCGCTGGTAACCGACCTGATGTCGATCGCCGGCGCGACCAATCTCGGTGGCCGTTCGGTTGCCGAAATCGCCGATCGCTTCCTCGAGCAATCGACGCTCAAGGGCGGCGCGCTGCCGAAACATGCACTGGCGCTGATCAAGCGCTTCCTCGCCATCGCCGGCACGCCCGATGATACCGTCGCCGAGCTGCGCAAGCTCGCAGCCGACGCGAAGCTCGATCTGACAGCGGCGATCGACGAATTCGAACAGCGCATCGGCTTCATGGCCGCGCGTGGCATCGATACTAGCGCGATCAAATTCGCCACCGCTTTCGGCCGCGGTCTCGACTACTACACCGGCTTCGAATTCGAACTGCACGGCATCGACAACGGCATCGTGCCGCCGCTGGTGGCCGGTGGCCGCTATGACGGATTGCTGTCCCAGCTTGGTGCATCCACCGCCATTCCAGCCGTGGGCTTCTCGATCTGGATCGACGCGTTCTCCACCCGCGCAGGAGACGCGTCATGAGCAGCCCCTTCGTCGTCGCCGTCCCCTCCAAGGGGCGCCTGCAGGAAAATGCCGAAGCGTTCTTCAGCCGCGCCGGCCTGACGCTGACCAAGGCCGGCGGCGTGCGCGACTATCGCGGCACCATCGCAGGCCTCGACAATGTCGAGATCGCCTATCTCTCGGCCAGCGAGATCGCGGCCAACCTGTCGCGTGGTTCGGTGCATCTCGGCATCACCGGCGAGGATCTCTTGCGGGAAAACATCGTCGACACCGACAAGCGCGTGGCGCTGATCGAAGGCCTCGGCTTCGGGCGCGCCGATGTGGTCGTGGCCGTGCCGCAGGCCTGGATCGATGTTCGCACCATGGCCGATCTCGACGACGTCGCGACGGGTTTTCGCGAGCAGCACAATCGCCGCATGCGCGTCGCGACAAAGTATATCAATCTCACCCGCGCCTATTTCGCTGCGCATGGGGTGATGGATTATCGCATCGTTGAGAGCGCCGGCGCCACCGAAGGCGCACCGGCCACCGGCGCGGCCGAACTGATCGTCGACATCACCACGACGGGCGCGACCCTCGCGGCCAATGGCCTCAAGGTGCTCGATGACGGCGTGATGCTGCGCAGCCAGGCCAATCTCGTTGCCTCGCGCAGCGCCGACTGGTCGCCGGCGGCGCGCGAAACCGCCCGCGTCATTCTCGATCACATCGCCTCACGCGCCCGCGCCGGCAAATACAAGGAAGTGCGCACCCGCTTCGCCGGCTGCAATCAGGCGCTGCTCGACGAGGCGCATAACCGGTTTGGCGTGGTGTCACCGTTCGGCGGCCCGACCTCGTCGGGCATGGTGACGCTGCACTGCCCGCCGGCGCAGATCTATGCGCTCGGCAGCTTCCTGCGCGACCATGGCGCAGACACCGTTTCGGTTGCATCGCTCGACTACGTGCTGGACCGCGAGAACCCGCTGTTCGCGAAGCTCGAGGCGTTTTTGCGGTAGTCGCATTGCGCGGAGCGAAACGACATACTTCGCTGTCATCGCCCGGCTTGACCGGGCGATCAAGTAAACGCCGGCTTCGCGGCCTATCACGGCCGTCAGTCTACTGGATCCCCGCTTTCGCGGGGATGACAGGCGGAGTAAACGGCATATTGGATTGATTGGGATTCCTCCTTCATGATGCTGGGCAGCGACGTTTCCGACCTCACCACCGACTCCCGCACTGCGGCGGCGCAGGGCCTGTCGCTGGTGGTGCCCTGCTACAATGAAGCGCCCGGCCTTGCCGCGCTGCACGACAAGCTCGTCAGCCTCGCCCGCACGCTGAAGGCGCGCTACGGCCTCGCTTGCGAGGTCGTCTATATCGACGACGGCAGCCGCGACGACACGCTGAAGATCGCGCAGGCGCTGTCGCCCGACGAGATCGACGTGCAGGTGATTTCGCTGTCGCGCAATTTCGGCAAGGAAGCCGCGCTGATGGCCGGCCTCGATCACTGCAAGAAGGGCGCCGTGCTGTTCATGGACGGCGACGGCCAGCATCCGCCCGAATTCGTCGAGAAGCTGGTGCATCACTGGATCGTCGATGGCTATGACGTCGTCTTCACCGCCAAGGCCCATCGCGACAATGAAAGCTTCCTGCTCCGCACCGCCGTGCGCGGCTTCTACTCATTGATCAATTGGGGCGCCCGCACCAAGATTCCGGAGGACGCCGGCGACTTCCGCCTGCTCTCGCCGCGCGCCGCGGCGGCACTGCGTCAGCTGCCCGAGCGCAACCGCTTCTTCAAGGGCCTCGCCACCTGGATCGGCTTCCGCCAGCTCCGCGTCGATTACGAGCCGCAAGCGCGCGCCCATGGCGTGTCGTCCTTCAATCCGAAGGCGCTGATCGGCCTGTCGATCGAGGGCCTGACCTCGTTCTCGGTGGCGCCGCTGCGCCTTGCCAGCCTGTTCGGCCTGCTGTTCGCAGGTGCGGCCTTCCTGTTCGGCATCTCGATCCTGTGGGAAACCATGGTGGTGGGCAAATCCGTGCCCGGCTATCCCTCGATCATCGTCGGCGTGATGACGATCGGCGGCGTGCAACTGATCATGATCGGCGTGCTCGGCGAATATATCGGCAAGATCCTCTCCGAGCTGAAAGGGCGCCCGGTCTATTTCATCGCTGAGCACAGCGTGAAGCCGTCGGCGCCTGAGGCCGCCACTGTGCCCGCGGCTGCACCTGACCGGACCGTCGTCGAATGAGCGGCATCGTGCCGCGCCGGATCACGCTTTGTGCTGACGATTACGGCATCAGCCCCGGCGTCAATCGCGGCATCCGCGAGCTGATTGCGCGCAAGCGGTTGAATGCAACATCGGTGATGGTGGTAGGCTCGGCCATCACCCGCGATGAAGTGAGCGCACTGCAAGGCGCTGTCGCCCTCAATCGCGACTGCGCCATCGGGTTGCATGTGACGCTGACGGCGCCCTTCCATCCGCTGACCATGCATTATCGCCCGCTGCTGGATGGCCTGTTCCTGCCGCTCGGCAAGATGCTGCGCGCGGGCGCGCTGCGCCGGCTCGATGCCGAGATGATCCAGGGCGAAGTGTCGGCGCAGATCGCCAAGTTCACGACCTTGTTCGGCGCGCCGCCGGCCTATGTGGACGGCCATCAGCATGTGCAGACCTTTCCGCAGGTCCGCGATCCCTTTTTGCGCGCGGTGAAGGCCGGCGCGCCGGACGCCTGGGTGCGCCAGTCCGGCCGCGTTCATCCGCTGTCAAAACGGCTCGATGCGCCGAAAGCGCTGCTGCTGGATACGTTGAGTGCCGCGTTTCGCAGGCGCGCATCGAAGGCAGGCGTGGTGTTCAATCCCGGCTTTGCGGGCGCTTACGATTTCACCAAGGCACCGGATTTCGGACCACTGATGGCGCGGTTTCTCGACGGCCTGCCCGATGGCGGGCTGGTGATGTGCCATCCCGGCTATGTGGATGACGTGCTGCTCGACCTCGACCCGTTCACCGACCAGCGCGAACGCGAATATGCGTATCTGGCGAGCGATGAGTTCGTTCAATTGCTGGATGAGAATAATGTGACGCTAGTCCGATCGGTGGATTAGGGACTCACGCGATGACGCCATGCTTGCGCAGCTCGGCGTCTTCGTCGCCGGTGATCCAGCCAAACACCTTTGCCCGGCCATCGTCGATCCGGACCAGATAGACATTATTGAAATCGATCTCCTTCTGCGCGCCATCGCGGCTATAGCTTGCGCGCCACGCCACATTGGCAAGCGCATGGATCGTATCGATCGGCTCGACGCGAACATCGAGAATTGTCATCCGTCGCGTGCCGATGGCGCGATAACGCGCGAAGCCGGCTGTGAGAGCCTTTGTAAACTCGTCACCCTGTTGGCCTGTCATGACTCCAAGCGGAGAAGATCCGATAAAGCTGTCGGTGTACAACTCGACAAGCGCAGACAGATCCGGCTCTCCGACCAGCGCCTTGTTGGTCTCGCGGGCATATCGGTTGAATAGTTCGGTCACGGCACGTTGCATATCGGCTTCCTGCATGATCCGTAAGGGTCGGGTGCGCTGACGCCAGCGCCGCTATTTGGGAATGAGCGATCGTGCTCGCTGGTTCCGAGATTGGCGAATACATCCCTTCTTCTTCCCCCGCAGCGCGGAGAAGCGATGGAAACGGCCACTATGTCGCATAACCAAATTTAATCCGCCGGGCACTATTGCCGACACAAAGCGTCATTACATGCTCAGCGCACCCCATGCGTGCGCAGAAGACAATGAGGACGCCATGACACCGCAAGAACGCCAACTGGTTGACGATCTCTTTGACCGGCTCAGCAAGGTCGAAGGTGGGCCACGCGATCCCGATGCGCAGGACGCCATCACCCAGGGCCAGCGCAAGGCTCCCAACGCGGTCTATGCGCTGGTGCAGACCGTGCTGCTGCAGGACGAGGCGCTGAAGCGCGCCCATGACCGTATCCAGCAGCTGGAGCAAGGCGGCGCACCCGAACAGGCGCCGCCGGGCGGCTTCCTGGACTCCATGCGCGATGCGCTGTTTGGCGGCGGCCAGCAGGGCCAGGCGCCCAATGCGCCCCGTGGCTCGGTGCCCAATGTGCGCCCGGGCGAGCCTTCCCGCGCCTCGTGGAATACAGGCCAGGTGCTTGGCAGCGGCCAGCCGCAGGGCGGCTATGGCCAGCAGGCCGGCTATGGTCAGCAAGGCGGTTACGGCCAGGGACCGATGGGCCAGCCCCCGATGGGGCAGCAGGCCGGCGGTGGCGGCGGATCTTTCCTGGGCACCGCCGCGGCGGCTGCGGCCGGCGTGGTCGGTGGCTCACTGCTGCTCAACAGCATCAAGGGCATGATGGGCGGCAACCACCAGCAGGGGCTGACCGACGCGGCGAATGCCGGCGGCAGCAGGAGCCCGTGGGGCGGCGATTCCAATTCGTCGTCGAATGACAGCCTCGCCAGCCAGGCCGGGCTGAATGATATCGGCTCGTCGAACCGGCAGGGTTCGGGCAACTTCGACCAGGCCCAGGCCGACTACGATCAGGATCAGGACCAGGATCAGGACGACGGCGACTTCGACGACATGGACATGGATTCGGACGACGGCGATTACGCGTAGGGCGGATGAGGCGAAGCCGTAATCCGCCGTTCTTCGCCACACGAACTCGGCCGGCGGATTACGCTTCGCTAAGCCGCCCTACGACAAACCTCTCCCCACCTGTTTGCGGGGAGAGGTCAAGAACTCAGATCACAACCACCTTCGCGCCGACATTGACGCGGCCGTAGAGGTCGATCACGTCCTCATTGCGCATCCGGAAACAGCCCGAGGAGACATTGGTGCCGATCGTCCATGGCTCGTTGGAGCCGTGGATGCGATAGAGCGATGATCCCAGATACATCGCCCGTGCGCCGAGCGGGTTTTCCGGGCCGCCTTCCATGTAGCGCGGCAGGTCGGGGCGGCGCGCCAGCATTTCCTTCGGCGGCGTCCAGGACGGCCATTCCTTCTTCGCCGTGATCGTCTTCACGCCCTGCCAGGTGAAGCCGGGACGGCCGACGCCGATGCCGTAGCGCATCGCCTTGCCGCCATCCTGCACCAGATAGAGAAACTTGTTGCCGGTATCGACCACGATGGTGCCGGCACCTTCACGGCCGTCATAGGCCACCATCTGCGGCAGATATTTCGGATCCATCGCCGGACGCGCGGGATCGATGGAGTCGTCCTGCTGATAGGCGGCGCGCTGTTCGGGCTCCATCGGCGGCAGCATGCGGCGGCGCGGCTCGTATTGCCGGTCCGGCGAGGTCTGATAGCCCGGACCGTAGTTCGAACCATGGGCGCCATCGCTGAACAGGAATTCGATGAAGCCGCCGCCCATGTTGCCGCGCTGCGCGGATGCGACACGCTGCTGCACCGGACGCTGCGCCGGGGCGGCATAGATGACTTCGGGCTGGGCGTAAGGCGTGACGGCATCGATGGCCGCCGCGGGGGTCGCATGGATCGCGACAATGGATGCGCTCGCCAGGAACGCACAATTCAGCTTTCTGAACATCGACGTACTCTTACCCGTTTCGTCGCGCGCCGCTCACCGGAGCCGCGCCTGTCACACGCCGAGTTAAGGTTAAAATCGCCTCGCTTTGGTAAACGGAATCGCCGTTTGGATTCACCATGCCGGCCTTCGGCGCGGTTCTCATCCGTAGCGTTACTTTTGCATGAACGCCGGACCGCGATGGTTAATCAGTGGTTCGCGTAGAATGCGTCGAACTACACAACCACATGTTCCACGTGAACTCGGCGTTAAAACTCGTTGATATAAGACAGTCCAAATATTGTTGAGTTGGGGGACATGATGTCTGTTCGTCGCAAGCGATTTCGTATTGAAGAAGTATTCGGCACGCCCTCTTCCGTTGCTGAGAACGACGGTGGTGAGCCGATGCCGATGCATCGCGAAATCATGTCCGAACTGCGTGCGATCCGCGCACAGATGGCAGCCCCCGCATCGGGACACAATGCCGTGACGGACGAAGTCGGCGCAGCCGCGCAGAAGCAGATTGAAGAAGCACAGGCCCTGCTCGCGACCTATCGCGCGCAGATCGAGCAGTGCGAGAAACTGAAGATCGAACTCGATCTCATCCATGACGCCATCACGCGCACCAAGCAGGAAATCGCTGTCCTGCACGGCAAGAGCTTTGATGGCGACGAGATGGCCAAGGTCAATGGCGAACTCGGCGCGGTGGTCGGCGGCACCGAGGAAGCGACCCAGCAGATCCTGGCCGCAGCCGAAGCCATCGACAATGCGGCCGCCGCCGCGGGCAAAGTCGGTTCGCCCGACCAGCAGAAGCAGCTGCTGGAAGAGATCAGCGACAATGTCGTGTCGATCTTCGAGGCGTGTAACTTTCAGGACCTGACCGGCCAGCGCATCAGCAAGGTGATGACCACCATGAAGTTCATCGAAAATCGCATCACCGCGATGATGGACATCTGGGGCGGCGTCGACGAGATCAAAGCGCATGCGCCGGCCAAGGTCGATGATCGCAGCGACGACGAGAAGCTGCTCAATGGCCCGAAACTGGAAGGCGATGTCGGCCACGCCTCGCAGGACGACATCGACGCGCTGTTCAATTAAGACGCGCGACGGACACTCAACATTCAACGCCGGGCACTGCCCGGCGTTTTGATTCCGAGGAAGCAACCCAGCACGACCAGCGCGCCCAGCGTGGCGAGCATCAGGACGTGGCGATCGGACAGCGTCTCCACCGCGGAGGCGACCACGAAGGGGGCGAAGGCCTGCACGAACTGCGCGGGCCGCGCGATGCGGCCAATGACGCGGCCATAGCCGTTGGGCCCGAACATCAGCAGCGGCAGTGCGCCGCGGGCGATGGTCATGACGCCATTGGCGGCGCCGAAGGCGATGGCGAACAGCGCCGCGACCGGGAATGATACGCCGAGCAGCGACAGCAACGCGAAGGCCGACACCACCAGCACCACCGCGCCGCGCGCGATCCACAGCGGATGGGTGCGGCCGGCCAGCACGAAATCGGCGAGACGCGCGGCCACTTGCGCCGGGCCGAACATGGCGCCGATGGCGACCGCCTGGGCGGCGCTCAACCCACCGCGATCCAGCAGTGCCAACAGGTTCGACGTCACACCGGACAGGATGAAGCTGTAAAGCGCGAAGGCCGCGGCGAGCAAAAGGAACGGCCGGCCATGCGGCAGCAGGAAGGCTTGCGGCGGCGGCTCTGTGGTCGCCTGCGCGGCCGGAGCCGGCGTCGCCGCCACATGGCGCGGCAGGGCGAAGGCGTGCAGCGGAGCGACGACGCAGGCGAAGACCGCGGCGAAGGTCAGATACGTCCCCTGCCAGCCGAGCTTCTCCAGCAGCAGATGCGTGGCGGGCCAGCCGACGGTGGAGGCAAAACCGCCGGCAAAGGTGACGAAGGTGATCTGCCGGCGCGCATTGGCGCCGAAGATGCGGGTCAGCGTGGCGAAGGCGGGATCATAGAGATTGGTGGCCATGGCCGTGCCGAGCAGCAACCAGCAGGCGAAATAGGCGACGGGGTGCATGGCAAAGGGCATCAGGGCGAGGCCGAGCGCGCCGGCCAGCGCACCGGAGGCCATCACCACATTGCCGCCGTGGCGATCGATCAGCCCGCCGATGGTGGGCGACAGCAGGCCGGATGTGACGAGGCCGAGGGTGAAGCCGGCCATGCCGAAGGCCAGCGTCCAGCCATGCGCCGCCACCAGATGCGGCATGGTCAGCACCGGCGGATAGATCAGGATCCCCCAGGTGAGGATCTGCGTGACCGCCAGAACGAGAACGGCGCGGCCCGGTCCGAAAACGAGGTCGCGCCATTTGTGCATGCGGTCACATCTTCAGGGAATCACACCCCGATCTTACGCCCTTGGCGCGCAGCGGACATAGACCATGTTGCCGTAACGGACGGCGGCGTCCTTGTCGATGAACTTGGTCACCAGAATCCGGCCGTCGAAGGAGACGATCTCGCGGTCGCGCGGGTCGCCGGCCGGGCCGGGCGGGCCGATATAGTTCTTGCCGCTCGGCGAGCCTTTCAGACGCAACTCCTGAGGCGTCGCTTCGTCGGCGAGATGCATCATGACGCCGCCAGTGGGGCCGGCGCCGATGATGTAGGGATTCTTGCACTGGCCGCGGGCGGCGTTTTCCGTGCGCACCTTGTCGTTCGGGTTCATGTAGGAGGCCAGACCCCAGCGCCCGACGATTTCTTCCGAGCGGATCGAGGCCGGCAGTTCCGGGGCCGGCGGCGGCTCGGCCGGCGGCGGCGGTTCCGAACTGCCGAACATGCCACCAAACCCGCCGCCGCCTGTGGAGCTGCACGCTCCGAGAGCCAGGGCCATGACGGAAAGGATCGCCAGACGGGCGACCGGGCGGGTGGTGCGTGACTTGATCATATCATCCCCTGAACAACATCCCCGACTGCCCGTCCCAAGCAGCGAAGCGTAAAATACCTGTCAAAACATCCGCCTCGCAGGAGGCCTATGTCATTACGGCGTAACGCCGACATGGTTTCCAGACCATTGCATATTGGCCTCACCAAGGCCTTAACCCTCTTTATTCGCCAGAGGCTTAAGGCCCAAGGCCGATGCGGGCCTTGCTTGACTCATCTGGCGTTCGGCCATATCCCGAACCGCCTGATTAGCACTCTTGGCGCGGGATTGCTAAACCCTGCGCCGACCGGCGCGGGGCGCCTTTGCCCTCGCCGAGGCCGTGTACTCTACAACCAACCAGAGGAATTCCCTATGGCCAAGACCAAGTTCCGTCCGCTGCACGACCGCGTCGTCGTTAAGCGCATCACCGCTGAAGAAAAGTCCAAGGGCGGCATCATCATCCCGGACAGCGCCAAGGAAAAGCCCTCCGAGGGCCAGGTGATCGCCGTCGGCCCGGGCGGCCGCGACGAAGCCGGCAAGCTGATCCCGATCGACATCAAGGTCGGCGACAAGGTGCTGTTCGGCAAGTGGTCGGGCACCGAGATCAAGCTCGACGGCGAAGAACTCCTCATCATGAAGGAGTCGGACATCATGGGCGTGGTGGGCTAACAGCCCTTCCCTCTCCGCACACTCTCACGTCGTCACCGGGCTTGACCCGGTGACCCATCTTTCTCCGGGCCCCGCTCGAAGATGGATGGCCGGGTCAGGCCCGGCCATGACGGAGTACAAATTTCATCCATCAGGAGCACCATCACATGGCAGCCAAAGACGTTAAATTCGCCGGCGACGCACGCGACCGCATGCTGCGCGGCGTCGACATCCTCGCCAACGCCGTCAAGGTCACGCTCGGTCCGAAGGGCCGCAATGTCGTGATCGAGAAGTCGTTCGGCGCCCCGCGCATCACCAAGGACGGCGTCACCGTCGCCAAGGAGATCGAGCTCGAGGACAAGTTCGAGAACATGGGCGCGCAGATGCTGCGCGAAGTCGCCTCGAAGACCAACGACAATGCCGGCGACGGCACCACCACCTCCACCGTGCTCGCCCAGGCGATCGTGCGTGAAGGCGCCAAGTCGGTTGCCGCCGGCATGAACCCGATGGACCTCAAGCGCGGCATCGACATCGCCGTCGCCGCCGTCATCAAGGACATCGAGAAGCGCGCCAAGCCGGTCGCCTCCTCCGCTGAAGTCGCCCAGGTCGGCACCATCTCGGCCAATGGCGATGCCGCCATCGGCAAGATGATCGCCCAGGCGATGCAGAAGGTCGGCAATGAAGGCGTCATCACCGTCGAAGAGAACAAGTCGCTCGAGACCGAAGT